>PMCP01000140.1 GCA_003155415.1 Gammaproteobacteria bacterium | reverse complement strand
GCGGTGCAACCTTCGAGATAACTCACGTGCGAGCTTTCATCCGCCACGATGAGGGTGCGCTCGAACTGGCCGGACTTCGCCGCGTTGATGCGGAAATAAGTCGACAGTTCCATCGGGCAACGCACGCCCTTCGGGATATACACAAACGATCCGTCCGTGAACACGGCTGAGTTCAGCGTCGCGAAGAAATTGTCGCGATAGGGTACGACCGTGCCGAGGTAACGCTGCACGAGCTCCGGGTGGTTCTTCACGGCGTCCGAGAACGAGCAGAAGATGACGCCGGCCGCGGCCAGCTTGTCCTTGAACGTGGTGGCTACGGACACGCTGTCGAACACCGCGTCGACAGCAACGCCGGCAAGCCGCGCACGCTCGTGCAACGGGATGCCGAGTTTGTCGTAGGTCTCGAGCAGTTTCGGATCGACTTCTTCCAGGCTCTTCGGGGCCGTGCCAGTCGTCTTCGGTGACGAGTAGTAGGAGATCGCCTGATAGTCGATCGGCGTGTAGCGAACGTGCGCCCAGGTCGGCTCCTCCATCGTGAGCCAGTGGCGATACGCTTTGAGCCGCCACTCGGTCAGGAACTCGGGCTCGCCCTTCTTGTTCGAGATCATCCGAATCACGTCCTCGCTCAATCCCGGCGGGACGGTGTCCTGCTCGATGTCGGTGACGAACCCGTGGCGATATTTGCGTTTGACGAGGTCTGCGACCNNGTAAGCTCGGTAGCGGCGCGCGGCGTGCCTTGAGATCGGCGAGGCTTACGCCCTCGAGCGCCTTGCGGATGCTGTGATTGATGCGCTGCCAGGCGCTGCCAACCAGACAGTACGACTCCAGATCGCAGCCACCGCTTGAGGAGCTGCAATCGGTCAGGGCCACCGGACCTTCGAGCGCATCGAGGATCTCGGCGGCGGTGATGGCTGCGGCGGGGCGGGCGAGGGCGTAGCCACCCTGAACTCCGCGCGTGGACACGACCAGGCCTGAATGGGCGAGCGACTTCAGCAGCTTGCTGACCGTTGACCGCGTCAGGTGCGTTGCGTCAGCGACCTGGCTGGCCGTGGACAGGCCATGATCGTTTGTCGCCAACTCGGCCAGCACCATCGTGCCGTAGTCGGTCAATTTGCTCATCCGCAGCATGACGGTTCTCCGCCCCGGGAATATGGGACTATTTTAGTCCTCTTTACGGCGGCCGCAAGCTGCGGAGCGGCTTCGGATCAGCGCCGGGCGGGGGCGTTGGCGAGTTCGCGCTGCTCTTCGGGCAGGTATTCGAGCAGCTGGTCGAGCCTTGCGCGGAAGCGTGCGCGATCGACCGTATGCACGTCGGGGGTTTCGAGCGCCAGGCGAACCTGGCCGATCGCGAGCGGCAGATTCCCGATCGCGGCGTAGTAGTAGGACATATAGAAGTACGCGTTCGCAGCGTCGCCTTCGGCATTCGCAGCGCGCGCGATCAGACGCAGGTAGGCGGGCGTGGCCGGAACATTGTTCAGAAGATCGAGCAACAGCTCGTGCGCTTCGGCCGCCTTGCCGTCGGCGATGAGGGCCTCGGCGTAGCTGATGGTCAGCGGGATATTACGTGGGAACAGCCGCACGGATTCTTTGTAGCTGCGCCGCGCCGCGTCCTTGGAGCCGCCTGCTTCCAGTGCCTCGGCCTGTCCGATGCGAAACGCGATGACGGACGGATACTCCGCGATCAGCTCCTTGAAAGTAGCCTCAGCGCTGTCGTTCAAATTCAGCTGCATCGAGGCCAGCGCGAGGCCGTAGCGGTCGCCGGGACTGGTGCCGTCCTTTTTGCCGCGAAACGTTTCGTACGCCGCTTCCGGCGTCGTGGCGCTCAAGACTTGGATCCGGGCCTTTGCCAGCGCGTAGTTGATGCTGTCGGTGTGTTTGACCGCGGGCAACGTTCGCGCACGGCTGCGGGCCTCGGCCGTGCGCTCGGCCGTCACGGGATGGCTCTGCAGGATGGCGGGCACATACTGATTCGAGCCGCCAAACCGCTTGCCGAGCTTATCGAAGAAGCTGGCCATGCCGTTTGGATCGAACCCCGCGGACGACAGCAGCTCCATGCCCACTCGATCCGCCTCCGACTCGTTCGCGCGCGTAAAATTGATGGAGCGTTGCGCAGCCAGTGCCTGTGAACCGAGCATCATGCCCTGCATCGCCTGGCCCGACACGTTGCCGGAGGCGCCGAGCACCACCGCCGCGATCAGTGCGGCGATCGACATGATGCTGGTGCGCTGGTTGTCGTAGGCGGCGCGAGCGATGTGTCGTTGCGTGACGTGAGAGATCTCGTGGGCCAGCACGCCGGCAAGCTCGCTCTCCGTCTCGCTCGCTACGATCAGGCCCGAGTTCATGCCGACGAACCCACCGGGTAGGGCGAAGGCGTTGATCTGGTCGTCCTTTGCAACGAAGAACTCGAACTGGAAGTCGCCATCGTTGGCGCGGCTCGCTAGCTGTGAGCCGAGCGTGGTTACGTACTCCGTCAGCAGCGGATCATCCATGACCACGCCGGCGTTGCGCAGTTGCAGCATGACGCCGCGCCCGATCTGGGACTCGCGACTCTTGCTGAGAGCGGTGTCGGCGGGGGTGCCAAAGTCGGGCAACTCGGCGGGGCGCACCGGCAGCGCCAGTACTACGGCCAGTGCGGCCGCCCAGGGCTTCATCCTTGTCGAGAGTGCCATTGTCGTTGGTTCAGCAGGGCCTTTGGCCGGTAAGACTGCTCCACAAGGCCATGCGTTCCCTCAAATCTCCGCGGTGGCTGCCAGAACCTCCGCGACATGGCCCTCGACCTTCACCTTGCGCCACTCGTGGCGCAGCACGCCGGCGGCATCGACGAGGAACGTGCTGCGCTCGATGCCGCGCACTTTCTTGCCGTACATGTTCTTGTCCTTCATGACGTCGAACAGACGGCACAACGCTTCGTCGGGGTCGGAGACGAGCTCGAATGGCAGCTCGTACTTGGTTTGAAATTTCGAGTGTGAGGTCAACGTGTCACGCGACACGCCGAGAATTCTGATTTTTCGGCGCTTGAACTTGGCGTGCTGATCGCGAAAATCCTTGCCCTCGATCGTGCACCCAGGCGTGTCGTCCTTGGGATAGAAATACAGAACGTATGGCGCGCCCGCGAGATCCTTGTTCGTAAGCTTGGCGGCAGCGGTCGTCGTGACGCTGAACGCGGGAATTTTCTTGCCGACGGTCGGTGTGGGCATGTTCGCCTCGTGCGGATCAGGACTGTTTGACCGGCTCCATGATGGCGTCGACGTTCAGCTGGTCGCAGAAATCCATGAATTCCTCGCGCAGCCCGGAGATGTGGACGCTGGCCGGAATGTTGATCGCCATCTGAACGGAGAACATCGGCGCACCCGTGTGGGTGGCGGCATAGCTGCGCGTCGAGACCTCCGCGATCTCGACCTTCCGCGCGGCGAAGAAGCCGCTCAGGCTGTGTACGACACCCGGCTGATCGAGGCCTACAACGTCGACGGCATAGGGCAGCAGTTCTTTACCGAACCGCCGCGGCTCGGTGCGCTTCAGTTGCATCGTGACGCCGTTGTTGCCGGCAAACCGGTTCAGCTCGCGCTCCATGCGGCTGATCGTGTGCCAATTGCCTGAAACGAGCATTAGCATGGCGACTTCCGAGCCGAAGGAAGCCATGCGGCTTTCCTTGATATTACCCCCGCAATCGAGGATGACTCGGGTCAGCTCCTGCACGACAGCCGTCGGGTCGCCGCCGATGGCGGAGATGACCATGAGTTGTTCCATTCTTCAAAGCGTCTCGGGCCTGGACAGCGTGCCAGTGTACCTTGAACCCGAGGTGTCGCAACGCTCCGGTTGCGCCGCCTACGACCCGCCCGTTAGTATCTTGCGCCCTTTGATGACGGGCGTAGCAGGGTCTCGAAGATGTTATCCGGCAGCATGGTTGCGGTAGTCACGCCGATGGACGCGGACGGTAAGGTCAACTACCGCCAGTTCGCGAAGCTCATCGACTTTCACGTCGAATCGGGCACCGAAGTGTTGGTCGTCGCGGGTACCACCGGCGAGTCGGCCACCCTGGATCATGAGGAACACGTCGACGTCATCGCGAAAGCGTGCGAGCTCGCCGCAGGCCGCATCCCGGTAGTGGCAGGCACGGGCTCCAATTCCACGGCACAGACGCTGAAGTTGTCGCGGGCCGTCGACCGTTTGCCGATTGCCGGGTTTCTGATCGTCACGCCGTACTACAACAAGCCGACGCAGGAGGGCATGCGGCGGCACTTCTCTGCGGTAGCAGACGCCGTCACGCGCCCCGTGATCCTATACAACGTACCGGGCCGGACTGGTGTCGATCTGAAGCCGGATACCGTCATCAAGCTCGCTGGGCATCCGAATATCGCCGGCATCAAGGAAGCTACCGGGGAACTGAATCGCGTGCACGTGCTCAGAGACGCCTGTGGGCCTTCGTTCTCTTTGCTGAGCGGCGACGATGCGACTTGCTGTGAGTTTATGCTGCAGGGCGGGGACGGCGTGATTTCCGTCACTGCCAATGTTGCCGCGGCGGGCATGCGCCGGCTCTGCGACATGGCCCGAGGTCGCAAACGTGCCGAAGCCGAACGAATCGATTCCACGCTCCAACCACTCCACCGGGATCTGTTCTGCGAGAGCAATCCGATTCCCGTGAAATGGGCCGTGCAACAGATGGGACTAATTGGCCCAGGCATTCGCCTACCGCTCACGTCGCTCGCGCCGCAATTCCACGGCATCGTGCTCGACGCGATGACGGCCGCCGGTGTGCGGGTCGCCGCTGCGTGATGATGCGCCACCAGGTACTCATTGTTGCGGTCGGGCTCAGCTGCGCGGTGCTGGTCGGCTGCCATCGCACGAACACTACGGGCTGCGAGGATACGCGGCGCTACGCAAAGGCCGCATCCGCTTCGCCCGTGCAAATTCCGGATGATCTGACGCCGCCGAGCGAGACCGACGCGCTGCGCTTGCCGCCGGTGGTCACGAACAGCCGTCCGCCAACTCAGCCGTGTCTGGAAGACCCGCCGGCATTCTCGGACCAGATCAGGCTCGGTGGGCGCGCGGATCCAGCGACGCAGAAGTCCGATACCGGCCCAAGCAAGAAGCCGAGTCGTCGCGAGCGGCGCCAGCAGCGTCGTCAAGCTGACGAGTCCAAGTAGCTTCCGCGCGAGCGCTCGCGGGGCGCGTCGCCGCACATCCAACACGCCTGTTGCCGTGCCCCTGCCGGAGCAGTCGCCGGGAGCCGAAACATGCTGACCGAAGTCATCGTCATCGTAGCGCTGGTGCTGGTCAATGCTCTGCTCGCGATGTCGGAGATGGCCGTCGTCTCGTCGCGTCGCAGCCGACTGCAGAATCTCATCAAGAAGCGCCATCGAGGCGCGCGAGCAGCGATGCGCCTGCTCGACGAGCCGACGAACTTTCTTTCAACTGTGCAGGTCGGGATCACGTTGATCGGTGTGCTCGCGGGCGCCTTCGGTGGCGCTACGCTTGCCGATCAGTTGCGGGATTGGCTGAACTCCTGGGCGGCCATCGCGCCCTACGGCGAACCCGCTGCGATCGGCATAGTCGTGGTGGCAGTCACGTACGTGTCTCTCGTGATCGGTGAACTCGTGCCGAAGCGAATCGCCCTGCGCGACCCCGAGGGCATCGCCGCCACTCTTGCGCCGGTGATGCGACGGCTTGCGCAGTTCGCGTCGCCGGCGGTGTGGTTGCTACGTCACTCCACCGACGGGCTGCTGCGCCTGCTGGGCGCGTCTGGCGGGCGCGATCTCACCGTGACGGAGGATGAAGTGCGGTTGCTCATTGCCGAGGGCACACGCGCCGGTGTGTTCATGCCAAAGGAGCGCGAGATGATAGAGGGCGTCCTGCGGCTCGCCGATCGTACCGCGCGTTCGATCATGACACCGCGCACGGAGGTCGCGTGGCTCGACGTGACAGCGACAGCGGCGGACATCGTGGCCCAGCTCGATTCCCGGCGGTTATCGCGATTTCCGGTGTGTCGCGGCACGATCGACCACGCGCTCGGTGTCGTGCACATGAAGGACCTTGCGCGCGTCGTGCTCGCGGGTCAGACGATCGCTCTGGCAGATGTTCTGGTCCAGCCGCCGGTCGTGCTCGACGGCACGTCTGTGCTGAAGCTGCTCGAGAGCTTCCGGCGCGAAGGCGTGCACATGGCCATCGTCGTCGACGAATACGGTGCGACACAGGGCGTCGTGACGCTGGCGGATATCATCGAGGCTGTGGCGGGCGTCATGCCTGAGACCGGCAGCGAGCTTTCGCAATCGCTCGTGCGCCGCGACGACGGTTCGTGGCTCGTGGACGGCAGTGTCGCAATCGGCGAGTTCGAAGATCGGGTGGGCTTGGTGACCCTACGTGGGTCCCGGACTTTCGATACGGTTGCCGGCTTTGCGCTGCATCAGCTCGGCCGGCTGCCAACCGTTGGCGACACGTTCGTGGACCGTACGGGTCGCTACGAGATCGTCGACATGGATGGCCGGCGCATCGACAAGCTGATCTTCACGCCGCAACAAGAAGAGGACGGCTAGCTCACCGGTCAGCCGCCACGGCTGCGGGGGCTCCGGCTTCCGTGAGCTTGCGCATGATCCGGTCCTGAACCCACTGCCAGCTCCACCAGTCAACCGGCGTCACGGCGTTGCCGCTTAGAAGCATCGTGAAGTGTAAGTGGTCGCCACCCGCGAGTCCGGTAGCGCCGCTGCGGCCGAGCTCAGCATCGCGGTCCACGGTCTGGCCCACTTGCACGCTGATCGAAGACAAGTGCGCGTACAGCGACTGCAGCCCCATACCGTGGTCGAGGATCACACAGTTACCGTAAATGCCGAGCCAGCTGGCGTGCATCACGCGGCCGCGATTTGCAGCCTTGACCGGCGCTCCGGCGGTAGAAGCGAGATCAAAGCCAAGATGCACCTGACGGTCGACGTCTTGGCCGCCATACGTGTACGTGCGCTGATCGGCGAAGCCGGCCTCGACGGCCGTATTCAGTAGCTGCTTGAAGTGCCCACGCCAAAGCATCTCGGGCGCCGTCTCATGCGACAGCTTCGTGATCGTCTCGTTGTTCATGCGGCGCAGCTCGCGGTTGATCGCGAGGTAAGAGGCCAGCATGTTGGTAGGGTCATCGACGTGCAGCTCGGTCGAGTTGGCGAGAATGGGTGGCACGACGCGCGCGAGGAAGCGGTCGTCCAGAGGTATCTTGCTCGAACGAAATTGTTTGTCGAACACGCGGTAATCGAAACTGCCGCGACCTTCGTTACCTATGGAATCGCGTGCGAACACCGAGATTGGCGTATTCACGGGCTGATCCCAGAGTAGAGCGAAAAACGCGACGCGCAGACCGGGATCGTTGGCCGGAATGCCGGCACCGCTGGCCGGAAAGCCGCGGTACTCATAGTCGCCGACGCGCACGCCTGATTCTGAATCCGGGGGCGTGACGCGATACACGACCACCTCCGAACCACCGTGGTTCACGTAGTGAAACTGCGACAGCACTGCGATCAGCGGCGGATTCAGCCGAACCGTGATATCGCGCGTGACCGTGGACCGAGCCTCGCGGAACCCGAACAACACCGGCCTCACCGCCGACGCTGTGACCTTTGCGGTGCCGGGCTTGAGCTCAGGAACTACCTTTTTGCCTGTGGGACGTGTGAGGGTGACGCGGTCGCCTTCGGCTTTGAGCTCGCTCGCCGTTGCTGGCGTCAGCGCGAACACGGGCGTGGTGGACGCGCCTTGCGTTAGCGTGACTTGGAGGTCCTTGAGTGCGCCGTTCGGCGCAGTCACGGTGACCGAAATCTCACCGGTTTGGCCAACGAGGTCGGGGCCACCGATCTCGATGGACGGACCAGGCGCGCGACCTGCATTGACCCAAAGCGCCGCAGCGCCGACCCCGAGCACAATGATGGCGATGAGTAGTTTCCACATGAGGCGCGATTGTACCGACGCCGTGCGCTATTCACACTGGATTTGTCAGCGCGCAGTGAAGTGATTGTCGGCATTCAGCGAGCCGTAAAAGAAAAACGCCGCGTGAGTTGCCCCACGCGGCGTTTGTCGAGCGTACGCTCGTCGCGGGCTAGACGCCCATCGCGGTCTTTATCGCCGCCTTGTTCTTCGTCACGAACTGCTCGAACGACTGAGCGGCAGGGTTCAGTTTGCGCGTGGCATCGAGGCTCCGGTTCGCGAGCATCTCCTTCGCGAAGTCACGGTAGGCCTGGAACATGTTGCCCAGCTCGTCGGCACCGGGAAAGCCGAACTTTCGGTAGGCGTCGGCTTCGACGGCGTTGTACTGGATCGGGCCCGCGCCGGTCACCTTGGTCAGTACCTTGCCCATCTCGTCGATCGTCAATGCCTCGCCGAGAATGCCGACGGTTTTGCCGATGTACTCGCTGCCAGCCTTGAAGATGCCATACGCGGCCTTGCCGATGTCCTCGGCCGCGATACCCGCCATTTTGGCCGTGCCCATCGGGAACGCCCAAGCGAGCTTGCCGTCGTCACCTTTTTTGGGGCCGAGGCCGAACGTGTAGAGGTTGTCCCAATAGAACGACGTCACGAGGTACGTTGTCGGCAAGCCAGAGAACAGTGCGTTGGCTTCAGCCTTCGCATCGAAGTGCGGCACGCGGTACTTCTCCTGCAACATCGGCATGCGCTTGTCGTCAGGCTTCATGAACTTGCGGATGTCCTCGAGCGTCGACCAGACCACGTGCTTGACGCCGGCGGCCTTTGCAGCGTCGGCGATGTTCTTGGCCTGCGTCTTCTCCTTCTCGCCGGAGAAATGTTCCCAGAAATTCGTGACCGCGTAGACGCCGTGGGCGCCCGCGAATGCTTTTTTCAAGCTCTCGACGTCGTCGAGATCGGCTTGGACGACCTGCGCACCCGCGGCAGCGAGGGCTTTGGCCTTGTCCTTGGTCGTGTCGCGCGTGACGGCGCGGCATGCGAAACCGCCGGCGGCGTCCGCCAGGATCGAGCGGCAGAGGCCGCCGCCTTGCGCGCCGGTCGAGCCTAGTACTGCGATGATTTTCTTGTCGGCCATGTCTTATTCCTCGGTGAGACGGATGGGGAGAAAGACGCGAAGCATAAACGCCTTTCGCAGTCGAAAGTAGTTGCGCCTGCGGCACGCGTCGGTTTCAGTCGGCCAGTCGCGTGGTCCGATCGGGTGGTGGCGGAGAGGGAGGGATTCGAACCCTCGATACACCTTTTGGGCGTATACACACTTTCCAGGCGTGCGCCTTCAACCGCTCGGCCACCTCTCCCGTTGCGACTCAAGCCCTAAGTCGGCGGGCAGGGTAGCCCAGAATTCGCCGCCGTTTCAAACGCAGCGCGGAGCAATCGCACGCGGCGGGTCGAGGCTGGTAAAGTAGCGATGGTCCGCGTCGGTTCCCCCGCGACAACCAGCTGTAAACCCCGTCAGGCCCGGAAGGGAGCAGCGGTAGCAGCCCGGTTGGGTGCCGGGGTAGGGCTGACGCGGACCTCATTTTCTCTGGAGCATAAACAGGCGTGAGCTACACGGTTCTGGCGTTGAAGTGGCGGCCGCGACGGTTCGAGCAACTCGTCGGCCAGCCGCACGTCGTCCAGGCCCTCGCGAACTCGCTCAAGCAGAATCGCCTGCATCACGCCTACCTCTTTACAGGCACGCGCGGCGTCGGTAAGACCACGGTCGCGCGGTTGCTGGCGAAAGCGTTGAACTGTGACACCGGCATCGTGGCGGAACCGTGCGGTGTGTGCGCGGCCTGTACAGCGATCGACGAAGGGCGGTTTGTCGACCTGATCGAGGTCGACGCAGCGTCGCGAACGCGCGTGGACGACACGCGCGAGCTTCTCGACAACGTGCAATACGCGCCCACGCGCGGTCGTTTCAAGGTGTACCTCATCGACGAGGTGCACATGCTGTCGAATCATTCCTTCAATGCGCTCTTGAAGACGCTCGAGGAACCGCCGCCGCACGTGAAGTTTCTGCTGGCGACTACGGATCCGCAGAAACTGCCGGTCACCGTGCTGTCGCGCTGCCTGCAGTTCAATCTGAAGCGCTTCACCGCCGCGCAGATCCAGGTTCAACTCGAGAAGATCTGTGCCGCCGAGGGAATGCCCGCCGACCTCGCGGGTCTTAAGGCTATCGCACGTGCCGCCGATGGCAGCATGCGTGACGCATTGAGCCTGCTCGACCAGGGCATCGCATTCGGCGGCGGCAAAGTCGACGGGCCCATGATGGCCACGATGCTTGGCAGCATCGATCGCGATCACGTGGTCAAGCTGATCGAAGCGTTGGCCCGTCAGGACGGAGCTGCGCTGCTCGCGGAGATTGCGCGGCTCGACGAGCGAGCGCCCGACTATGGGGCCGTGCTCGACGACCTTCTCGAAATGCTGCAACGCATCGCGGTGCTGCAGCTCGTGGGCGGCCGCAGTGACGACGAAGAGCTCGCGGCTGCAGTGCCGCTTGCCGCGCAGCTCGGCGCCGAGGACACGCAGCTCTACTATCAAATTGCGCTGAACGGTCGGCGTGACCTGCCCATCTGCCGCGATCCACGCGTGGGCTTTGAGATGACGATGCTTCGGATGCTGGCGTTTCGCCCCGCTGCAGTGGGTGCAACGCCGCGGGCCGCGGCTCCCGCGCCGCCGGCCGTGAGCCCCGCAACAACGAGTTCCCCCGCAGCGCGTGCCAGGCCGCAGGTCGAAGGTGCAGTGCCTAAGGCCGAGCAAGCCAAAGCGCCAGCGGCCGCAGCCGTACCGTCGACGGATTGGGCAGGTGCGCTCGCGGCGCTGGATCTGCGTGGTGCGGCGCGACAGTTGGCCGACAATTGCGACCTGCAGTCGAACGCCGGCGGCGCGTGGCAACTCGTGCTGCCGCGCGACAAGGAGCATCTGAACACGCAGCAACTGCGTGCGCGCATTGAGACCGCGTTGCAGGAGCAGCACGGTCGCGATATACGCCTTACGATTACCGCTGGTAAGCCCGCACGACCTACGCCGGCCGAAGTTCGCAAGTCCAACGAAGATCAGCGCATGCGGGAAGCGCGCGAGTCGATCGAAAGCGATCCGACAGTGAAGACAGTGCAAGCAGCGTTCGAAGCGACGCTGGAAGCCGATAGCATTCGTTCGACGAAGTGAGGGCCAAGATGCGATTGCGAGGGATGATATGAAAGGCCTGAGTCAGCTGATGCGCCAGGCGCAGGAAATGCAGGCCAACATGCAGAAGGCTCAGGACGAGCTCGCCTCCATGGAAGTGGAAGGACTTGCGGGCGGCGGCATGGTCAAGGTTGTAGTGACATGTAAGCACGAAGTGCGACGCGTAACGATCGAGCCGTCGCTGCTCGGCGACGACAAGGAAATGCTCGAGGATCTCGTTGCTGCGGCATTCAACGATGCCAATCGCAAGGTCGAGCAGACGGTGCAACAGAAGCTGTCGGCCGTCACGGGTGGTCTAGCGTTGCCCCCCGGCTTGAAGCTGCCTTTCTAACCGCGCGTGGCTGACGTTTACTCGCCGCTGCTGAATCAACTCATCGAGGCACTGCAGTGTCTGCCTGGCGTCGGCGTTAAATCGGCGCAGCGAATGGCGTTTCACCTGCTCGACAAGGATCGCGACGGCGCTGGGCGCTTGGCGGCCGTGCTGGACAGTGCAATGCGCTCGATCCGCAATTGCGAGCGATGTCGCATGCTGACCGAGGAAGCGTTGTGCCGCTTCTGTGCAAGCGACAGGCGCGACGCAAGTCAACTGTGTGTCATCGAGACGCCCGCCGATCTGCTCGCGCTCGAGCAGTCGGGCGCTTACCGAGGCCGCTACTTCGTATTGATGGGGCACCTGTCGCCGATCGACGGCATTGGACCCTCGGAGCTCGGGCTCGAGTTGCTCGAGCGCCGGCTTGCGACTGAACGCTTCGGTGAAGTGGTCTTGGCCACTAGCGTCACGGTGGAGGGCGATGCAACGGCACATCTGGTTGCAACACTCGCGCACAAGCACGGTTTGCGCGCCAGCCGCATCGCGTACGGTGTTCCGGTTGGCGGCGAGCTCGAGTACATCGACGGCGGCACGCTGGCGCGCGCGTTGACCGGGCGCCGGGAGATCGTGGCCCATCCGGAAGGAGATTGAGACGTGGCGAACGCTGTCGATCCCGACTGTCTGTTCTGCAAGATCGTGGCGGGGAAGTTGCCTTCCGATCACGCCTACGAAGACGATGAGATCCTTGCGTTCAAGGACATTCATCCGCAAGCACCGTTCCATTGGCTCGTGATACCTAAGGTTCATGTGGCCACGCTGAACGACTTCGATCCCGAGCATGCCGGGTTGATCGGCAGGCTCCTGCTCGCTGCCAAGCAACTGGCAGCGGACCACGGATTGCCCGGCTACCGCGTGGCCATGAATGTAAATCGTGAAGGTGGCCAGGTGGTGTTCCACGCGCATCTGCATGTGCTCGGTGGCCGTCCGTTGAAAGGCGCGCTGGGCTAACGCATGGGCACCCACGGAGAGCGTTGACGTGAATCGCAAGGAAAATCTGATCTGGATCGACCTCGAGATGACGGGGCTCGATCCCGATCGCGATCGAATCATCGAGATTGCCACGGTCATTACGGACAAAGAGTTGACCGTTTTGGCGGAAGGCCCGGTGCTCGCTATTCATCAGGCCGACGTTGTGCTGGGTGCGATGGACGAGTGGAACACGCGGCAACACGGCAGCTCAGGACTCACCGAGCGTGTGCGCGCCAGCACGGCGTACGAGGTGGACGCAGAGCAAGCGACGCTCGCGTTCATTCGTCAGTACGTCGACCAGGGAACGTCGCCGATTTGCGGCAACAGTATCTGTCAGGACCGGCGGTTCCTGATCCGGCACATGCCAGAGTTGGCTGCGTTCTTTCACTACCGCAACCTCGATGTGTCGACGCTGAAGATTCTCGCGAAGCTATGGTTGCCCGAGGTGGGCAATCGTTTCGAGAAAAAGTCCATGCACCTCGCGCTCGCTGACATACATGACTCCATCCGCGAGCTTCGGTTCTATCGCGAGCACCTGTTTTCAGCTCCTAAAGCCAATTCCTGAAGCTGCGCACAAAACGCGCAAGACCGGGTTTCGCCGGCAACAGGGATAGGCTAGTCTCGGGCCATCGTTGCTTCACGAGGCGTGGGAATGCGAGTTCGACCGATTGCGATTCTTCTGCTCTTGCTCGCCACTAGCGTGCACGCGCAGACGCGGTACGTCACCGATCGCACGATCGTCGAATTGCGGCGCGGGCCGAGCACCGAGTACCTGATCCTGCGCAATCTCGAGGCCGGAGCCGCTGTTCAGATCCTCGAGGATGCGGGCGCTGGATACTCGCGGGTTCGCGTGCAGGACCAAGGCACCGAGGGCTTCATCCTGACGAGGTTCCTGATTCCGGAGCCGATCGCGCGCGATAAATTAGCGGCGGCGGAACGCAGTCTCGCCACGGCAAAAACACGCGCTGCGGAGCTTGAGCAGCAGGTCAGCTCGCTGACAGCTGAGCTCGGGGGCACGAAGACGGACCTTGCGCAGACGCGCTCGAATCATGACAAAGCCAGCAAAGATCTTGCGGATCTGCGCACGGCGGCGGCCAACGTCGTGGAGACTCGCGACCAGAACGAGAGCCTTCGGCAACGCCTGATTCAGCGTGAGCGTGAGGTCGAGGAGCTCACTGCTTCGAACACCCGCCTCGCAAGCCAGGACAAACAGAACTGGTTCATTGTGGGCGCTGGTGTGTTATTCGGCGGCGTCGTGATTGGCCTGATCGCGCCGAGCTTACGGCGTAAGCGCCGCTCCGATTGGTGACGTGGTAGGGTAATGAGCATGCTAGCGGACAGCCTCATCATCCCGGAATGCGTGTATCGGCCCGGTACGTTCACCGGGCTCATGACGCTGTATGAGAGCAACTACGTCAAGCTGCACAACCTGACCGCGGCGTTCAACTGGCCGAGCGATAGCGTAATCTCGGCCACGCCAGAGGACATCGACCTTCACGCGACGATCATGCGCCGTGAGCCGTACACCACCACGCTGAAGCTGACATATTGGTTCCCGGAAGCAGAAGACGTCACGGTGGCGGACCCTGATCTCACCCTGCGGGTCTACCACGATGCGCGCCTCGCGGAGGCGGTCAGCGGCCGCGAGCGGCATTGTCACCACAAGCTCCGTGAGCTCGCGGCCAGCAGCGGCGCAGAGCTCGACCGCCGGTGGCGTGTGAACATGACGTTGAACAAGTGGCTGGACTACCTATTCGACGTGGGTCACAGGCTGGACCGTAGCGTTCGCCACCCGCGCTGAGCGGCCTGCACCTCTCGATCCTTGCTTTGAGTCACGGTTTGCGCCGTGGGCGAACGTTATATTCGCGTCATGGAGCCGTGTTACAGAATCCGGGGTGCCTAATGCTGAGCGCGCTCCTGGATCGTCAAGCCGAGGAACCGACAGAGCAGCTACTGAAGCTGTACTGGAATCGAGCCGGCGTAAAACGCGAACTGAAGGCTTTGCGGCGCGAACGCTTCGATCTGCTAGACAAGCTGAAGGAGCAGGAAGGCGCGATCGTCCGAGCGCAAGAGCAGCTCGAGGGCCTCGAGCGGCTGCTGACGAACCCCCTGGCCGCCGCCAACGCCATGGTCTATTTCCAGCTTAGACACCTCTGGCGCATTGGTGCGCAGAGGCTCGAGCAATTCGGTAAAGAGCTGCAGACGCAGCGCGAGAAGCGCGAGCGCGCACAGGTCCAGGACGCCGAAATGGCGAAGCGTAAACGGCGCCTCGATGCCATCAACGAGAAGGTGAGTGGTCTCGCCGACAAGCACCGCGCAGTGGTTGACGACCTGACCCGTTCCGAGCAGCAGCTGGAACGCATGAACCGCCTGCTTCGGTGGTTTCGCGGGCCAGGCCTGAAACGCCGCGTCGCGGGCTTGCAGGATGGTCGGCATATGCTCGACGAGAAGCTCGCGGAGCTTCGCGACCTTGCCGAGAAGATCCAGGGCGAGCCTCTGCCGGAGCCGGAAGAGCTCTCGCTCGAGAGCCGGCGTCTGATCAACTGCGCGATCATCGGGCTCGCCCAACACCTCGTCGTGCACTTCTCGGAGCACGATCTGGCTTCGCTCGGCAAAACCTCCACCGAGCGCCCAGTCGGCGACATGAAGTTCGGCGATCGACGCGATTGCGACCGAATGGTGGAACGCATCCGGGAGAAGATCGAGGAGCTCAAGCAGCAGAAGACGCTGGCCGATCAGGTCAAGCGCCGGACGGACCTGCTGCTGACTGAGGTCAAATATCGAAACGACACGGACTCCGTGCCGAGCATCGAGTGCGTGCAACTGATTCCGCGAACTCCCAGTGCTCAGGCCAACAAAGAGGTCGACCTCGCACGCAGATCAGTCGATGCGCCGCTGCGCATCAACGTGGTCGCGGACGACTACTGGGACTTGCTGGCCGTCATGCGTTAGCCCTCGGCCGTGATTTACTGCGGTCGAGCCTCGGACTTGCGTGCCCCTTCGGAGCCACTCACGAGCTGGCGCTGACGAGGCCCTTCCACTTGGGCGAGCTCCGCCACAACACGGGCGGCCTGCCGCAACAGGATGTTCTCAGGACGTTCCGCGGCCTCGAGCTCTTCTACCTTGGCGAGCGCCGGCAACCCTTGGGCGGCACGACGGGTGTTTTCACGTGCTAAGCGGCCTTCGTCGACTTTCTTGTTCTCGGCAACGCGCTTCTGCATGTTTAGCGATACGCTCTTCTGGGCGGCGATCTCCTTGAACGCAGCCACATCGCTTAACAGGTACGCGTAATCCGGGTCTTTCGCGGCCCGTGCGGCCTGGTGGGTACGCAGGTCTGGGATCTCAGTAGCGAGGCGAGGATCGGCCTTGAAACGCGTCGGTTGTATCCGATCCCACGGCAAGGCCGTGTCGCGCGTGCTTTCGCCGACGACCGCGGTGTCGACGGAGGAGGGTAGCTCGATGTCAGGGAGCACGCCGCGGTGCTGCGTGCTTTCGCCCGTCACGCGGTAGTACTTGCCGATTGTCAGCGTCAGCTGGCCGTTGTCGGTGCCGCGCATGAGTCGGTCGAGCGGGAACAGGTTCTGCACGGAGCCTTTGCCGAAGGTCTGTTGGCCAATGATGATGCCGCGGTCGTAGTCTTGGATTGCAGCGGCGAAAATCTCGGACGCGCTCGCGCTGTAGCGGTCGACGAGCACGGCCATCGGGCCGCCGTAGATCGCGGTCGGGCTCGGGTCGTCGAGTACCTGGATCGTGCCTCGGGTCTCGCGCAGCTGAACGATCGGGCCTCGCTCGATGAACAGGCCGCTCAATTCCGTGGCCTCGGATAGGTGGCCACCGCCGTTTGCGCGAAGGTCCATGACGAGTCCGTCGATGCCGCCCTCGGTCTTGAACTCTTCGAGCAGGCGGGTCACGTCGCGGGACGTGCTCGTGTAGTCTTCCTCGCCACGACTGCGCGCTGCGAAGTCCTGGTAGAAGCTCGGCACGGTGATTACGCCGATCTTATACGTCTTGCCTTCGAACGGGATCTCGAGCCGCGCCTTCTTGGCGGCTTGTTCCTCGAGCTTGATCTTGTCGCGCTTCAGCTCGATGGTCTTCTCCGGCGAGCCAGGTTGCGAGCCGGCCGGCAACACTTGCAGCCGAACCTTCGTGCCGCCCGGCCCACGAATCTTCGATACGACGTCATCGAGCCGCCAACCAATGACGTCAACGGGTTCCGTGCCGCCTTCGCTCACGCCGGTGATGCGATCTTCCGGCTTCAGTTGCCCGTCGATCTGCGCTGGGCCGCCCGGAATGATGTTCATGACTTTGACGTAATCGTCTTCGAGCTGCAGCGACGCACCGATGCCGTCGTACGACAGGCTCATCTGGATGCGATATTCCTCGCTCTGACGCGGCGAGAGGTAGCTCGAGTGTGGGTCCACTTGGTGGGCCACGGCATTCATGTACGTCTCGAACACATCCTCGGTAGTCAGCTGCGTGACACGCTTGAAGGAACGCTCGTAGCGTTCCTTCAGAATCTTCGCCGTGTCGGGCCATGTTTTGCCGGTCAGCATGAGACGCAGCGCATCGCTCTTCACGTTCTGCCGCCACACGTCGTTCAGATCGGCCTCCGCGGACGGCCAGGGCAGCATGTTGCGGTCCCAGCGGAACGACTCGTCGACGGCAAAGTCGGGCTCCGTCGCGAGCAGGCCGATCGCGTAGTCGACGCGCTCGCTGGCGCGTTTTCGGAACAGGTTGAAGATGTCGAATACCGGCTGCAGGTCGCCGGTACGGGTCCGATCGTCGAGCTCGTAGCGGAGGCGATTGAAGCTCGCGACATCGGCGGCCGTGAAGTACATGCGGTTGCCGTCGAGCGTATCGAGATAGCGGTCCAGGATGGCGGACGACAGCGAGTTGTCGAGATGAGGTAGCGAGTAGTGGAGCTCTTCGATAAGCTTCGTCACGTTGCTCGCGATGGCGTGCTCGTTGTTCGCCATTTGGAGTGGCGGCAGCGGCTCAACGGCTGCGAACGACGTTAAGCTCGCGCTCAGAACGATGGCACTGGTGCAGAATCGGCCGAACAACACCCTCACGTTTCCTCCTTGGAGTCCGTGGCACCGCTATTCACGCCTACTGTGGTGAGTTTCCAGCCTCAAGTCCAGTGAATCAGGCCCGTTGCGATCAAAAAATCAAATCGAATCACGAACGTGAGCCGAGTGGCTTTCCAAGTCTCAGGGTAATAGGCCGATGCGCCCATCGGTAGCACTTCTCGGGTTCGTGCTCGGCAGCGCTGCGGCGATCAGCTTTGCGCTGGCAGGCGTCGCCGTCGTGTTCACCGTGTTGCGGTCCGAATACCCTCGGCTCGACAGCGAGCTGCCGGCGTTGCTCGGCAGTCTCGCAATCTTCGGGATGTTGACCGGCGTCGCTGGCGCGGCGTTCTACGGGCAGATCCGGCGCGCGGCCTGGCGTTGGCCGGCGCACGGGGCGTTGTTGATTGGATTGGCTTTCGCGGCCTGGTCCTATTGGCCGCGATGAGGCTGCTCGAGCCGCCAGCTCAGCGTTTCTTCTGCCGACCGATCCGTTCCCACGAGGTGCTGCGATTGAAGGCACCTGTGTTGTAGGGATCGAAGCCGTCGTCGGCGGGCTTATCGAGCGTCAGTCGCGGATTGTCTAGCACTTCACGCGGGTCGCGCTCCTTCGACTTGTCGCGACGCTGAGCACTCGGCGGCGCAGTTTGCTGCTTGACGGCGGGGGTCGTCGGCGCTCCGGTCTGACCCAACGTATGCAGCGTCGGCGGCTCGCTCCGGCGCAGGTCGCTAAAGTCGAATAAAGCGGAATCGGCGTCCCAGCCGAGCCAGCGTTTCAAGAACTTGAGCATGTCGACGACGCAAAGAATGGCCCTAGAAAAACGATAACAGACGTTGCCGCGAGCCTTCTCGCCGGGGACGCGGATTTGTGATCAAAATCACAGTGGAGCTGCGAACCACAGGCGGCGCGTGAAGCGAAACAACTGAGCCAGGGCATACGGGGCGAGAACTAGTACCCACGCCGCCAGCCTGAACTGCAGCAAATCCGCCCAGATGCTTTCAGCCAACGCGAGCGCTCCGGCGGACGCGTCGGCCGAGTAGTTACCGATCAGCGCGTGGCCCACCCAGTAGATTGCGAACGGCAGGATGAAAAAGCCGAGCGCGAAACACACGGCTCCGATGATGATTTCGCGTCGCAGAGTGTCGTTGGGCATGGCTCGGAATGTTTCGCGAGTGTGGCGACTAGTGTGCCACCGATTCCAAGAACCGAAACTGCGTCTCGCCGATGGTCAGCAGGTCGCCATGGTTCAGCTCATGCCGGTCGATACGGATAGAGTTCACGAACACGCCGTTTGTGCTGGCCAGGTCTTCGATGATGACCCTGCCGCGATCCGTGGTGACCCGCGCGTGCTCGCGGCTCACGAAGTGGGTGACGATCTGGATGTCGCAATGGTTCCCGCGACCGATCGTGATCGTCTTCTTGGTCAATGCGAGTTGCTTAGGCGCATCGCCAGTCAGGCACACCAATGTCGGCACGTTGTTTGGCTCGGCCGCGGGTTCGGCACGCCGCAAACGATCGGACATCTTCGAGTTCAGTCCTTGCAACGAAATATCCAGGGCATTCAGTTTCTGGATCGCACCGAGCCGCTGGTTAAGCTCCTCCTGCAACGTCGTGATGCGGACGTCGCGAGTATCGAGGGCACGATCCTTTTCGATGACGGCACGCTCCAGCCGACCAACGTCGGCGCGCCTCTGCTCGACCTCCGCGCGCAACGCTGCGATTTCCTGGTGCAGGCGCTCGATCGCCGCGGCACTGACCTCGAGCCGTTGTTCACGGTTGCGAAGCTCGACCAGTTGAGCCCCGATTTGCTGGCGCTTATGACCGATTTCGGCTTCGGCGGCGGCCAGCACTTCGAAGGCGGGCGCCGGCAGGAGATCGCTCGCGCCGGCAGTGGGAAACGGAGGCGCGCTGGCCACATCCTGGTCGATGCTGGCCAGGGTCGGCGCAGCGCGAGCGGTTGGCGAGACCTGGCGTGAGGCAGTCGCCTTCGCGGGTGCGGAGGCCTGCGTAACTTCGACTGGCGGCGTCTCGGGGGGCGGCTTGGCTTCCGTCGTCGCGCGCGCTGCCGCGAGCTCACGACGCTGTTCTTCGATGACGTGCTTGGCCGCAACGAGCTCGCCACGCAGCGTCACGGCGCGCGCAGATTCGCGAGCGGCCATCGCATTGGCATCGCGGTGCTCCGCTGTCAAATCGTCCAACTCGCGTCGTAGCGCGCCGATCTGCGCGGCGGAAGCAGTGGCCGACGTCTTTAGGTCGCGCCACCAGTCATTCCGGTTGGTGATGTAGGCGCTCAAGCTCGCGATTTCCTGACGCAGGGCCGCGGCGGAGCTCGAGTCCGGCGCGAGTTGCGGCGGGGCCGTTGACTCCGCCGCCGTTGCGGCGAGATTGGCGACTGCCGTCTCGGCGGCCGCGCGCAGTGAGGTGTTCTCGGTGTTCAGCCGTTCGAGGTCGGCTTCGCGCCGCGCGAGTTCAGTCGTTAACCGTTGCTCGATGACGTGCCGTTCGGCGAGCGTGCGTCGCAGCTCTCCGAGGGTATTGTTCTGCTCTTCGATTCGCGTGTCTCGCGCCGTCAGATGGCGCTCGATCTCGTTCCAGCGTGCGGATAGACGTGCGATGTCTTCCTCGAGCGCGGCGATTTTGGCGCCGCGCGCAGCGAGGTCGGTCTGCAGGGATTCGATCTCGAGTGTCGAGCCGCTTCCCGGGCTTGGGAATTTCGCGGTCCGCTCGGCGGTGTCCTCGAGGGCGTCGCTTTGAGTTACGGCGGCGGCTGCGCTGCCGAGTACGACGGTTTCGACGAGGATAGGCAACTCGTCGGTGCGGTCATTGTCGGCGACGTCATCGAACGGATTCGTCGGCATTTCAGTGAGCTGGGCCCGGTTTCTCGTAAGTACGCTAAGGGTTTTGCGTGGCCGGCACCAGTGACCCCGTCACTTCGCGAAGTCTGTATGTGCGCAGGCGGCTGGGTAGCGGGGCAGCGAGGCACGACTGCGGCGCACCCTAGCGCGCAAAACGAAACCGCCGCGGCGCTGGGCGCGGCGCGCTAGCTAACCGGCATCCACCGCGCGACCGCCGTAGCCCTCGGGCGTGGTCAGGAACTGCTTCAGCTGTTTCGTCAGATCCCGGCAAGCGTGTGCTTGCGGGTGCGCGATGAAGGGCAGCGGGATGATGATGGCAGGCATCACGGAGCGGCCTTTCACGTCCGCGTGAATCGTGCCCTCGGACTGCAGGTCTCTGATGTCCCAAACCGTGGCGTCGTAACGTGAGTCATCTTCCCACCACGCGAGGCCCATGCAGCCCGCGCCGCCGATACCGGCCGCGCAACTGATGCCGCCGCCGCTCGCGACACGGTCGGTGGAGCCATCGAGCCAAACGACATAGCGGACTCCCGTGCCTCGCACTTGGTCCAGCACGCCGGGGCGCTCGAACAGGTGGGACAAGTCCTCTGTGGTGAGCGGCGCGGTCGACGGCTCGAACCACGGGTACATTTTGTCCTCGAATTCCTTCGATGCATGCACTTCAATGGGCTTGTCGCCCTTCGCGAGCGCCGTGCTGATGCACTGCACGAAGTCTGCCTCGGCTTCGTGATTCGCGTGCTGTTTGCGAGCGAGCACGACCACGTGCTCGCCTTGCTGAATGACGGCGCTGCCCTGTTTGTATGGCTCGACCCGCGAAGTTATCCCGCATCCGGCGACGAGGCCGGTCACGAGCGCGATGGCCGCGAAGTGCGTGAAATTCATCTCACTGCGCTTCGGGTTTGGCGGCTGCCTGCGGTCCTGCCCCTGGTGTGGCTGCATGTTCTTTCTCCCCTAACCAACTCTTAATCTGAGGTTGATCGGCGAACTTTGTAGAAATCGTCGCGCCCGCTTCACGCATGGCGACGATCGCGGCCTTTTGCACCGCATCCTGGCGATTGCGCATTAGTTCCGATTTGCCGTATCCGCTGACGGTCCAGTCGATCACCGTCCGGCCGTCGGCGTCGTAGAGACTCAACTGATACTGAATCCACACTTCGACGAACTTGTCGCGCTGGCCCACAGGCACGTCGAACTCGAACTTGGCGATGGTGGGCTTGAGGACGCCATCGAGGCCCGCCGGGGCACTACCTGCCGGCACGGCGTCGACGGAGCGCGTGTCGCGGAACATGCGTTTGAACAGAGGCTGGAGCATCGAGACGTTGGCATCGCCCAGTGCGATCGTCCACAACGATTGCTCAGGTACGTCTTCGGTATAGATGTAGTTGTAGAGCTCTTCCGGAATCAGAATGCCCACGCTGACCGGCAGTGGCTGAACGAGCGGCGTAGGGAACTTCGCCTCCACTATGACCTGCGTGGAGCACCCGCCGACTAACGCGCAGGCAGCGAGAGCGAACCAGCGCATTGCAACGGGATTTTGGTGGGAAAGCGACATGAATGGAACTTTGCGTCCTCTGCGGACAAGCGTCCGACCTCTCCCAACGTTAGCACCGAAACCGATGTGCCAACAGACCCTCTGCTGGAGGTCGCCGCTGAGCGCTCGTCGGGCTGAAATCTAACTCCCATCGTTCGGAACCCCGCAATGAGTGCCCCCGCGTGGTCCGTTGGTTCAGCCGGCTTATGTGACGCCCTCCCTGCGCGCGTTTGCCGGGCGAAGTTAATGTTGCAAGCTAACGATCGAAGCTGATTGGAGGGTTGTATGGTTCGTGGGATTGCATTGGCCGGCATCTGCTTGCTGCCCGCAGCGGCGTGGGCCGGGGATAACGCGATTGGGATCAAGGCCGGCGCCCTGGGTCTCGGCGTGGAGTACACACGAAACCTTAGCGACCGTTGGGCGATTCGCGGCGGCATCAACGGCTCGCAGGTCGGCTTCGACGGCGTAGAGTCCGGAATCGACTATCAGTTCGATTTCGTATGGGATTCCCTTGCGGTCGGCGTGGACTTGCATCCGTTCAAGTCACCGTTCCGCCTGTCGGCCGGCATTCTCCACAACAACAATGGCTTGAATGGCGACAGCCGCCCGACGAGCAACGTCACCATTGGCAATACCTCGTACACACCCACGCAAGTGGGTCTGTTGACGACTACTGTAAGCTTCAAAGAGACCGCGCCCTTCCTCGGACTGGGGTGGGACTGGTCGCGCAAGAAGAAGCACTTCGGGATGTCGTTCGATATAGGTGTGCTCGATCAGGGTTCGCCACGGGTCGCGTTGAGTGGTTCGGGTACGCTGCTCGGGAACCCGTCGTTCCAGCAGGATATCGCCAACGAAGAGGCGCAACTGCGCGATTCGCTGAGCGATCTCGACCTGTTGCCGTATGCGACGGTCGGTTTCGTGATTCGTTTCTAGCGCGGCGCGGGCGCCGCGTCTTCCCAACGGCTTGGCCGATCACGGCCATTCGCGAACGTGATGTCCACGCGCCGATTAAGCGCGCGGTTCGCCGGTGAGTCGTTCGCCGCCCGTGGCTGCGTGTCCGCGTGGCCGGTCACCATTAGCCGTGTTGGGTCGAGGCCGGCAGCGAGCAGTTCGTGCCCCACCGACGCCGCGCGCGCGGCCGATAGGTCCCAGTTGGAGCGATACGTGCCCCCTGCTCGGACCGGCACGTTGTCCGTGTGGCCGGACACCGTGATCGCGCCGGTCATCGCACTGACGAGACTGCCGACCCTTGAAAGTGTGTCGACGGAGCTTGTCTCGAGATTGGCGCTGCCCGAGGGGAACGAGTCCTTCTCGAGCAGCTGAATCGTGACGTTCGTGCCGTCCTGGCGGATCAATAGTTTGCCGTCGTCGATTTCCTGCCGAAAGATCGCGCGCAGTTGCTGCGCCTGCTGGTCCGCGGCTTCCTCCTGCGCTTTGAGCTCGCGTAGGCGCTGTTGCAGCCCGAGATCGAGCGTATTCAGGTCCGAGTCGACGGTGTGCTGTCGCACTTCGTTTCGATCCGTCGGCTCGGGCACCGCTGGGCTGAACTCTTTTGCTTCGAGGCTCGTGCCCTTCGGCTGACCCGTCGCGGCTACATCCGTCTGGACGCCGAAGGCCTGCTGCATTGAGCCCGACAGCTCCTTGAACTTCGCGGGGTCCATGCTGGAGAACGACAGCATCAGGACGAAGAAGCACATCAAGAGCACCATCAGGTCGGCAAACGTAACGATCCAAGGCGGCGCACTGCTGCGGGGAATTTCCTGATCGGGGCCGAGCATGGTGTCCTCAGGCAGCCCGTTGCTCGTCGGGGCGTTGTGATTTCGGCAGGTAGTTCTGCAGCAGATCCTGCATCACGCGTGGGTGTTGGCCGTCCTGAATGCTCATGACGGCATCGATGATCAGCGATTTAGCGAGGCGCTCATCGGCGCTGCGCAGTGCCAGTTTGTCGGCGATTGGGATCGCGACGAGGTTCGCTATTACGGCGCCGTACAGCGTCGTGAGCAGCGCGATCGCCATCGCCGGCGCGATCTCCTTCGGGTCGTTCATGTGCCCGAGCATGTGGACCAGGCCGATCAGTGTGCCGATCATGCCCATCGCGGGAGCCGCGTCGCCGATCGCTTTGAAGATTGCCTGGCCGTCGCGATGTCGCTTCAGCGTGAGCTCCAAGTCCTTGTTCAAGATCAGGCGCACGACGTCGGGGTCGTGACCGTCCACCACGAGGTTCAGGGCCTTACGGAAGAACTCGTCGGGTACGTCCGCATCCTCGAGGGCAAGCAGACCGTTGGCACGTGCGCGGTGTGCTAGCTCGATGGCTGAGTCGATCAGGATCTCTGGCTCGGGCACGCGGTAGATGAACGCTTTGATCGCCACCTTGGTGGCGTTAGCGAACTGCCGGAAGCTGAACTTCATCAGCGTGACGAGCAGTGTGCCGCCAATCACCAATACGATCGACGCGGGATCAACAAACGACCAGATCGAGCCGCCGAGAACTATCGCCGTTCCGAGCACGATACAGACGCCGATCAGGCCAACCAGGGTTGCTAAGTCCAAACACGATCCTCTCGTTTGCGCCGCGGCCCGCGGTTCATTCCGCGCCGGCGATAGGTACGCAAAGGTTATCGGCCGACGCCTGTGGTTCTTGAGGTGTGCGCCGGGGGGGTAAGGGGGGGCGTGCTAGAGTAATTACCTCGGCCAAGAGGGCCGGGTGTGCCGATGGAGACCTGCACGTGCGCTCATTTACACGGGTATTGCCCTTGCTGTGTGTGGCCTGGACGGGCTTTGTAAACGCCCAGGGCGCAGTCAAGGTTTTCGCAATCGATGGGGCGGAGTCGGACATCCATTGGCTGGTATACAAGTCCGGCGCACTTGCGCGGCTGGGCCACAACCATGTCATTGCAGTGCCCAATTTGCGCGGCAGCGTAACCGTCGGCGCTAAGGATCCCTCGACATCCCACTTCGAGATCGTGATCCCTGTCGCGGATCTCGTGATCGACGACACGAAATTGCGCAGCGGCTTGGGCGAGGAATTCGCTAGCGTACCGACGGCAAAAGACATCGAAGGCACCCGTCACAACATGCTGACGGACCGCGTCTTGGATGGGGATAAGTTCCCGACCATCCGCGTGACTGGCGTGGGACCGCTTGGCACCGCGGCGCAAACGTTCAAGCTCAAGATCGAGCTGCTCGGACGCACTGTTGATCTGACGGTGCCGACGAAAGTGACAGTGACCGATGATCGCGTCGAGGCCAGCGGTGAATTTGATCTGAACCATGCCGATCTCGGCATGCAGCCATTCACGGCCCTGATGGGTGCTTTGTCGGTGGGCGAGAAGATGTCGTTCATGTATCACGTGGTGGCGCGCCCCGCGCACTAACGCATTCACTCCCGTGCTTTGGGGCGCATGCCGCCAACGCCCGGCAGAAGCGCGCGTCGTTCGGAGTGATTCAATCCCCAGTTTTCGCGCTCAAGTATTGGGCTTTCCAGTCGAAAAACAGGCCGTGGGGAGGCGCAACTCTTCCCCGCGCTCGTTTGGTCGTTGGAGAGCAGGATGCTGGTGCTTGTCGGCTACGTGTTGGTGCTCGGTGCGGTATTCGGGGGGTATTCGCTCGCGGGTGGCCACATGGGCGCGATGTACCAGCCGCTGGAGCTCCTGATGATCGGTGGCGCCGCCCTCGGCGCATTCGTGATTGGCACTCCCGGCAAGACCATCAAGGCAACATTCAAGGCAGTGCCGACGCTCTTGCAGGGTTCGAAGTACACCAAAGCGATGTACATGGAGCTCATGGCACTGCTGTACGAGATCCTCGACAAAACGCGCAAGGAAGGGCTGCTCGCCATCGAGCGCGACATCGAGGATCCGAAGAAGAGCGCGCTGTTCAAGAAGTACCCAAAGGTTCTCAAGGACCACCACTTGGTCGAGTTCATTACCGACTACTTGCGGCTCATGGTCAGCGGCAAGCTGAACGCAATGGAGATCGAAGCTCTGATGGACCGCGAGATCGACACGCATCATCACGAAGCCGCAGGGCCGGCTCACGCCATTCAAAAAATAGGCGATGGTCTGCCCGCGTTCGGCATTGTCGCGGCGGTCATGGGCGTAGTGCATACGATGGAGTCCGTGGGCATACCGCCGGCCGAGCTCGGCATCCTGATCGCACACGCACTCGTCGGCACGTTCCTCGGCATCTTGCTGTCGTATGGCTTCATCGGCCCGCTGCCGGGCCTGCTCGAGCAGAAGGCTGACGAGGCTAGTAAGGCCCTGGAATGCGTGAAGGTCACGTTGCTCGCGAGCTTGAATGACGCGGTCCCGACCGTGGCCGTCGAGTTTGGCCGTAAGGTGCTCTATTCGACCGAGCGTCCGGGATTCGCCGAACTCGAGAAGCACGTGAAGGGCGCCGCGAAGGCGGGCAAGAAGTAGGCTCGCAATGAACGACGAAGCGCGCCCGCCGATAGTCATCAAGCGGATCAAGAAGGTCGCCGGTGGCCATCACGGCGGCGCCTGGAAGATCGCATATGCGGACTTCGTGACCGCGATGATGGCGTTCTTCCTCCTCATGTGGCTGATCGGTTCGACAGCCGAGGGCGATCGCAAGGGTATCGCCGAGTACTTCCAAACGCCGCTGCGCGTAGCCATGGCGGGCGGTTCGGGTTCCGGCGACTCGTCGAGCATCCTGAAGGGCGGTGGCGAGAACCTGTCGCGCACTACGGGTCAGGTTCAGCGCGCGGACACCCCGGCCAGGCGTCAGACGATCAACCTACAGGCCGCGCGCGGAGAGTTGAAGAAGCAAGAGGCAGAAAAGCTGAAGGGCCTGAAGAAGCGTATCGAAGAGGCGATTTCGCAGGACCAGAAGACGGCGCAGTTCAAGAGCCAGATCCGGCTCGAGATCACGAGCGAGGGTCTCCAGATCACGGTAGTGGATGAGCAGAACCGGCCGATGTTCGACCAAGGCCGTGCCGCGCTGAAGGACTACACCGTCAGCATCATGCACT
Source organism: Gammaproteobacteria bacterium (assembly GCA_003155415.1). GTDB lineage: Bacteria > Pseudomonadota > Gammaproteobacteria > Steroidobacterales > Rariloculaceae > FEN-1219. The sequence continues at coordinate 16,911 of PMCP01000140.1, read as the reverse complement.
CGATTGGCGGCATGTTGAATGACGTCGACAACTATATCTCCTTGGCGGGGCACACGGACGCCGCGCAATACGCGCTCGGCGAGCGTGGGTATTCGAACTGGGAGCTCTCGGCGGATCGCGCGAACGCGTCGCGCCGCGAGCTTGTCTCCGGCGGGATGAAGGACAGCAAGGTTCTGCGGGTCGTGGGTCTCTCGTCGTCGCTGCCGCTCGATCCCGAGAATCCAATGAATCCGATGAATCGGCGCATCAGCCTCGTGGTGCTGAACGAGAAAACCGAACGCGCGATCCGCGGACTGCCGGACGAAGACCAGGTGAACAACGAAGCGGATGCCGCCAAAGCGCTCGGGCTCACCGTGAGTCCAGCCGGCGACGTGGCACCTGCCGATGGCGCTGTGCCCGCGCAGGGCGACACGCCCGCCTCACCCGCGACGCCTGTTGCCCCGCCGGCGGGTGGCGCGGAGCAGCTGGCACTGCCGAATGGTGCGGCCCGCGACCCCGCCTAGTTGCGAGAGCTAGCTACTAGCAGCAGCGGCGCACGCCTTCCCATTTACGCCGCTGCTCTTCGCGACAGAATGCGGCGCGATCGAGCGGCGTTGCGCGTTCGCTCGCATGGTGAGTGTGCCAGTGCGCGAGGTAGCGCTCGTAAGCGTCATCACCAGTGAGCTCGCGAATCATGGCCCAAACGTGGCGCAATGCGTCAGTCACGGACCCAATCTTCCACGAGTCGGCTTGGCACATGTGGCGTCTCGGCCAGGGGCGGGCAGCGCTTGCCCGACATCGACGCGAAGCAGACGCGCGAAGTCTCGACGACGAGCACCCAGACCGTGATCAAGAAGAACGCTGTTAGTGCGGCGTCCAGCCGATCGTTGAAAATCAGTCGTGGCGTCTGATCGGCAGCGGCGCCCGTCAGTGCGCCTGACGCGAGCTTCGCGGCCAGGCCGTCGGCGTGAGAAAGGAATCCGAGGCCAGGGTCTGCGCTGAACAGCTTCTGCCACGCGGCTGTCGAGGTCACTGCGACGAGCCAGACGAGTGGCAACGCTGTCACCCACACGAAACGAGCGCGCCGCGACTTCACGAGCACGGTGGTCGCGACGCACAACGCAATCGCGGCCAGCATCTGGTTCGAGATGCCGAACAACGGCCACAGGCTATTGATGCCGCCGAGTGGGTCGATCGTGCCGATGTACAGGAAATAGCCCCAACCCGCGACGACGAATCCGCTGCAGATCAGCACGCTTGGGTACCAGCTCGTACGTCCCATGGCGGGAACCAGGTTGCCGAGGATGTCCTGCAGCATGAAGCGTGCGACGCGTGTGCCGGCGTCGACTGTCGTGAGAATAAACAAAGCTTCGAACATGATCGCGAAGTGGTACCAGACCGCGAGCAATGTGTCGCCGAATGCGTTCGAGAAAATGCTGGCCATGCCGACGGCGAGCGATGGCGCGCCGCCGGTGCGTGCGAACAGTGTCGCCTCGCCCATTTCCCGGGCGAGTACTTGCATCTGCTCCACGGTGACGGGGTAGTGCCACGAGTTGATCATCGCAACCGCGTCGGCAGCTTGCGCGCCCACGACTCCGGCTGGGCTGTTAATGGCGAAGTAAACGCCGGGATCGAGAACACAGGCGGCGACCATCGCCATGATCGCGACGAACGACTCCACCGCCATGGCTCCATAGCCGATGAAGCGGGCGTCGCGCTCGTTGGCCAGCAGCTTCGGTGTGGTCCCCGACGCAATCAGTGAGTGGAATCCAGAAATCGCTCCGCAGGCGATCGTGATGAACACGAACGGGAATACCTTGCCGGCGAAGATCGGACCCGTGCCGTCGACGAATTGTGTCAACGCTGGCATCTTGACCTGTGGGTTCAGAATTATGATCGCGACGGCGAGTGCGACGATCGTGCCGATCTTCATGAACGTAGAGAGGTAGTCGCGTGGCGCGAGCAGCAACCACACCGGCAATACGGCGGCGGCGAAGCCGTAAACGATGATCATCAGCGCCAGCGAGGGGCCGTCGTAGTCGAACCAGGCGCGCAAGGTCTCGTGCTTGTCGACCCAGCCACCGCCGAACACCGCCAGCAGCAGTAGGACGACGCCGATGGCGGTGCCTTCGAGCACGCGGCCAGGGCGTACGTGCCGCATGAACAGCCCAATCATGAGAGCGATCGGAATCGTGGCCGCCACGGTCGATGTGGCCCATGGGCTGTGCCTCATCGCGTTCACGACGACGAGGCCGAGCACGGCGATCAGGATGATCATGATGGCCATTACGCCGATCAGCGCTGCCGCGCCGCCGATGACGCCGAGTTCGTCGCGCGCCATTTGGCCGAGCGAACGGCCGTCGCGCCGGATCGAGCAGAATAGGGACACGAAATCTTGCACGCAGCCGCCGAGTGTGGCGCCGATCAGGATCCACAACGTGCCCGGTAGGTAGCCGAACTGCGCCGCTAGCGTAGGCCCGATGAGCGGACCGGGTCCGGCAATGGCGGCGAAGTGGTGACCGAACACGATCCAGCGATTGGTCGGCACGAAGTCACGCCCATCGCTGAAGCGTTCCGCGGGTGTGGCGCGCGTCGAATCGAGCGCAAACACCTTCGCCGCGAGGAACGCGCTATAGAACCGATAGCCCAGGGCGTAGATGCAGATGGCCGCGACGATGAACCACATCGCGCTGATGCTTTCGCCGCGATTGAACGCGACGGCTGCTAGCGCGAATGTGCCGAACACGACGACGGCGGCCCACATGCCAAGCGATAACGGCCGCGGCAAGCGTTTAGCAACAGTAGTCGCCATCGCGACGAATCCCCCGACGAAGCTGTGGTCGACAACGGCCGGCGGGCCGCTGATTTCCGGCTACGCTACCGTAGTTCGGGGCGTGTTGTATATTCCATGCGGCCGCCGACGAGGGCGCGCACCGCCGACGAACAACAGAGAGCATCACCATATGACCGACCCACTGCTGATCGCAAAAGCGGGTAACNNGCGACGGGCACGGGCAAGACCGTGACGCTCCAAACGATGGCGGAGCAATTCTCGCGTATCGGTGTGCCAGTCTTCATGGCCGACGTGAAAGGTGATCTGTCGGGGATCGCAGTTGCTGGAGGAAACAATCCTAAGGTCACGGAGCGCGCTAAGGCGCTTGGCGTCGAGGTGCGTTACGAGGCTTGTCCGGTCGTGCTGTGGGACGTGTTCGGCAAGCAGGGACATCCGATTCGCGCAACGGTGTCGGACTTGGGGCCGTTGCTCCTGTCACGGTTGCTCGATTTGAATGACACGCAGGCCGGCGTGCTCACGCTCGCGTTCAAGGTGGCCGACGACGCGGGGCTGCTATTGCTCGACATCAAGGATCTACGCGCGATCCTGCAACATGTCGGCGAGCATTCGGCCGAGTACACGACCGAGTATGGCAACGTATCGGTGGCGTCGATCGGCACAATTCAGCGTGCGTTGTTGACGCTCTCGGAGCAGGGCGCGGAGCAGCTGTTCGGCGAGCCGATGTTGAACATTGCCGATCTGCTGCAGACTGCGGGCGGCAAGGGCGTCGTGAACATCCTCGCCGCAGATCAGCTGCTTGGCGCACCGAAGCTCTACGCAACGCTTTTGCTTTGGATGCTCGCGGAGCTGTTCGAGCATTTGCCAGAGGTTGGTGATCCGGAAAAGCCGAAACTCGTGTTCTTCTTCGACGAAGCACATCTACTGTTCACGGACGCGCCCAAGGCGCTGCTCGACAAGATCGAGCAAGTGGTCAGGTTGATCCGGTCGAAGGGTGTGGGCGTGTACTTCGTCACGCAGAATCCGCTCGACGTGCCCGACACGGTGTTGGGTCAGCTTGGCAATCGGGTGCAACACGCGTTACGGGCGTTCACACCGCGCGACCAGAAGGCGGTGAAGTCGGCCGCCGAGACGATGCGGCCGAACCCCGCATTCAACCTCGAGCAGGCCATTACGGAGCTCGGCGTGGGCGAAGCCCTCGTCTCCTTGCTCGACGCGCAGGGCCGGCCAAGCGTGACTGAGCGCGCCCTGGTTGTCCCGCCAGGTAGTCAGATCGGACCCATCGATGCGGCGACTCGCGCGCGAATCATTGCCTCCTCGCCGTTAGCGGGCTTCTACGAGAAGGCTGTCGATCGCGAATCTGCATACGAGGTGCTGAAGGCGAGAACTGCAGTACGCCAGCCTGACTCGCCGCTCCGCGATCCGTCCGGCGCCCCGGCGCCGGGCAACGGCGGTCGCAGCCTGACGGAGGAAATTCTGTTCGGCCGACGCGGGCCGCGCGGCGGGCAGCAAACGCAGGGCCTGGTCGAAGCCATGGCCAAGAGCGCGGCGCGAGCCGTGGGCTCGCAGGCGGGCAGGGCGCTATTGCGGGGCGTCCTGGGCTCNNAAAAAAACGGCGCCACAATGGGCGCCGTCTGCTTTGGTGGAGGCGGCGGGAATCGAACCCGCGTCCGCAAGCCCTCTACCGTCGGTTCTACATGCGTAGTCGCGTCAATTATTTTAGCCGCCAGCAACCCGACGAACAGGGCCCACTCACGGCGATTCCGTTTAGATCTTAGCGATTTGGTCCCGGACGTACCTCATCGCGATCTTGTGAGATATGACGCCTGAAATGTCCCGAAGGACGCTGGACGCACAAGCACGGCTCCAGTCAGACGGCACCGAACCGGTTTTTAGGCGGCTAGTGCGTAGTTGTCGTCGTTGGCAACTAACAGTTTGCAGACGGTTTAACGAGGAAACTGCACCTCGGCATGCCCCTCAGGCTTCGCGACCCACGTCGAAACCAGGTCGCCCCCAAGTTTCGTTAGTTTAGGGCACCTCTCCGCGCTTGCAAGGTGAGGGTTCGCGGTTCCCGCTAATGCGCCCTCATGATTCGAGCTTTATCGCGGTCCCAGTCGCGATCCTTTTCTGTATCGCGCTTGTCGTGCTGCTTCTTGCCCTTCGCTAGGCCTACCGCCAGCTTCGCCCGGTTCTTGCTCCAGTACAGCTCGAGTGCAATGAGCGTATAGCCTTTGCGGTCGACTAGACCCGTGAGGCGATCGATCTCGCGCCGATTCAGCAGCAACTTTCGAATGCGCTTCGGATCGGGCACGACGTGAGTCGACGCAGTGTTTAACGGCGTGATATGCGAGCCGAGTAACCAGGCTTCGCCTTCGCGCAGGATCACGAAGGCATCCGTCAGCTGCGCTTTGCCCGCGCGCATGCTCTTGACCTCCCATCCTTGCAGCGCAAGCCCGGCTTCGAGGCGTTCCTCGATGAAGTAGTCGAAACGCGCCTTCTTGTTCTGCGCGATCGGGCTTGGTTGGTCGGATTTCTTGGCCATGAAGCCTTAATGATCCTAGAATCGGCCGCGAAAAAATACGCTAACAGTGTTGGGAGCCTCGCTTTGCCCACAGTGCAACGTCACGCCCACGTGCCCTACAGCGCGGAACAGATGTTCGATCTCGTCAACGACATCGAGAGTTACCCGAAATTTTTACACTGGTGCCGCAGCGCGCGCGTAGATGCTCGCCAGGGCAGCACCGTCGAAGCAACTCTCGACATCGGCGTGTTCGGTTTTCAGCAGAGCTTTCGTACGCGTAACACTTTGCGGCAGCCTGAACAGATCGGCATCGAGCTCGTGTCCGGCCCGTTCCGGCGGCTGCGCGGGGAATGGAACTTCGTGCCAGCGGCGTCGTCTGGCACCGACGTCTCGTTGTCCCTTCGGTTCGAGGTCACGCTATCGCCGTTCGGCGCCTTGTTCTCTAAGGTGTTCGAAGAGCTTGCGGGAGCGCAGATGGGTGCGTTCATCGACCGCGCGGGTAAGGTGTACGGTCACGCGCCGCCTACCTAGACACCCGGTCTAAGAGGAAGGCTTCAGGGCGAGCTCGCGGTCGATCTTCGATACGCGGTCGCTCTCGAAATACACCACGATCCACCGGCGCTGGATGTCGGGCGAGCGGCCCTTGCGAAGATAGTACGCGTAGTCCCAGCGGTCGCGGTGGAAGCTGTCGGCGACCATCGGTGTGCCGAGCAAAAACTGGACCTGGCTGCGCGTCATACCGACTTCGACCTGCAAGACGTCTTTGTCCTTGAGCAGGTTGCCCTGCTGCACGTCGACGCGATACACGCAGGCGGCCAAAGCCAGGGGCAGTAGCAACACGAGACGGCGAATCGCAGGCAGAAGCTGAAACACGGTGGAGTGCACACGAAGTCTGGTTCATAATCCGAACGGCATCATACTCGATAAGTTCCGAGCGAGCCGCAAGTGGAACGACAAGATCTACGCAAAGCCGGGCTCAAGGTCACTTCGCCCCGGCTAAAAGTGCTCCAGATTCTCGAGCACAGTCAGCAGAGGCACATGTCCGCTGAGACTATCTATCGTGCGCTGCTCGACAGCGGCGAGGAGCTTGGCTTGGCCACCGTGTATCGAGTGCTGACCCAATTCGAGCGCGCCGGCCTCGTGAGCCGTAACAATTTCGAAGGCGGGCAGGCCGTGTTCGAGCTTGCCGACCGTACGCACCACGATCACATGGTGTGCCTCGAGACGGGCAAGGTCACCGAGTTCTTCGACGAGCGTATCGAAGTGCTTCAGCGCGAGATTGCCGAGAAGTATGGCTACAGCATCGAGGATCACAGCCTCGTGTTGTACGTGCGCCCGAAGAAGTAGCCCTGAGTCAGCGCGCAGCGCGGTCGATCATCTCGGCGGCGTGGGCGCGTGTACGTTCAGTGATCTCGACGCCGCCGAGCATTCGCGATAGCTCTTCCACTCTCTCGCTGGCCGACAGCGGTTTGACTTGCGTGCGGCTCGTTTTGCCGTCGGTCAGCTTTACGACGCGGTAGTGGGCCTCGCCTTGGCTCGCGACCTGCGGCAAGTGCGTCACGCACAGCACCTGCCGCGCCTTTGCAATCTGGCGCAGCTTGCGGCCCACGATCTCCGCTACGCGGCCGCCGATGCCGGCATCGACCTCGTCGAAGACGAAAGCGGTGACAGGCGACGCGCCGGAGCGAACGACCTCGATCGCAAGACTCAGGCGAGACAATTCACCCCCGGATGCTACTTTGCTCAACGCGCCGAAGGCCTGGCCCGGATTCAGCCGAACCTGAAACTCGACGCGCTCGAGGCCGTTGCCGTCGACCCGTTCTTCCGGCCGTGACTCGAGATCGACACGAAATTCACCGTGAGGCATTCCGAGCTCGGTGAGCTCAGCTGTGACGGCGCGGCTCAACGCCGCGGCTTGCTTGGTGCGTTTCGCACTGAGTTTCTTCGCGGCCGCGAAAAACGTTGAGCGCGCGGCCGCAGCTTTGGCGGCCAGTGTTTCGAGCGAGCCGGCGCTATCGTCGAGCGAGCCGATGCGCGCGCGTAGCGCAATCAGGGTGGCCCCGAGATCCTCGGGCGTGATGCCATGGCGGCGCGCGACGGCGCGTATCTTTACGAGCCGCTCCTCGACCCACGTCAGCCGGTCGGGATCGGCTTCGATTCGATCGCGGTAGTGGCTGAGCGTCGACTCGACGTCGCGGACTTCGGCCTCGATGCCCGACAGCAGCTCGGCGGGTGCGCGCAGTGCCGGATCGTGCTCGACGAGTCGCTCGAGCTCGCGCCGTGCCTGAACGATGTTGGAGTACGCGGACGCCGTGTCGCTCTCCGCGAGGCGCTCGAGGGCGGCATTGACTCCGCCGAGCAAGCGGTCGGTATTCGCGAGACGGTCGCGCTCGATCGCCAGCTGCTGCGGCTCGTCGTTGCTGACCGCCAGCGTATCGATCTCCGTGGCCTGAAATCGTAACAACTCGAGCTCCGCCGAGCGATTCGCGCTGCTCTTGCGACGCGCGTCGAGATCTTGCTCGACGGCTCGCCAGGCCGCGTAATCTGCGGCGACGGCGGCGGCCAGAGCTTCGTGCCCGCCATAGGAATCGAGCAGCGCACGCTGAGCAGTCCCCTCGAGCAACGACTGATGGGCATGTTGCCCATGAATGTCCACGAGCATTCCGCCGAGTGCCTTTAGGTCCTGCAACGTGGCCGGCTGGCCGTTGATGAACGCGCGCGACCGGCCATCGCTGCCGACAATTCGGCGTAGCGCACAGCTCGTGCCGTCGTCGAGGCCGCGCTCAGCGAGCCAGCCGAGCGCGTCATGGTGCTGCGGGATCTCGAACAGCACACTGATCTCGGCGCGTTCCGTTCCGAGACGAACCGCACCGGCGTCCGCGCGGTCACCGAGCGCAAGGCCCAGCGCGTCGACGAGTATTGACTTGCCTGCGCCTGTCTCGCCCGTCATCACGCTGAGCCCGCGCGCAAACTCGAGCTCGACTTCGTCAATGACCGCGTAGTTCTTCGCGCGGATCAGGCTCAGCATATTTCGCTAGCCGCGCGCGGGGCGGTGATCGCGGTTGGCGCGGCCCCAATTCAGCTTCGAACGCAACAGGTCGTAGTAGTTGTAGTCGCGAGGATGGAGCAACGTGACGGTCTGCGTTGCGAGGCTGATCGTCACGGTTTCACCGGCACCGAGCTTCGCGCGCGCCTCGCCGTCGCACATCACGTGTGCCGCGCTGTGAGTGTCTTGCTCGAGGGTCACGCGAATGGTGCTCGTCGACGGCAATACGAGCGGCCGATCGCTCAGCGTGTGCGGACAGATCGGCACCATGACCAAAGCGCTGACGTTCGGCTGAATGATCGGGCCGCCGCAAGACAACGCATAGGCCGTAGAGCCCGTGGGTGTGGCGACGATCAGCCCGTCGCCGCGATGCGTGTTCACGTATACGCCGTCCACGACGGTCGTGAAGTCGAGCATGCGGCCGGTTTCGCCTTTCTGGAGCACGACGTCGTTTACGGCGAGCAGGGTTTCGTCGTCGGAGCGACTGGCGAGCCTCGCAGCCAGCATCGACCGGCGCTCGGAGAGATAGTCTCCCGCGAGGATCAGGTCCATGGCTTGAAGCATGTGATCGGGCGAGATGTCCGTGAGGAAACCAAGCCGCCCGCGGTTTATGCCGAGCAATGGGACGTCGCGACCGGCCACGTGGCGCGCAGCATGTAACAATGTGCCGTCGCCGCCGACGGCAACTACGAGGTCAACCGCGGGCACGAGATCTTTTTCGGCGACGCGCGTGGCCTCGCCGAAGGCGTCGTTACCGTCGGACTCGACCGAAGCGAACACAGTGATACCGCGTTTCTTGAGGTGCTTCAGGACCTGTAGTGCAGGTTCAGCGACGGCTCGTTCGTCGAGCCGCCCCCATAAGCCAACTGTCTTGAATTCACGCGGCATGATTGATTTCTTGACAGTGGCGGGAACCCGTTGCTAGCGTGGCGCCACGCTTCGAAGCGGCCACTAAGTTATCACAGCCAGCGCCGATGGCGAGCGACAAACCACGAGACCTTTTAGATGAGCGTGCACAGCTTCTGCTGCGCATTCTCGTTGACAGATACATTCGCGAAGGGCAACCGGTAGGCTCGCGGACCCTGTCGCGCGAAACCGGGCTCGAGTGGAGTCCCGCGACCATTCGTAACATCGTCGCCGACCTCGAAGAGCTCGGTTTCGTGAGCTCGCCACACACGTCGGCGGGAAGAGTGCCCACCATCAAGGGATACCGTTTCTTCGTCGACACATTGATTAAGCTAACGCCCCCCAAGGGCGAAGACATGCTGCGTTTCAGTCAGGGCCTCAACGATGCCGGTGGGGACCCGCAGGCACTGGCGCTTTCCGTGTCGAGCTTGCTCTCCGCCGTGACGAGCCTCGCCGGCATTGTCACTGTGCCACGGCGCGCTCAGACCGCATTGCGCCAAATCGATTTCCTGCCGCTGTCCAACCAGCGCGTGCTCGCCATACTCGTGATCAACGAACGCGAGGTCCAGAACAAGATCTTGAACGTTCATCGAGATTTTGGTGCTGACGAGCTGCGACGCGTCAGCAACTACCTGAACGATCGCATCAGCGGCCACTCGCTACACGAAGTCCGCGACCTGCTGGTCGCCGAGTTGAAGAAGACGCGAGCGTCGATGAACGCATTGATGATCGAAGCCATCGAAATGGCTCAGAAAGTGGTTCCGGAAGTGGCTCCCGGGCCGGAATTCGTCGTTGCCGGTGAAACGAATCTTATGGGGAGCAACCGCGGCGGTGACGTCGAGACGCTCAGAGGCCTATTCGAGGCATTCGGTCGACAACAAGACATTCTGCACTTGCTCGATCAGAGCCTGAAGGCAGAGGGCGTCCAGATCTTCATCGGCCAGGAATCAGGGTACGAGCTACTCGATTCCTATAGTATCGTCGCAGCGCCGTACGTGACCGAGGACGATACGATGGGGGTGCTCGGCGTCATCGGACCCACGCGCATGGCCTACGAGCGGGTGATCCCCATCGTCGACGTGACCGCGAAGTTGCTCGGCCGCGCCTTGAAGTCGAGCAACTAGGCCCCATCTGCCAAACAACCCTGTTTTGAGGCGCTCCGCCCGGGGCGGAGCCGGAATTTGCCATGAACGACGAACAAACGGACGCCGGCACGTCGGCACCCGAAGCTACCGATCCCGCACTCGAAGCGTTGCGCCGCGAGGCCAACGAGCATCGTGAGCGCTATCTAAGAACCGCAGCCGAGATGGATAACCTTCGCAAGCGAAGTGCTCGGGAGGTCGAGCTCGCGCGCAAGTTCGGCGCAGAACGTTTGGCGCAAGCGATTTTGCCGGTGCGCGACAGCCTCCAGGCCGGGCTGGTGGCGGCCGAGAAGGCTGGGCAGGGGCCTCTGTTGGAAGGAGTTCGCGCCACCGTGCGGCTACTCGACGAGGCGTTCAGCGCCGCCGGAATCCGCGAAGTCGATCCGACAGGGCAGCTGTTCGATCCGAATAAACACGAGGCACTGAGTCTGTTGCCGGCCGCCAATGTGCCGCCGAACACGGTGCTGGAAGTCGTCCAGAAGGGCTACGAGCTCAACGACCGCCTGCTGCGTGCGGCCAAGGTCATCGTCGCGCGGGCAGCCGATGCTTGAATTGTGGCATCGCCGCCCCATCTCGCAGTAATCGCAGGTTTCACGACTTCTTCAACGATTTTGGAGCAGAACCATCATGGGTAGAGTGATTGGCATCGACCTGGGGACGACCAACTCGTGCGTCGCCGTCATGGAAGGCGGGAAGCCGAAGGTCATCGAGAACAGCGAGGGCGATCGCACCACGCCGTCGATCATCGCCTTTACGAAGGACGACGAGGTACTCGTGGGTCAAACCGCGAAACGCCAGGCTGTTACGAACCCGACCAACACCTTGTTTGCCGTGAAGCGACTGATCGGCCGCAAGTTCGAAGATGATGTCGTACAGAAAGATGTCGGTATGGTGCCGTATAAAGTCGTGAAGGCCGACAATGGCGACGCATGGGTCGACGTCAACGGCAAGAAGATGGCGCCGCCGGAAATTTCGGCACGCGTGCTGCAGAAGATGAAGCAGACGGCCGAGGACTATCTGGGTGAGAAAGTCACCGAGGCCGTCATCACTGTGCCCGCGTACTTCAACGATTCCCAGCGTCAGGCCACCAAAGACGCCGGCCGCATTGCGGGCCTCGAGGTCAAGCGCATCATTAACGAGCCGACGGCGGCGGCGCTCGCATACGGTCTCGATAAGAAGCGCGGCGATCGCAAGATCGCGGTGTACGACCTAGGCGGTGGCACGTTTGACGTGTCGATCATCGAGATCGCCGAAGTGGACGGCGAGCATCAGTTCGAGGTGCTCGCGACCAATGGCGACACGTTCCTCGGTGGTGAGGACTTCGACAAACGCATCATCGACTACCTCGCGAAAGAGTTTCAAAAGGAGACCGGCGTCGACATTCGACGTGATCCGCTCGCGATGCAGCGGCTGAAGGAAGCGTCCGAGAAGGCCAAGATCGAGCTGTCCGCGAAGCAGCAGACCGAGATCAACCTGCCGTACATCACGGCCGATGCGAGCGGTCCGAAGCACCTGAACATCAACCTGACGCGCGCGAAGCTCGAGTCGCTCGTCGAAGACTTGATCGAAAAGACGCTGGCGCCTTGCAAGACCGCGCTTACCGATGCCGGCCTGAAGGTCTCAGAGGTCGACGACGTGATTCTCGTCGGCGGACAGACGCGCATGCCGAAGGTGCAGGAAGCCGTGCAGGCGCTTTTTGGCCAGGAACCGCGTAGGGACGTGAATCCCGACGAGGCCGTGGCCGTTGGCGCTGCGATCCAGGCCGGCGTGCTCGCGGGCGAGGTCAAAGATGTACTGCTGCTGGACGTCACTCCACTGTCGCTCGGCATCGAGACGCTCGGCGGCGTGATGACCAAGTTGATCGACAAGAACACAACGATTCCGACCAAGGCGAACCAGACGTTCTCGACCGCCGAGGACAATCAGACGGCAGTCACAATCCATGTGCTGCAGGGCGAGCGTGGGCGTGCGAACGACAACAAGTCGCTCGGCCGCTTCGATCTTTCGGAGTTGCCGCCGTCGCCCCGTGGTATGCCGCAAGTCGAGGTCACGTTCGACATCGATGCGAACGGCATCTTGAATGTGTCGGCGAAGGACAAAGCCACGGGTAAGGAACAGAAGATCGTGATCAAGGCCTCGTCGGGTTTGAACGACGACGAGATCAAACGTATGGTCGGCGACGCTGAACAACACGCAGCCGAGGACGCAAAGTTCCGTGAGCTTGCCGACACGCGCAATCAAGCGGACGGTGTCGCGCATGCGACCGAAAAATCGCTGCGTGAGCTTGGTGAAAAGGTGACCGGCGAGGAGCGCGCGAAGATCGAGTCGGCGTTGGCGGACTTGAAGGACGCGATCAAAGGCGACAACAAAACGGCGATCGAAGCCAAGCTGAAGGCGCTGGGCGACGCTTCGGCCGGCATGGCTCAACGCATGTACGGTGCGGGGCAACAGGGCGGCGGTGAAACGCCCGCTGCCGGCGGCGGCGACAATGTCGTCGACGCCGAGTTCGAAGAGGTCAAGGACGACAAGCGCAAGGGCAGCTGACGAGCGCCTGTCTACGGCGAGACGCGATACTGAGGAGGGCACGCTCGGCGTGCCCTCCTCATTGGTATGGGGATGGGGATGGCGAAACGGGACTACTACGAAGTACTCGGCGTAAGCCGCGACGCGGCTGAGGCCGACGTAAAGAAGGCGTACCGGCGTCTTGCCATGAAACATCACCCGGATCGCAACCCGAACAACCCCGAAGCCGAAGGGCACTTCAAAGAGGCGAAGGAAGCCTATGAAGTCCTGTCGGACCAAGAGAAGCGCGCTGCCTACGACCGCTTCGGTCATGCGGGCGTACAGGGCAACCAGGGCATGGGGGGCGCCGGATTCGGCGGAGGCGCCGACGCGTTCAGCGACATCTTCGGTGACGTCTTCGGCGACATCTTTGGTGCCGGGCGGCGCGGTGGTCGCAATCAAGTATTCCGCGGGGCCGATCTGCGTTACGAGCTCGAGCTGACGCTCGAGCAGGCAGTCGCTGGCGACAGCGTGTCTCTCGAGATACCCGGGCAAACCGAGTGCGGTCGCTGCGGTGGCAAAGGTGCGGAGCCGGGCTCGCAGCCTGTCACCTGCAAGACTTGTGGCGGCCAAGGTCAAGTGCGCGTGGCGCAGGGCTTCTTCTCGATTCAACAAAGCTGCCCCAATTGCGGTGGCTCTGGGTCGTTGATCGATAAGCCGTGCCGCGAGTGCTCGGGGCGCGGGCGCGTGCGTCGCGTGAAGACGCTGTCGGTCAAAGTGCCGGCCGGCGTCGACAACGGTGACCGAATTCGATTGGCCCGAGAAGGCGAAGCAGGGCGCAACGGCGGGCCGCCTGGAGACCTCTACGTCGACATCTCCGTAACAGCGCATCCGATTTTCACTCGCGAGGGCCAGAACCTGAGTTGCGAGGTGCCGGTCAGTTTCGCGACTGCCGTGCTAGGCGGTGCCGTAGACGTGCCGACGCTCGACGGCAACGTCGTGCTTAAGATCCCGTCGGAAACTCAGTCGGGCAGCCTGTTCCGTCTACGCGGGAAAGGTGTTCAGTCCGTCCGCGATAGTGGCGTCGGCGATCTGTTCTGCCGGGTTCAGGTGGAAACGCCGGTGAACCTTTCGGGAGATCAAAAGGATCGGCTGCGCGCGTTCGACGAGTCGCTTCAACACGACGGATCGCGGCATAATCCGCGTGCACGTTCGTGGTTCGACGGAGTAAAGAAGTTCTTCGAACGGATGGGAGCTTAGTGAATTGCTAAAGGTTGCGGTCCTCGGTGCCGCCGGCCGTATGGGCCGGGCGGTTTTGAGTTGCGTCTTTGAAGCAGACGATGTGCAACTGATCGGTGCCATTACCGAACCAGGTGATCGTTTCCTCGGGCGCGATGCGGGCGAGGTCGCGGGCGTCGATCCAGTCGGGATTCCGTTGACCGACGAGCGCAAACAAGGGCTGCATGCGGCGCAGGTCGCGATCGACTTCACGTTGCCTTCGGCGACCGAGGCCAATCTTCGCGCCTGCATCGAGAGCGGCACTGCCCTCGTGATTGGCACCACGGGACTCGAGGATCGCCAGCAGAAGGCCATTGAGAAGGCCGCTCATGAGATTCCCGTCGTCTACGCGCGGAACCTGAGCGTGGGCGTGAACGTTTTCATGGATCTCGTTGGTCGAGCTGCGAAGGCGCTCGGCGACGGCTATGACGTCGAGATCATCGAGGCGCACCACCGGCACAAGGTCGACGCGCCGTCGGGCACTGCGTTGGCGCTCGGCGAGCGCATCGCCGCTGCGAAGGGCCGCAAACTCGGTGATCTTGGCGTATACGCGCGCCACGGCCGAACTGGGCCGCGGGTGCCTGGAACGATCGGTTTTGCAGTGGTCCGGGGCGGCAATGTAGTCGGCGAGCACACGGTGAGGTTCATCGGTGCCGAAGAGCAGGTCGAGTTCAGGCACGAAGCCGCTGATCGCAAGACTTTCGCGCGTGGCGCATTGCGCGCCGCGCGCTGGGCTGCCGGTCAGGCTCCTGGACTGTACTCGATGACGGACGTGCTCGGGCTCGCGCGCGATTGATCGAGTTCGAGCTGTCTGCGGGCCACGCATCAGCGCGCGGAATTTTCTGTGGATCGTTCACCGAAGGGCGAGCTAGAATGCCGGCCTGAGTTTCCCCGTTGATCAACACGGGATCGGCTGCCGGGCTTGCAGCCCATCCCGCGGGTTCATGCAAGCCGATTTTTGTAGGAGCTCAGCGTGGCAGAGCCGGCGATACTAGCGCTCGAAGACGGCACCGTGTTCAAAGGCATCTCAGTAGGTGCCGAAGGTCGGACACTGGGCGAGGTGGTTTTCAACACCGCCATGACTGGCTATCAGGAAATCCTGACCGACCCTTCTTACTTTCGCCAGATCGTCACCCTCACGTACCCACATATCGGCAACACGGGCACGAACTCTGACGATTTCGAATCCACCAAGACGTACGCGGCCGGCTTGATCATTCGAGACCTGTCGCTGGTCACGAGCAACTGGCGAGCCGAGTCGAGCCTGCAGGAATTTCTGCGTCGCGGTAAGACGGTAGCGATCGCAGAGCTCGACACACGTCAGTTGACTCGGGTCATCCGCGAGAAGGGCGCACAGGCTGGCTGCATCGTGACTGGCGCGAAGGCGAACGCCGACGAAGCCGTGCGCGCGGCGCGCAAGTTCCCCGGTCTCAAGGGGATGGATCTGGCGAAGCTCGTCAGCACCAAACAGACCTATCAGTGGAATCAGGGCACGATCTGGCCCGACCGGCAGACGATCTACACGAAGCGGGTTGCAACGTTCCACGTGGTGGCGTTCGACTACGGCATCAAACGCAACATACTGCGGCTGCTCGCCGAGGAAGATTGCCGCCTGACGGTCGTGCCGGCCACGACCACAGCCGAGGAAGTGCTCGCGCTGCAGCCCGACGGCGTATTCCTCTCGAACGGTCCTGGCGATCCGGAACCATGCGACTACGCAATCGAGGCGATTCGGGCGCTCGTCGACGGAGGGCTACCAGTGTTCGGCATCTGTCTCGGTCACCAGTTGCTGGGCCTCGCGAGCGGCGCGAAGACGGAGAAGATGAAGTTCGGCCACCATGGCGCGAACCACCCGGTCGTCGAGATCGACTCTGGACGCGTCATGATTACGAGCCAGAATCACGGCTTTGCCGTGCAGGAGAAGACTCTCCCCGCCAACGTGCGCGCGACGCACCGCTCGCTATTCGATGGCAGTCTGCAAGGCATCGAACGCATTGATCGGCCCGCATTCTCGTTCCAGGGTCACCCTGAGGCGAGCCCGGGGCCGCACGATCTGCTGCCGCTGTTTCAGCGCTTTACCGCTTCGATGAAGACGTATCGCCTACGTGCTCAGGCCTCGTAGGTAGATGGATCAACCACTTGAAGTGTCAACGTAGGAATCGGATCAAGTAATGCCGCGCCGTGACGATCTCGAAAGCATCCTGATCATCGGCGCCGGCCCAATCATCATTGGGCAGGCGTGCGAGTTCGATTACTCGGNNCCGGCCACGATCATGACCGATCCGGCCAGCGCCGATGCGATCTACATCGAGCCGATTCGATGGCAGACGATCGCCGAGATCATTGCCAAAGAGCGTCCCAGCGCGTTGTTGCCGACCATGGGGGGCCAGACGGCCCTGAACTGCGCTCTCGACCTCGTCCGCGAAGGTGTTCTCGAAAAATACGGCGTCGAGCTGATTGCGGCCTCGCGTGAAGCCATCGACATGGCCGAAGACCGCGAACTATTCCGTAACGCGATGAAGGATATTGGCCTCGCCACGCCGCGCGCCGGAATTGCCCACAACCTCGAAGAAGCGTGGGCGGTACAGGAAGAGGTGGGCTTCCCTACGATCGTCCGGCCGTCGTTCACGCTCGGTGGCAGCGGCGGCGGCATTGCCTACAACCGCGAAGAGTTCGAAGACATCGTCAGTAATGGTATCGAGCAATCGCCCACGGGCGAGGTGCTGCTCGAAGAGTCGGTGATCGG
>PMCP01000194.1:3095-12952 GCA_003155415.1 Gammaproteobacteria bacterium | reverse complement strand
GCCGGCGCCGACGGCATCGCCATCGAGCTCGACGTGGCCGACGAAGCGTCCGTCGTTCGAGCGTTCAAGGAAGTCGGCGCTTCGTTCGGCGGCCTCGACGCGCTCGTCACGGCGGCGGGCGTGATCGAGACGACGCCGTTCTTCGAAACGTCCGTCGCTCAGTTCCGGCGCCTCTTCGACATCAACGTCATCGGCTCGTTCTTGAGCGTGCGCGAAGGCGCGAAGCAAATGCAGCGCGGCGCCCGCGTCTGCATGATCGCGAGCATCTCGAGCTACACGGGCGGCGGTTACGTCGCGCGCGGCGCCTACGCCACGAGCAAAGGCGCGGTGCTCACGATGATGAAGAGTTGCGCGCGCGAGCTCGGCCCCAAAGGCATTGCCGTGAACGCCGTGGCGCCGGGCTTCATCGACACGCCGTTCGTGGCGTCCGCGATGAACGACCCCGTGCGTCGCAAAGAGGTGGAAGCGGCAGTCGGCAAAGTGGGCACGGCGGAGCAGATCGCAGAGTGCTGCGCATGGCTGATATCTCCGGCCGCGGACTTCGTGCACGGGGAAACGCTGATCGCCGACGGCGGGATTTTGATGCGCTGAGGGAACAGAGATGGTCAGCACAGCTATGGATTCGACGCGACCCGCCTCGCGCGATCGCGGTTTCTACTTCGGGATGGCTGCGGCGATGTCCCTCGCCGTCTTCCTCGGCTTTGGCCCGAGCTTCTATCTGAACGGATTCCTCGCGGAACGGCTCGGTCTGCAACCGCTGCAAGCCCTGCCGCCGCTCATCATCGTGCACGGTCTGGTATTCACTTCGTGGATGATCGTGCTGATGGTCCAGACCGGGCTGGTAGCCCAAGGCCGCGTCAGCTGGCACCGGCGACTCGGCGTGGCGGGCGCAGCGCTCGCCGCATTGGTGTTCGCCCTCGGCACGGCAGCGAATATCGCGTCGGGGCACAAGGCGCTGATCTCAGGGGATTTCGACAGACTCCCGTTCATACCCTTCGCGGTGTTCGGCGGGTTCGTCAGCCTCGTCGTGTTCGCCCTATTGGCGGGCTCGGCCATCTATTTGCGCCGGCGGCTCGAAACGCACAAGAGGCTGATGCTGCTCGCGACGATTGCGCTGCTCGGTGCGGCGACCGGCAGGATCGCGGTCACTCTCGGGACCGCCGTGCCTGCAATCGGGCCGCTGCCTTTTCTCGGATTGGTCCTGAACGACGTCTTCCTCTTGGCGCTAGCGGTACACGACTGGCGCGCGGCCAAGCGGCTGCATCCCGCAACGCGGTACGGAGGTTTAGCCATTCTCTTGATGCAAGCGCTCGGCAACAGCCCGCTGCCGAACACCCCGGCCGTGAACCAGCTGTTGCGGTGGCTCGTTGCCTGAGCCCTCGCTCCGAGAAAGCTCGACACGACGAGGTCTCCTCTAGGCGGTCGTGGTTGTACGCTCACGCCAGCGGGAATAGGCTTGCGGCACCGCGGCAGCTCCGAGTACGCCCGTGCAGCGCGCCTCCCTTCGTTCGCTACTAACCTGCCTTGCCGCGGCGTGCGCCGTCGTGGGCTGCGGCGCGCCGCTGCCCGCTGACCAAACCGCCAAAGCTCCTCCCGCCACGGGGAGCTCGGCGCCGAAGACGGCGGCCGAGCGCGGCTTCACCGGCGTCTTCCTGCCCACCGGCACGCTGGAAGAGCCGGCCGGATTCGCGCAGTGGCCGAACACGCCGTGGCCGAAGAGCCCGCCGTTCACGCCGGCCGGCGCGGCCGAGTCGCAGCGGCTGAACGATCACGGCAATTTCACGGCATGCGCGCCGGGCGGCCCGGTGTTCCACATGTGGGAGGTCGGCCTCTTCCCGATACAGCTGCTCGAAGCGCCGGGCCAGCTCGTGATCCAGCGCGAGGCAAGCGGCCTCGTGCGGCGCATCTATCTCGACGGCCGCGCGCACCCGCCGGACGACGAGATCGTCGCGACATGGAACGGCCACTCCGTCGGCACCTGGGATGGCGACGTGCTCGTGGTCGACACCGTCGGCACGAACGGCCGCGCGCGCGCCGCGAACGGCGTGGGCTCGAACGCGAAGCCGAGCAGCCTCGACTCCGACCCACGCTTTCCGGTGAGCGACGCGCTGCATCTCGTCGAGCGCTTCAGACTCGTCGCGAACAACGAGTTGCTCGAGGACGAGATGACGATCGAGGACCCGAAGTACTACACCGAGAAAGTGGTGCTGAAGCACTACTTCCAGCGCCGGCCCGACATCGACATGCTCGAGTACTTCTGCGGCGACAATCCGCGGCGCGACTGACGCAAGAGGCGAATCATGCGAGCTCCACTACATCTGCCACTTGTGCTTGCGGTGCTCGCAACAACGAGCACTGCGCTCGCGCACCACTCGTTCGCCGTATTCGACCGCACGAAGAAGGTCACGCTCACGGGCACCGTGAAGGATTTCCAGTGGACGAATCCGCACACGTGGATTCAGGTTGTGATCGCCGACGACAAGGGCAACGCCACCGAATGGGGTGTCGAGTGCGGCAGCCCTAACATGATGGCGCGCACGGGCTGGAAGAAAACATCGCTCAAAGCCGGCGACCGCGTAACGGCCGTCGTGAATCCGCTGCTCGACGGGCGCCCGAACGGCTCGCTCGTCACGATCACGCTGGCCGACGGCACGGTGCTCGGCCCCGGCGACGCGCCGCCGCCGAAGCCGCTCGGCGCGCAGTAACGCCACACACGGCCGACGGCGGGGTGGCCCGCTATATCCGGCCGTGCACATTGAACAACGCCCTGCGGTTACCTACGCTGTGCCGCACGCGCGTGCCCAAGTTCCTGCACGCCATGGAGACCACTATGATCACGCTGAACATCAACGGAAAAGCCGTCGACGTCGACGCCGCTGCGGATACCCCGCTGTTGTGGGTTCTTAGAGATACGCTCGGCCTCCAGGGCACGAAGTTCGGCTGCGGCGCAGGCCTCTGCGGCGCCTGCACCGTGCACCTGGCCGGCTCACCCGTGCGCTCGTGTCAAACGCCGGTCGGCGCCGTCGGCGACAACGCCATCACGACGGTCGAAGGCCTGTCCGCGGACAGCAGCCACCCCGTGCAGCGCGCATGGCTCGAGATCGACGTGCCGCAGTGCGGCTACTGCCAGTCCGGCCAGATCATGTCGGCCGCAGCACTGATCGCGAACAACAAAGCGCCGACGGATGCGGACATCGACGACGCCATGAAGGGCAACCTCTGCCGCTGCGGCACCTACGACCGCATCCGCACCGCCATCAAACGTGCCGCCGATCTGGCCGGAGGTGCGAAATGAACACGCGTCGCGACTTTCTGAAGAGCTCCGCCGTTGCGGGCGGCGGCCTGCTGATCGCCATTCAGTTGCCGGGCTGCGCACCGGCGCCGGCACCGGCGCCCAAGGCGGCCGCACTCGGCAACCCGACAGCCCCCGTCCAACCGAGCGCCTGGCTGCGCATCGGCACGGACGGCGGCATCACGTTCCTGGTCGACAAGTCCGAGATGGGCCAAGGCGTGTACACCTCTCTTACTACGCTCGTCGCCGAGGAGCTCGACGTTCCGGCCAACTCCATTCATTTCGAAGCGGCTCCCCCCGGCGACGTCTATGTGAACGGCCTGCTTGGCGGCCAGATCACGGGCGGCAGCACCGCCGTGCGCGAAGGCTGGGACAAGATCCGCAAGACGGGCGCCGAAGTGCGCGCGCGTCTCGTGCAGGCGGCCGCGGAACACTGGAAGGTGGACGCGGCGCAGCTGCGCACCGAGAACGGCGCCGTCGTAAAGAGCGATGGCACGCGGCTCACCTACGGCCAGCTCGCGACCGCGGCAGGCGCGTTGCCCGCGCCCGCGAACGTCACGCCGAAGGCGGTCAGCGCGTTCACTCAGGTCGGCAAGCCGACCAAGCGCTTCGACACGCCGCTCAAGGTCAACGGCACGGCGCCGTATGGCATCGACCAGCGTTTCCCGAACATGCTGTTCGGCGCGCTGGCACAGAGCCCGGTGCTCGGCGGCAGCGTGAAGAGCTTCGACGACTCGCGCGCCAAAGGCATGCCGGGCGTGCAGAACATTCTGCAAACGTCGACCGGCGTGGTCGTGCTCGCCGACTCGTGGTGGCAAGCGCGCAAGGCGCGCGATGTGCTCGACATCCAGTGGGATGCGGGCCCGAACGCCACGCTCAGCAACGCCAGCATCTCGGCGGGACTCGCCGACGCGCTCGCGAAACACGGTGCGGACGCCAAAGTCGCGCGCAACGACGGGGACGCCGACGCGGCGCTCGCCAAGTCGAAGAAGAAGGTCGAGGCCGTGTACGAGCTGCCGCTGCTCGCGCACGCCACGCTCGAGCCGCAGAACTGCACCGCGGTGCCCGAAGGCGACGCGATGCACATCTATGCGCCGACGCAGGTGCAGCAGGCTGCGCAGGGCGCAGTGGCGAAGGCTGCCGGCGTTCCGCTCGAGAAGGCGTTCGTGCACACCACGTATCTTGGCGGCGGCTTCGGCCGGCGGCTCGAGGTGGACTTCATTCCCGCAGCGGTCGAAGCCGCGAAAGCCGTGAACCGGCCCGTGAAGGTCCTGTGGACCCGCGAGGACGACACGACGCACGACTACTACCGGCCGCCGTACCGCCATCGTTGCTCCGCCGCGCTGACCCCCGACGGCAAGCTCGCCGCCTGGAAGTTCGAGATCTGCGGACCGTCCGTCACGAGCCGCTGGGCGCCCGCGGCCGTCGAGAAGCAGATCGATCCGTTCGTGCTCGAGGCGGCGCAGAACTACCCCTACGACGCCGAGAACGTGCACGTGAGCTTTCTGCAGCACGAGATCGGCATCAACGTGGGCTACATGCGCTCCGTGAGCCACGCCACGAATTGCTTCGCGGCGGAGAGCTTCATGGACGAGCTCGCGTATGCCGCGGGCAAGGACCCTTACGAGTTCCGGCACGCCATGCTCGAGAAGCAAGCCGACCCGCGTTGGCGCCAGGTGCTCGAGCATGCCGCCGCGCGTGCGGGCTGGGGCAAGGCTCCGGCGGGTCGCTTCCAGGGGATCGCGCTCATGCAAGGGTACGACACGTACCTCGCGTTGGTGGCGGAGATCTCGCTCGAGAACGGCAAGGTTCGCGTGCACAAGATCACCTCTGCCGTCGACCTCGGCCAAATGGTGAATCCGTCCATCGTCGACGCGCAGATCCGCGGCGGCATTCTCTTCGGGCTGTCCACCGCGCTCTGGGGCGATATCACGATCGACAAGGGTGTCGTGCAGCAGAAGACGTTCGACACGTATCGGCTGGTGCGCATGAACGAGGCGCCGCAGATCGACGTCGAAATCATTGCCAGCACCGAGAAGCCGGGCGGCATCGGTGAACCGTCGGTGGCGCTGGTCGCACCCGCCATCTGCAACGCAATCTACGCGGCGACGAAGAGCCGCATTCGATCGCTACCGATCGCGAAGCACGGCTTCGCCTGAGGCTCGCGCTGAGCCGGCCGCGTCAACGCAACGCGGCCGGCTCTCTGCGAAACTTCGCGCCCGTGGTGAACGCGAGCAAATTCGCGATCAATGACGCGACGAACATCGTGATGACCATCGGCCGCAGCGTATTGTCGAAGTAGAGTCCCGAGACGGCGCCGAATACCGCTCCCGACGAGAACAGCAGCGTCGTGTACAGCGACGACGCGCTACCCGCGAGCGAGCCGAAATGGCTCATATAGAGTGACGTGCCGGAAGGCCCGATGAGGCCGAAGCACGACACGATCACAGCCACCGGCAACACCACAAGCCAGATCGACGGTGCGCCCGCGAGCACGCCGAGCAGCAAGACCGTGGCCGAGCAAATCTGGATCAGCAGGCCGTAGCGAAAGAATTGCGGGGCGGTGTTCGAGTTCAGCCTGCGCATGGCAAGGAAATTCGTGGCCACCATGCCGATGACGCCCACGCCGAAATACGCCGGAAACATCTGCGGCGATACGCCGAAGTAATCGATGTACGCGAACGACGCGTTCGTGATGAACGTCATGAACACGGCCGCGCTGAATGAGCCCGTAAACGCGAACGTAAACGGATGGCTGCCATCGTTCGGCTTATAGACGATGACCTGCCAGCACTGCTTCAACGTGGAGATGATCGAGAGCTTGCGCCATGAACCGGGGCGCGTCTCAGGCACTGCTAACGCGTAGTACACCACGAGAGCGGAGGCATACACGGCCTTGAAGAAGAATATCGAGTGCCAACCAAAGCGCAGCATCAAGGCGCCCAGCGAGGGAGCGATCGCGGGCGACGCCAGCATCACGAGCGTGACCATGGCCATGCGCTTGCCGAGCTCGTGCACGGGGTACACGTCGCGCACGATTGCCCAGCAGATCACGGTGGCAAAACCGGCGCCGATGGCCTGCACGAAACGGAACCACTGCACTTGCTCCACCGTCGTCGACACGCCGATCGCGACGGACGCGAGCACGAAGATCAAGAGCCCGATGATGCCGATGCGCTTGCGGCCGATCTGGTCCGAGAACGCGCCGCCGAAAAACTGCCCGATGCCGTAGCCGACGAGGTACATGCTGAGCGTGGCGCTCATGCGCGCGGCGCCGACGTCGAACGCCTTCGCCATCGCGGGCATCGCAGGCAGATACATGTCGATGCTGAGCGGCCCGATCGCGACCAGCGCACCGATGAAGAGAATCAGGTAAGGCGGCGCAGCGATAGGATGCGCCGCGGCGGCGCTGGTGGCGGACGAGCTCATTGCGGGGTGTACGACTCGGGACCTTGGGTCGGCCTCATTGTACCTGCGAGCTACGCTGAAGCGCGCAGCCGATTACCCGGCGCCGCTTTCGTCCGTGCAACTGCTCGACGGCAGGCTACTTCGGCGGCGGCGCGGGCGGCCAGTTGCCGTCGAACGGCGGCCAGTTCGGCACCATCGCTTCCTGGTCCGGATAGAACATGGCCGCGTAGACCTCGCGGATCTTGCCCTGCTCTATGTAGAACCACTCGCCAAGCAGGTTGCGGCGCATCAGCACGCCGGGCTTGCGCTGGAACAGCGCGAGGCCGAGCACGGCGCCTGCCTCTTCGTCGACGACCGGGTAGCGGCGCGCCGTGACCGCGAAGATGTTCGTCATCGGGCCTTCGGCCGTGCAGTCCGTCTGGCCGCCGGCGGGGATCGGCCGCTGCGTGGTAAGGCTCCCGTTCTCGATTCGCACGCAGCCCGGGTGCGCGATGATGATCTTGCCGTCGTGCGCCGAGAGGCCATCGAAGTAGCTGTTCGTGATCGCGACGAGATCCGTGCGCGACAGCCGCTGCGCTTTCGGAATTACGCGCTCGGGCGGCGCGTGCGCGAGCAGGTACTCCGGATCATAGAACGCAGCGTTCGCCTGCGCGCCGGCGGTCGGCCCGATGCCGGGATCGCCCTTGCGATTGAGCACCCACTCCGCTTCCGTGATCTTGCGGTCTTCCACCTTGATGCGCAGCGTGACGATGGCGGGGCCGGCGGCTTCGTCGAGCGTGCCGAAGTACGCGGCTTGCTCGGTGGTGGCGTCGAAGTAACGGCGCTGGAGCTTGCCGAGCGCGTTGACCGATTGCCAGAGACCGGCGCCTTTGTTGTGCACCACTGCGTTTTCGGTTTGGCGGAAACCGGCCGAGAGCGGCGCGGCGGCCGGGTCGTGCTTGACGAGCGCCGTGAGGTACGCATCGAGCGTGGATTTGAGGCACGCGCGGTCGCACGTGGTGGCGGCGTTGGCGCTGGCGGCGGTGAGGGCGGCGAGCGCGATGGTGAACAGGGTTGGTTTGATCATGCGGCGCAGCGTACACCGCCGACGGCACCCTGTGTACGACATCCCGCCCTGCCCGCCGCGTTCAGCGCGCGATGTAGCTCTCGAGCTGCTCGATCAGCGACTGCTGGTCGCGGATCACGGCCTTCACGAGATCGCCGATGGACACCATGCCGAGCACGCCCGAGCCGTTCATCACCGGAATGTGGCGGATGTATTTCTCGGTCATCATTTCCAGGCCGTCCTGGACAGACGCATCCGGCGAGATAGTGAGGAGCGGACTGCTCATGATGGTTCGCACCGGCGTCTCCCGCGAGCGCAGGCCGCGCAAGATCACCTTGCGCGAATAGTCGCGCTCGGAGAGCAAACCGATAGGTTTGCCGTTCTCGACTACGAGCAACGCGCCAATGCCGTGCTCGGCCATCTGGCGGATCGCTTCGTATACGGTTTCGTCCGGGCCGATGGTAAGAACCGTCGTGCCCTTCTCGCCCAGAACGTCGCGGATGCTGTGCATTCGTCCCCCCCCTACTACTAGTGCCGTCTACGACTCCTTCGACAAACTATTGGCGCGCGCCACCACGTCGGCCACCGCCTCGAGACGTGCGTGCCGCGGCCGCTGATCTTCGCCGGCGCCGGCGCTCGCGCCGCCGTGGCGTTGCTGAAAGCTTTCGACTCGCGTGCGCCGCAGCTGCTCGCGCGCGTCGAGCCAACGCACGCGGGCGCTGGTCTCCATGGCCTGCACTAGCTTGCGTTTGGCGACGCGAAAAGTATCGGTGAGCGGAATCAGGCTCGGGCACACCACGTCGCAGCATCCGCATTCGATGCAGTCGAAGAGCCCAAACTTCTCGAGAGCGCCGAACTCGCGATGCTCGGCGGCGACGTTGAGCGCCTGCGGCATCAGGTACGCAGGGCAAACGTCCGAGCAGTTGCCGCAGCGAATGCACGCCAACGGCTCGACGTTCGGACGCAGCTCCCGCTCGGTGGCCGCAATGATGCAGTTGGTCGCACGGCCCACCGCCATCGCGTCGTTCGCGAGTGTCATCCCCATCATGCTGCCGCCCATGATGAGCTTGGCGACCGTGGCCGTGTACCCGCCACACGCCGCGACCAGGTCCGCGATGTGCGTGCCGAGCCTCACCTCGAAATTGCGCGGCGTCGCGATGGCGCCGCCCGTCACCGTCATCACGCGGCTCGTGACCGGGCGGCCGGAGTCGAGATAGCGAAACAGCGCAGCCACCGTGCCCACGTTCTGCACCAGATAGCCGATGTCGGTGGGCCGCGCGAGCGACGGCACCTCGTGCCCGGTGAGCGCCTGGATCAGCTGGCGCTCGCCGCCCGCGGGATACTTCGCCGGCACGGTGGCGAGGGTGAGCTGCTGCGGTGAGCCGAGCTCAACGAGCGCGGCCTGCAGTGCTTTCAGAGCTTCGGGCTTATCTTCTTCGACCGCGACGATGCCGCGCTCAGCGCCCGTGAGCGCGACGAGCGCAAGCGCGCCGGAGAGCACGTCGCTCGGCGCTGTTCGCATCAGCATGTCGTCGCAGCTGATGTACGGCTCGCACTCCACGCCGTTCACGATGACCAAACGCATGTGGCTGCGCCATGCAGCGGCGAGCTTGAGTCCCGTGGGGAATACGGCACCGCCAAGCCCCGATAATCCGGCGCGCGAAAATGCCGTGGCGAGTTTCTCCGGCGTGTCCCACTGCGTGGGATCGGGGCGCGTAAGCTCCGGCCACCATTCGTCGGCGCCGTCGACTTCGATCACGGCGCACAGTGCCTCGCGACGGCGCGGGTGAGCCACGGGCCGCGTTTCGAGCGAACGCACGATGCCGGACGTGCTGGCGTGCGTCCACGTGGACAGCGTGCCGCCGCCGCGCACGAGCGGCTGGCCGCGCAGCACGCGCTGGCCGGTCTCGACGGCCGGGCGCAAATCGCGTGCGGAGAGGCCGCCTTCCAGCGGCAGAACAATTTCGGTCGGCAGCGGCGCGGGTTCGAGCGGCCTATCCGTGCTCGCGGCCTTGTGCGATGGCAATGCGATGCCGCGGGTGCCGTGTCCCAGGTGCTGCGGTTCGTGTACTCGAACGGAGTCCGGCATCGTCGACCGAGTGAGGTGGTCTG
>PMCP01000194.1:0-3067 GCA_003155415.1 Gammaproteobacteria bacterium | reverse complement strand
GCATGCAAGCGATACGCGCGGTAGTCGCCGATCACGTACGGCCGGCCGTAGAACCTCGCCGGCAGCCGCTCACCCCGCGCCCACCGGTGCGAGTAGTAGCCGAGCGGCGGGTAGTAGCCGTTGTGCCGTTCGCGAACCACGACGCGTGCGTGCGTATCGTCGCGAAAACCGTGGTGCCGAGTCTCGACGCGCTCGCGCTCGGGCTGGTAGTCACGGCCGCGGTCGCCATCGCGATCGCGCGGGCCCGCCAGGGCCGTGGAAGCCGCCGCAAGCGAGACGATCAGGGCTCCGATCAGGTTGGCGTGCTTCATATCGACTCTCCTCTCGTTCACGTCGATTGGACGTTGGGTACAGGATGCCGTGAGCACGCTTAAGGCCGCCTGAACGTGGGATTTATCGGGCATTCAGCTTCGCGGCCGGGACCGGGTGTTGCACCCTCGACCGGCAACCGTGTCATGCCCTAGAGTCAGCGCACGCGATTCGGCGGAGCGAGCATCGTGGCGAAACATCGAATCTTTACGACGAGTGTCGCGAGCGTTTATCCGCTCTACGTGACGAAGGCGGAGAAGAAGGGCCGCACGAAAGCCGAGGTCGACGAGGTTTTTCGCTGGTTGACCGGCTACAGCCAGAAGAAGCTGGAAGCCCAGCTCGAGAAGAAGAAGGACTTCGAGACTTTCTTTGCCGAGGCCCCGAACCTGAATCCTTCCCGCGCACTGATCAAAGGTGTGGTCTGCGGTGTCCGCGTCGAAGACATCGAAGAGCCGACGATGCGCGAGATCCGCTACCTGGACAAGCTCATCGACGAGCTCGCCAAGGGCAAAGCGATGGAGAAGATCCTGCGCAAGTAGGTGGCGCTGCCTACGCGCTTCGACGAGTGCCGCGCCGCCAGCGCCGCACGACGCGGTTCCACCACATGATCGCGCCCGTCACGAACATCGCGGCCGGTATCGCGCCAACGATCGCCCACACAGCCTTCGTGGCTTGATCGCAAACGCCGGGGCCGTGGCACGGAATGCCGATGCCGTTGATGCGGCCGAAGTGCAGGTACGCGAGCCAATAGAGCGCGCTGTCGACGAAGCGAGTGCCGGCGTTTGCGTTCGTCGGCGGCTCGAGCCAATCGGCCAGCGCGCTGAATTGATCAGGGAAGCACAGATACATTCCGCTCAAGGCGAGCACGAGCAGGAACGCGAAGCTCCAGAATCCGAACACGCCGTGCAGCTGCCACGTGAAGCGCCGCCACCCCACGCCGCGATGCAGCGTGAGGTTCTCGCGCCAGCGCGCGCTGCCGGGCCACCAGATCACGGCGCCCGTGAGGACCATCAGCAGCACGGCGATGGCGCCGGCGCCGTTGATGGTGCGGCCCGTTGGGCCCGAGAGCAGGTTGTCGTGCAAGTCGATCAGCTGTTCGACGAGCACCATGCCGAGCGGCACCTTGGCTTCGGCTTCGGCCGCCGAAGCGCTGTGCGTGATGACCGGCGGTGTTGCAGCTTCGTAGAGCTCGTTGCGGTACACGAGCACGCTGCCCGTGACGCTGATGAAAAACACGTAGAGACCTAAGCCGATGCCGCTCCACAAATGCACTTGGAAGATCGCGCGGCGCAGCCACACTTTTTGCGGGTAACGGACCCACCGCTGCCAGCCGGTCACTCGATCGGCGTTAACCACATCGCGTTGCACCTCTAGATCCCCGCGTACCAGGAGTAGCCGTTCTGAATCATGCCGTACGGACCGTTGTCGTCGAACTCGCTCGTCACGACGAGCCCTCGCAGGAACTTCATGCTCTTGTAGCCGAGCTGCGTCTCCACGCGCACGCGCAGCGGCGCGCCATGAGCAATGGGGAGCTCGCGGCCGTTCATGCCGTAGGCCAGGATCGTCTGCGGGTGCAGCGCGTCGAGCATGTCGATGCCGTCGACGAATGCGTCGTAGCAGTGGAACTGCACGAACCTTGCGTCTTCCTTGATGCCGGCGGCCTCGAGCACGGCGCGCAGCGGCACGCCCGTCCATTGCATGATGGCCGACCAGCCTTCCTCGCAGGTGTGGCGCGTGATCTGCGTGCGTGAGCGCATGCGCTTCAGATCCTCGAGCGAGAAGCTGCTCGGCGTCGCGACGCTGCCCTCCACGGTCAACCGCCAGTCGTCGAAACCGTCGTGCAGGAAGCGGGAGTAGTCCTCGGCGAACTCCTGGACGAAACCGGTTTGGCTCGAATCGGAAGGATCCGTCGTGCCTATCGCCGGCGCTGCCGAGATGTCGCGGACGTCGTACTCGCGGGCCAGCGATTGGCGCGGCAGTAGCAACCGATGCGCGTTGTACGTGAGCCAGTCGCCCATTCGCAGCACGTTGCCGTACGTGGGCGGTTCGCTTGTGGAACAGCCGGCGAGCGTGATGGCGGCCGACGATGCGAGACCCTGGATGACCGCGCGGCGCGTTGTGAATCTCTTGTTCATCGGCCGACGATCATCGCGCGCATGTGACGGCCGAACCCCGATCGCACTGTCATCGCCACATGCCCGACAACAAACAGGAGAAGCACCACGAAGCCGAAGAAGTGCAGCGTGCGTGCGGTTTGATGCCCGCCGAACACACTAAGCAGCGCGGGGAATGCGGCGACGACCTGCGGCGACATCGCGAGGCCCGCGAGAACCATGAACGGCAGCACGATGAAAGCGACGCCCGTGTACGCATAGCGCTGCAACGGACTGTACGCGCTCGCGGGGACCGCGTGCGGGCGGCGCGGCCAAAGATCGCGGGAGACGTGCTTAGTGATTACGCCGAGCGCGAAGTACAACGCACCGGCAGCGACGAAGAACCAGCCCGCCAGGAAATGCAGGCTGCGCGCCCAGCCGTTCTCGTTGAAGATCTCCATCGTGCGACTGGCGCTGATCGGCTTGTTCGCGAGCGCCTCGAAGGTCACGGTTTGCTGCCACGCTTCGGGCCGATGGTTGTCGTTGAGCGGCAACTCGATCAGTGCCGGCGTGAGATCGTTGCCGACCTCGCCCCAGTACAAACGCGGGTGCGCCATCAAGACATAGAAGCCGCTGTACGCGAGGGTGAAGATGGAGAGCGCGAG
>PMCP01000205.1 GCA_003155415.1 Gammaproteobacteria bacterium | reverse complement strand
ACGTCGGCCGATTGGCCCGTCGCGACATAGACGCGGCCTTCCGCATCGACCGCGGAGCCGTCGCCGCCCTGGCCGCCCTGCAGCTTGCCGAAGTCGCGCTGGTTCTTCAGCGACCCGTCGGCTTGCACGTCGAACGCGACGAGCGTGCCGCCGTTCGTGACGTACAGCACCTTCTCGTCCGGGCTCAGGATGATGCCGTTGGCGGCGGGCACGTCGCCGTACTTCGTAACCACGCCCTGCGGATTGGCGTAGAACACGCCGGAGCCGCTCACGGCGAGATACACGCCGCCGCGCGCGTCGGCCATGAGATCGTTGATGACGCCGCCAGCGCATTCGAACGGTTCGCCCTGGAACGTGCTTGCGAACATCTTGCGCTGCGGCTCGAGCTGCTCGATGCCGCCCCCCAAACCGCGCACGGCGAGGAATAGCGCGCCGTTCTTGCTACGGGACACCGCGCCACCCGTGTTCGTCTTGTCGAAGATCACGGTCGCGAGGCCCGTAGCCGGGTCGAGCTTCATGACGTTGCCCGCATCGTTGTTCGCGAACAGGATCGAGCCGTTGTCGCCGGCGATCGGACCGTCGAGGTTGTTGCCTTCCCACGCCCACACCACCTTCCAGCTTTGCCCCGCAGCGATCACGCCGGGGATAGCGGCCGGGGTCGGCAAGTCGGGGGCGGGCGGGGCGGCTGTATTGGCGGCAGCGGAGGCGCCGCCGCCGATGGAAGGCGCCTTCGGTGGTGATTTGCACTTGGCCGCGACGGCCGCGTAACCGGAGTTTTGCCACGCCTGTTGGCCGTGACCGCGATCGAATTCGGACGACGGTTTCTGCGCGACAGCGGTGGCGGTTGCGCAGCCCAAGATAACGGCGGCGACAAAGGCGGTTTTCATCGTGATACCCCCCAAGGGTTCGCGTTTTTCGGAGTGCGCACGAGTGTAGCGTAGTGTCGGAACGCACCCTATGGGTGTCCCCGCCACCCGTCTAGCATTCGCGGCAACCCATGTAGAATCCGATCGTTCTAACAATTCCAACTGTTCGGGGGGAATCGCAGTGCTAAAGAAAATCACAGTGACCGCCATCTGTGCGTTTGCGCTTGGCGCAACCGCGATGGCGCAAGACGCGAAGACTGTCATCGCGAATGCGCAAGCTGCGCTCGGCAACGTCAAGTCCATCACGTACTCCGGCTCGGCGCACGACGTCGCGTTCCAGCAGTGCGGCGCGAACGCTACAGAGCTAGTCTGCTACGGCCCGCACAACCCGATGCGGCCGCTTACGGGCTACGTTCGTGTCATCGACCTCGCGGCGCCGACGTCGCGCCACACGGGTACGACGATGAACTTCGGCCCCGGTGGCTCGACGACGATTACGCCGGCCACGTTCTTCCAGCAGGTGACTGCCCAGCAAGCGGACGTCTCTCAGCCCTGGGCCCAGTCGCTCGAGCTGTACATCACGCCGTGGGGTTTTTTGAAGGGAGCGGCCGAGAACGCCGCGACCGCGAGCCGCAAGAACGAGGGCGGCAAGAGCTACACGATGCTCTCCTGGAGCCCGAAGGTGAAAGCACCGTCCGGCAAGGGCTATACCGTCAACGGCTACGTCAACGGTGACAACATCGTCGAGCGCGTCGAAACGTGGGTTGGCGAGCCCATCATGGGCGACATGCACATCGTCGCGACGTACACCGACTGGCGCGACTTCGGCGGCGGCGCCATGGCGCCGACACACATCGTGCAGACGCGCGGCGGGTGGCCTTTCTTCGAGGTGAACGTCACGAACGCTCGTGGCAACCCGACGGACGCCGCATCGCTCGCACCGGCTCCGGCAAACGCGCCCGCCGGTCCCCCGGGTGGCGGGCAACCGCCGGCGCTGACCGTCACGACCGAGAAGCTCGGCGACGGTGTGTATCGGCTCACGACGGGCCCCGGCAGCTACGACTCGCTCGTGATCGAGTTCAAGAACTACGTGATGATGCTCGAGGCCGGCCAGAGCATCGCTCGCGGCTCGGCGTATGTCGCGGAGACGAAGAAGCTGTTCCCGACGAAGCCGATTCGCTACGTCATGAACACGCATCCGCACGCGGATCACACGGGCGGCTTGCCTGCGCTCGTGGCCGAAGGCGCAACGATCATCGCGCAAGCCAATGCCAAGGAGTTCTTCGAGCGGGCGTTGAACACGCCGCGCACGTTGCTCGATGACGTGCTCGCGAAGAATCCGAAGCGCGCGAAGGTGGAGACGGTGGACGAGAAGCGCGTGTACACCGATGGCACGCGGACGGTCGAGTTCTATCACATCTATCCCGCGCCGCATTCAAATGCCTTGCTGATTGCCTACATCCCCAAGGAAAAGATCCTCTTCCAGGGCGACTTCTCGGTGATCCCCGGCGAACCGGCCAACGATCACGTCCGCGCGCTCGTGCCCGCGCTCGAGAAGCTGAAACTCACGGACTTCGATCGCTACATCAACGTCCATGTGTCGGCGGCGCCGCAGCACAAGGCCGACGTCTGGAAGGCGATGGGGCGCTAGGGCTTGAGGTATATTCCGCGGCAAGCGCCCAACTGAGCGGCGCGTGAGTCACAAATACTGGAGGGAGGCACAACATGTGCGA
>PMCP01000064.1:51370-55034 GCA_003155415.1 Gammaproteobacteria bacterium | reverse complement strand
ACCGCAAGCGCAAAGAAGAACGCCTGTAACCAGTCGCCCTTGGTGAGACCGTTGATGACGAACACCAGGGGCACCATCACCAACATGAAACGAAGTATGAGCCACGTAAACCGCGTAATGCCCCGATCGAAGGCCGTCGCAGGCTGTGGTTCTTGGAGCGACGCGGCCATGCTGCCCAAGTAGGTGTTCTTGCCTGTCGCAGCGACGACCGCGACCGCGGTTCCGCTTTCAACGCTGGTTCCAAGGAATGCGAGACTGGTCAACGCAATCGGCGTCGCCCCAGCTTGTGCAGCACTCCTTTCAACCTCGCATTTCTCAACCGGAAAGCTTTCACCGGTGAGCGTCCCCTGGCTCACAAAGAGATCCTTCGCCTGGACGATTCGCACGTCTCCGGGAATCATGTCTCCCGCGTTGAGCCGCACCACGTCGCCCGGAACGAGCTGCGCGACGGCGATCTCCTGCGACGCGCCCTCGCGAAGCACAGTCGCTGTCACTGAGATCATCGCCTTGAGTTTCGCGGCTGCGCTGCCGGCCTTGGTTTCCTGAACCAGCTTCAGGCCAACGCTGAGAACGATCATCGACGACATCAGGAGTCCGGCCCGAACGTCTGCCGTGGCGAATGAGATCGTCGCCAGCACCGCCAGAAGAATCACCAGCGGATTGAGGACCGAGCCCGCGAGAAGCTTGAGGATCCCCACTCGCTGATCTTTCGCGAGCACATTGGGGCCGTATTGCTCGAGACGCGCCTGTGCCTCAGCCGCGGTGAGTCCCGCGGCGCTGGTATTCAAGCTCGCGTAGACCGCGGCCATGTCCAGTGACGCCAACGCCAGCACGCCGGGCGAGACCCGTATCGTTGGACCCTTGTCCCGGGCTGACCCAAGCAGGCGTTTCGGCAGGACGACGTTCGAATGATTCGTCACAGATCTTGATCGCGCAGGTGCTTTGCACTCAACCGATTGCCTCGAGCCAATGTGCGACTCAACAGTTTGCGCAGCTCGCTGAACCAAAGCACTACGCTGGCCATTGTGGCGCACAGCAGCCATTGGCGGAACGAAAGCGGCACCGTGCCGAACGCGACGTTGAGGAACTTAAGATTGACGACCGCGACCTGCAGAAGCACCGAAAGTCCGATCGCGCCCCAGAGCCACGCGTTGACGAACAGGTGGGTGAACGCACTCGTAGTGTCCGAGCGCGCGTTGAAACAGGTGAACAAGCTCGTGAATACGAGCACGGTAAAGGCCGCGGTGCGAGCAGTAGGGACGTCGTGCGTGCCTTCGATCAGCCCGCCGGGAAGATACATATCGATTGTCAGCAGCGTCACGACGGCTATTACTACACCAGTCTCGATCACACTCGCCCACATTCGGCCGTCTATCAACCGCTCGCTAGCGGGCCGCGGCTTGCGGGCCATGAGGTCGTCCGTCGGCGGGTCGACGCCCATCGCGAGCGCAGGCCCGGAGTCCGTGACTAGATTGATCCAGAGGATCTGCGTCGCGAGGAGCGGTAGCACCACTGCGCCACCGGTGCCCGTGAGCCCTATCACCTGCGCGCCCACCACGCCGAGGAAAACCGTGAGCACCTCGCCCATATTCGAGGACAGCATGTAACGCAGGAACTTGCGGATATTGTCGACAATGCCGCGACCCTCACGCACAGCTGCGACGATGGTGGCGAAGTTGTCGTCGGCGAGGATCATCTTCGCCGCTTCCTTCGTCACCTCGGTCCCGGTCACCCCCATCGCAATACCGATATCGGCCGACTTCAGCGCAGGGGCATCGTTGACGCCGTCACCGGTCATCGCAACGACGTTTCCGTCGGCCTGCAGCGCGTCAACGATGCGCAGCTTGTGCACGGGCGACACTCGTGCGTAGACGGATGTTGTCAGCACCGCCTCGGCTAAAGCCGCATCGTCGAGCGAATCGATCTCGAGCCCTGTCAGAGCGACCGCATCCGCTTCCACGAGCCCGAGATCCGCGGCGACTCGTGCGGCGGTGCGTGGGTGGTCGCCCGTGATCATGATCACCCGGATACCTGCCCGGCGCGCCTCGCGAATGGCTGCCGCCGCCTCTTCGCGTGGCGGGTCGATGATGCCCACGGTGCCGACGAAGATGAGGTTTCGTTCAAGCAGTTCGGCCGCCTGTGGGTCCTCGCCCGCGGCGAGCGGCCGGTAGGCTACGGACAGGGTGCGCAGAGCAGCGCTGGAAAGTGTGTCGACCTCAGCCAGTATCCGTGCTCGCCACGCCTCACCGAGTTCGACTGCCTCCATCCCCACCCGCACCCGAGTGCACCGTTCCAGCACGAGGCCCGGCGCACCCTTGGTGATGACCACAACCTCGTCGCCGTGCTCGTGGTCGATCTCGATCGTCGACATCATCTTGCGCTCGGACGTGAACGGGATTTCGCGCACTCGCTCGAAACGCCGCTCGCGCCGCTCGTTGACGCCGAGCTTGCGCTCCGCCACCAGGAAGGCCGCCTCGGTGGGGTCGCCATGGATCTCCCACTCGCCGCCCGACCTTTGCCGTAGGTCGGCGTTGCTTGCGAGGCTACCGCCGCTGAGCACCACGACGTTTTCCGAGTGCAGCGGCCCGGGTACGAGCTTGACGCCCCCGTGCTCCACCTGCCCGACGGGTGCATACCCGACGCCGGTGACATGTGTGTCGCCCGAGGCGGTGATCACGCGCTCAATCGTCATCTCTGCGCGGGTTAGCGTACCGGTCTTGTCGGAGGCGATGATCGAGGCCGAGCCGAGCGTCTCTACCGATGACAGCTTCTTAACGATCGCGTTGTGCTTGGCCATCCGTTGAACGCCCATGGCAAGCACCAACGACAGAATCGCGGGCAATCCCTCCGGCACCGCAGCGACGGCCAGGGACACACCCAACAGCAGGACGTCTTTGACGTCCGCAGCACTGCGGATGTCGGAGATCAGCAGGATGGTGACCACCACCACGACGGCAATGATGACGACCGCGATGCCTAGCATGCGCCCTATCCGTCCCACTTCCTTTTGCAGCGGTGTCGGCTCCTCCTTGGTCACCTCGAGCAATTGCGCAATCGCGCCCATCTCTGTGCTCATGCCAGTTGCGGTAACCACCGCGCGACCGGTGCCCTGCGCAACCGCCGTGCCCTTGAAGACCATGTCGAGCTGGTCTCCGAGCGCTGCTGGCCCGGGCAGCGTTGCAACGTTCTTGAGAACGGCCTCGCTCTCACCCGTCAGTGACGCCTCTTGCACGCGCAGTGAGGAGGCTAGCGTCAGGCGCGCATCCGCACCGACCGCATCACCCTCACTGAGCACCAGCACGTCACCGCGCACCAGTGCGGCGCTGGGTACCCGCGTCACCTGCCCGTCACGCAGGACAGCGGAGGTCACCGCGGTCATTTTGGCCAGCGCCGCAACGGCGCTCTCGGCCTTGGCCTCCTGCACATAGCCCAGGACCGCATTCAGGACGACGACCAGCGAGACGACGATCGCGTCCACGGGAGAGCCGACCATGCCCTCGATCACCCAGGCAGCGAGTGAAACGGCTATGGCAGCGAGTAACAGATAGACGAGGGGATCATGGAACTGCGACACGATGCGACGCCATTCGGGTCGCTGCGGCGTGGAGCGCAGCTCGTTCGGGCCGTCTTGCCCTAGCCGGCGCGACGCCTCTTGCGACGAGAG
>PMCP01000064.1:41174-51278 GCA_003155415.1 Gammaproteobacteria bacterium | reverse complement strand
GGGCGCGCCGTCGTGGATCTTGCGCCCAGTGAACATCGCGGAAATGATCGACCCGCCTTCCCTGACCTCCGCGATGACCGCTGCGGCGATATGAATCGCAATCAGCGCCAGCAGGACGAAATAGGCAAGCTCGTGCGTCTCGACGATGGGCGCCCGGAACGCGCGCATGCCAGCGTACGCCTCGGCGTTCACCGTGTCGGGCGCGTACGGACGGACGAGAGCGGGATCATGCGTCTCTGCCGCAACCCATTCGCGCATCGTGCCGCCAAGCGGCCCCATGTAAACGTCGGTACCCGCGAGCACGATGCCGGTAGCGCCTTGCACGACCAGCAACAACACCAGCAGCGACATGAATATCCGCGCGAGAGGATTGTGTCCGAGATAGAACGGCGCATGGCCAGCGAGCGCGCCCTTCACGAATTCCGCGAGGCGACGGCCGAACATCGGCCCGCCGGGCAGGAGCGCCCGCCAACGCGCGAACGGGCCCCCGACGAACGCCCAGACGAGGCGCCACATCAGGTTGAGAATGAACGCGTAGCCCACGTACACGTGAACTGTCTTCAGCGCGACGACGCCCGGATCATTCGGAATGCCGAGCCGCCCCGCGTTCAGAATGACAGTTCCGATCGCCGCGAGCGTCAGGACGGCGAGGAAGTTTACCCAATGGAAGATACGCTGCGTTCGATCCCAGACGCGATATTCGGCCAGTGCCATTGTGTTGCGCTCCGAACGCTACGGCTCATTGCCACTTCGAGACGTGCTTTCTGGATGGAGCATAACGCCCCATTCCGCGTCTCCAGGTCGTAGAAGTACGGATCGCCAGCAGCTACGAGATCAAGCCACGATCGCGCACTGCCGTCTGTTCTCTAGCGCACAATGTCCCCTTGCGGGTAACGCCGTGAGCACGAAGCGGCGTGGTCACTTCTGGAATCGGTCGGGGTGAGGCTTGGAGGCTAGGAGCGGAATCGAACCGCTGTACACGGCTTTGCAGGCCGCTGCATGACCACTCTGCCACCTAGCCGGAGGCGCGCAATTTAGCACACGCCAAGGCCAGTTGCCGGGCCTAGAAGGCGCTCTCTCCTGTCAGCTCGCGGCCGACGATCAGCTGATGCACGCTCTCCGTGCCCTCGTACGTGATGACGGACTCGAGATTCAGCGCGTGGCGCATTGGGCAGTGGTCCAGGGTGATGCCCGCAGCGCCGAGCATGTCGCGACAATCCCGCGCGATGTCGAGCGCCATCCGCACGTTGTTCCACTTTGCGAGCGAGATCTGTGCGGTTGCCGCTTCACCGCGATCCTTGAGCTGGCCTAGCCGCCACGCGAGGAGCTGGGCTGCCGTGATGCGGCGTGCCGCCTCCGCGAGCCGCACTTGGATCAGCTGCTTGCCTGCGAGCGGTTGGCCGAACAGCTCGCGCGACTGTGCGTACACGAGCACGCTCGCGAGGCTGGCGCGCGCTGCGCCGACGGCACCCCACACGATCCCGAATCGCGCGTCGTCGAGGCAGCGCAGTGCCGCCTTGAGCCCCTGCGCTCCCGGCAACCGGGCAGACGACGGCACGCGCACGTCTGTGAAGATCAGCTCGGCAGTGCTCGAGGCACGCAACGACAGTTTGTCTTTCACGAGCCGGCTCTCGAAACCAGGCGTGCCGCGCTCCACGAGGAACGCACCAATATTCCCGTCAGCGACCGCCCACACGACCGCGATATCCGCCAACGTGCCGTTCGTGATCCACATCTTTGCGCCGTTCAACACCCAGTCGCGGCCGCTACGTTCCGCGCGTGTGCGCATACGCGCCGGGTCCGAGCCGCCGTGCGTTTCGGTGAGCGCGAAGCAGCCGAGCTTCTTGCCGGCCACCATAGGTGGCAGCAGCTGCTCCCGCTGCTCCGGGGTGCCACACGCAGCAATGCAACCCATCGCAAGGCTGCTTTGCACAGACACGCAGCTGCGCAGCGCGCTATCGCCGGCTTCGAGCTCTTGGCAGATGAGTCCGTAGGATGTGTAGTTGAGCCCGGCTCCGCCGTGCTCGGTCAACGTGGCACCGAAGAGCCCGAGCTCGGCGAGGCGCGGCACGAGCTCCGTCGGAAAGCGTTCGGTAGCGAAGCAGGCGTCGATGATCGGCAGCGCTTCGCGCTGCACGAACCGCGCGACAGTCTCCTGCACCAGCTGCTCGCTTTCGCTGAGCAGGCCGCGGACGTCGTATAGATCGAGTGGCTCGAGGTCGCTCACAAAAAACGGCGGGCGGCCACCAGGGCCGCCCGCACTTTGATTACGAGTGTGCGATCAACGCAGGTCGTCGTTGACCCAGAACTTCGTGCCCGTGATGTCGGCGTGCGCCATCAGACCCTTGTCGGTGATCTGGTAGTACGCGACACCGTCGTAGAACGTCGTGCGGGCCGCCTTGCCTTCCTTGCCGGCCGCTGCTTCGGCCGTGGCGCTGGAATCCCAGCCGCCCGCGAGGAATTTGTCCATCCGATCCTGCGTTTCGAACAGCACCACGAGCTCGTAGCGCTGGCCGCCGATGCCAAGACCGACGCCGCCCATACCCATGCGCATGTATGTGTGCTTGCCACTGCCCTTGTCGACGACTACGCCGTTGCCGCCGCCACCGGAGACGATGAAGCCCCCCTTCGTAACGGTGAAGACCGCGTAGCCGACAGATTTACCCAACAACTCCTTGGCCTCGGGTTCGTCCTTGCCGAGCTTGTCGAGCGTGGTCTGCGCGGCGGTGTCGATCTCCTTACGGCGTGCCGCCGCTTTTGCGCTGTCGTCCGCCATCGCGGCAGTGCCGAAGCCTAGAGCCAAAGTCGCGACGAGCCAAAGCGATCGTTGAGTATTCATGTGCCTTTCCTCTATCAGAGAACTCGGAAGACATTATGGTGCGCGAACATCTCCGCGCTGCATAGACCGTCGCCGTTAACAGACACGCGCCGGTTCATGCCGAGTTCAGGTCGTCGAGAGATAACCCGTGAGCTGGTACCCGGCCAAAACGAATCCCGCGGCCATCAGCGCTACATTGCTCGCGAACGCGTGGCGGAAAAATCCACCTCTGCGGCGCCACACGTTGAACGCAAGCAAGATCAAGCTCAGTGCGAGCAACTGGCCAATCTCCACGCCCACGTTGAACGACACCATGTTCGTTACGAGCCCCTCGCGTGAGAGCGCGAGATCCTGCAGTTTCGTCGCAAGCCCAAGGCCGTGGAAGAAGCCGAAGAACAGCACGGCGCCTTTCGTATTGGGCTCGAAGCCGAGCTGGCGAAACCCGCCGAGGTTCTCGAACGCCTTGTACACCACCGATAGCCCGATGACGGCGTCGACGAGATACGCATTCACATGCCAGCCCGCGAGCACGCCGAGCAAGAGCGTCGTGCTGTGGCCGATGGCGAACAACGTGACGTATACGGCCACGTCCCTGAGGCGGTACAAGAAGAAGATCACGCCGGCGAGAAACAACAAATGGTCGTACCCCGTCACCATGTGTTTCGCACCGAGGTACACGTATGGCCAGATGTGCGCACCGGTTACGCGAAGCAGGAACGCCTGATCGTCGCCGGCAATGCCGTGCGCTTGCGCCAGCGTGCTCGCAAAGAGCACGCCGACGAATACCAACACCGCGAGCATCGACCGCGGCATCAGCTGCCCTCGATCGAGATCACGTTGGCGTGGCGCAGGTCGTAGCGCCACTCTCCGTTCTCTTTGCGGAACACATCCGTAAAGCGCCGGTGAATGCGCTTGCCCGCGTTCGGAGAACCCACGCCCGGAACGACCACTTCCTCGCCCATCAGCACGACAATGTCGGGCCCGTGCGAGCCTGCGTAATCGAGATGCTGCTCGACCGCCTTGTAGCTGAAGCCTGCGCTGAAGTTCTTGATCATCTGTTGACCGGTGACGATGGAGTTCGCGGGCGTATTGGCCACGAACGTGGACGAGTAGTGCTCGCTGTCGGCAGTCGGGCCCGTCGAGATGATTGCTGCGATGCCTTTGGCGCGCAGCTTCAAGACCTCTTGCACCGCGGGGTCGTTATCCCAGGGATTCGCGGCCGTCGCGTGAAAGCTCAGCAACACGAGCACGCCGGCGATTGCCGTGCGTATACGGCGCAGTGTCAAAGTCATCGAACTCCCCCGGAGTAAATTAGCGTGGACGATGCTAGCACCGGCATCGACGCACCCGCCACGAGCGAACGGCAACGCCGAGAATGGGTGTGAGCACTACCCGACAGCCCTCGCCGGAGCACGCTTGCGCGACCGAACCAAAACACGGAGCATGGCTCCGTGTCCCGCGCTGAATCTGCCTTTGTTCTTAATATAGTTCATATGGTTACAGCCTCCTTCTAATGTCTCTAGAGACCCAAGAAATTACGGTCGGTAGAGCCATCATCGACGCCGCACGCGCGAATGGCATGACCACGATCTTCGGTGTGCCCGGGGCGCAGATCTATCCGCTGTTCGACGGACTGTATGGCAGCGGTGTCGAAGTCATCGTGCCCCGCCATGAGCAGGCCGCGGGCTACATGGCCATGGGCTACGCGAAATCCACCGGCCGCACTGGCGTGTTCACCGTGGTGCCCGGCCCGGGCGTGCTCAACGCCGGCGCGGCGCTCTGCACGGCCATGGGCAACTGCGCACCCGTCGTGTGTCTCACAGGCCAAGTGCCCTCTTCTTACCTCGGACGCGGTCGTGGGCACCTGCACGAGCTTGCAGACCAAAAGGCCACGCTCAAGTCTTTCATCAAGGACGCGTGGCGCATCGAAACGCCTGCGGACGTCGGACCGACCGTGAATCGCGCGTTTCGCGCGGCACAAAGTGGCCGACCTGGGCCCGTGGCTATCGAGACTTGCTGGGATACGCTGGCGGCCGCTGCATCGCACGTCGTCGGACCGCCCGAAGCCTCACCGAGCATGCCGGAACTCGATTCCGACGCCATCGCCGCAGCGACCACGCTGCTTGCCGAAGCTCGCAAACCGATGCTGATGTGCGGCGCCGGCGCGCAGCACGCCGCTGCCGAAGTCCTTGCGCTGGCCGAGACTCTACAGGCACCGGTCACGGCTTTTCGCAGCGGCCGCGGCGTCGTGCCGGAGGATCACGCGCTCGGAGTCGCCGCCGTCGCAGCGCGAGAGCTATGGGACGACGTCGACGTATTGGTCGGCATCGGCAGCCGTCTCGAGATGCCTTACATGCGCTGGCGCGACATGCTGCGCAACGAGCCGCGGCCTAGGCGGCCGAAGTTGATCCGCATCGACATCGATTCGAAAGAACTCGAGCGCTTCCCGGCCGACGTGAGCATCTTGGCCGACTCGGCCGCCGCATGTCGTGCGCTCGCGCAGCGTCTACAGGGCCGCGCCAAACCCGATGCTCACAGGCTGGCCGAGATCGCTGCGGCCAAACGCACTGCCGCAGCGATGATCGCGCGGATTCAACCGCAAACGGCATATCTGCAAGCCATCCGTACTGTGTTGCCGCGCGACGGCATCCTCGTGCCCGAGCTGTCGCA
This sequence comes from Gammaproteobacteria bacterium, assembly GCA_003155415.1. Lineage (GTDB taxonomy): Bacteria > Pseudomonadota > Gammaproteobacteria > Steroidobacterales > Rariloculaceae > FEN-1219. The sequence continues at coordinate 45,790 of PMCP01000064.1, read as the reverse complement.
AGCTGGCTTTACGACGTATACGGGCGCATTTCCTGTGCTCGCACCGCGCACCTATATCTCGGAGGGCTACCAGGGCACGCTCGGCTTCGGCTTTCCCACGGCGCTCGGCGTCAAGGTCGCCCACCCCGACAAAGTCGTGGTCTCCATCACCGGCGACGGCGGCTTCATGTTCGGGTTGCAGGAACTTGCGACGGCGGCGCAGTACCGAATCGCGCTCGTGACGATCGTGTTCAACAACCGCTCGTACGGCAACGTGCTGCGTGATCAGGAAACTCAGTTCGGCGGCCGAACCATCGGTGCCCGGCTCGACAACCCGGACTTCGTGCGATTGGCTGAATCTTTCGGCGTCCATGGCCGACGCGTCAAGGACCCGGCAGCGCTGCAGCGAGCGCTGGCGGAAGAGCTCGCGACGGGGCAACCGGCACTGATCGAAGTTGCGCTCGAGCCTGGCACCGAAACCTCACCGTGGAGCTTGATCCACATGCGAACGCGGCCGAGCCAAATCCAGCTGCCGCCTTCCTGACCGCGGACTCAATCGGCGGCGATACGCTTGCGCACCACGCGCGTCCACCAGAGCGCGAAGCCGGTCACGAATAGCACGATCGGTAGGAGGCCGAGCCCGGCCCACAGAAATCGAACCCACAACGGGCCGAAACGGCCGAAGTGCATCTTGATCAGGAACAGGAGAGCTGCTTCTCCCGGACGTTCCGCATCCGTTTTGTTCGCGTCGAAGTAGTCGACCGCGCTCTCATACCACTCGGGGAAGCCGAAATACACCGCAGTCAGCGCCCACATCAGCAGCATGACGAACGACCACACGCCGAGCGCGTTATGCAGCTGAAACGCGAACCGCCGCGACGCCTCCGGTTTACCGACCTTGAGACTCCGCCACATTCGCCGCTTGCCCGGCCACCAGATGATGAGCCCGGTCACGATCAGGAACATGACCAGCATGCCGCCGACCCCGTTGACGGTGCGGCCCTCGGGCCCCGCGAGCAGGTTGTCGTGCAGATCGACGAGCCACTCCATCGCTTGCAACACGGGCGGGTAGCTATCGCCGAGATCCTTGAGCGCGTACGGATCGAACAGCCTGTCCGAACGCTTGCCGTTGCGGTCGAGCAAAACGGACGCGGGACGCTCGGGCCGCTTGGACTCGCGCACGGCGACGACCGTGCCATCCGAGTAGAACTCGCGTACCGCGGTCTGAAGGTCGTCGCCCGTGAGGCGCACACCCGCCGTCGAGGGCACCTCGCGCGGCACGAACCAGAGATTCGCTTCGCGGCGGAACACGGCGATGCTGCCGCTCAAGCTGAGCATCACGATGTAGAGACCAAGCGCGAGCGCAACCCACATGTGCAAACGCGCCAACAGTCGTCGCCCGCGTCGCGGCGCCGTCGAAACCCTTGTTTGCGACACGCTAGTCCCCGCCCTCGTCCGACCTGCTCTCGGCCCGCGACTATATCTGCCCGAGGGCACACGAGCCACGATTGCCGCGAAAGGCGAACATCACCGATGATGCGTCCATGACTCTCCCATCGATTCGGCGCGCCGCCTGCGTGGGCTTGGCCTTGCTCGGCGCCTGCAGGCCAGGCCACCCGCCACTGCATACCGCCGCCGGCCTCGCCCAAGGCACCACGTACTCACTGCAATGGAGCGGAGGCCCAGCCGACACCGACGAGGTCGCGCGTGCGGCCGGCACCGAGCTCGATCGTCTCGATGCTTTACTGTCGAACTATCGCACCGACTCCACGCTCGAGCGGTTCAATGCGATGCACACGATGGAGCCGTTGGAGTTGCCTGCCGAGCTCGTAACGCTACTGAAGCTTGCGAAAGAGATCCACGCGGCGAGCAACGGCTGCTTCGATCCAACAGTGCGCCCGCTCGTGCAACTCTGGGGTTTCGACGGCGAGACACCCAGCGTTCCGGACGCGGCCGCCGTGACGCAGGTGCTTGCAAGGGTGGGCCTCGACAATCTCGAGATTCTCGACGCCGAGCACGTGCGAAAGCGGGTGCCCGAGCTTGCGATCGACATGTCGAGCATCGGCCAGGGGTACAGTGCCGAGCGGCTGGGACGCGTGCTCGAGACCTACGGCATCGATCACTACCTGGCCGAGATCGGCGGGGAAATCTTCGCGCGCGGCACGAAACCGGGCGACCAGGCGTGGCGGGTCGGTGTAGAGGATCCGGTAGGCGGCGCTGGACGCGCGCTGCGACTACCCTCGGAACCCGGGACTGCAGTCATGACGAGCGGGACGTATCGCCATTTTTTCGAGGCTGAAGGCCGGCGCTATAGCCATATCATCGACCCGCGCACAGGCGCGCCCGTGAACCATTCGCTGCTGGAAGTCACCGTCATCGCACATGACGGCGCGAAAGCAGGTGCCTGGGGAACCGCCCTGCTATGTCTCGGGCCGGAAGCCGCGGCGACGGTCGCGGAACATGAACGGGTTGCTGCGCTATTCGCCGTTGGCACGGGGAAGGACGCAGCAGAGCAACGCCGAAGCCCCGCCATCGCAACCGATTGGCCGGGGCTCATGAACTAGCGCCCTACAACCAACCACGACGCCGGAAGTACCAAAATGGCAGCAGCATAGACACGAGCATCAGCGCGCCAGCCAGCGGATAGCCGTAGGCCCACGAGAGCTCGGGCATGACGCGAAAGTTCATACCGTAGATCGACGCAATCAACGTCGGCGGCAGGAACACACCCGCGGCGATCGAAAAGATCTTGATGATGTTGTTCTGCTCGATCGCAATCATGCCGAGCGTCGCGTCGAGGAGGAACGTGATCTTCTGCGAGAGGAAGGACGCGTGATCACCCAGCGACTCAGCGTCGCGTCCGAGCGTCTTCACGCGGCCGCGCAACTCCTTATCGACGTTGCGTTGCGTCAACACATGCCCGAGAAACCCGGCAAGGCGTTGCAGCGACAGCAGGCTATCGCGCACGTGCGAGCACAGATCGCCTTTGCGCCCAACCGCCTGTAGCACGTTGCGAAGGTCGGGGCGTACGGAGCTCTCGGGCTGCGTAGTGAAAATGTTGCGCGACAAATCGTCGACTTCGTGCTCGGCGCGCTCGAGGATGTCCGCGATGCGGTCGCTCGTCGCTTCGAGCAGGTTCACGAGCACGACTTCGCCGCTCGTACACCCGAGGGCGGCCTTCTCTGCGCGCTGCGGAAAGGTCTTGAACGCCCGCGGTTCGTGATATCTCACGGTGACGAGCTTGCCGCTCACAAGCACGAACGTGACCGGGCCCATTTGCAGGTCGTCGCTGTCGGTGCGCGCCGGCAGCGTCGCGGTCATGAAAATTCCGTCGTCCTCGACGTACAGGCGGCTCGAAATTTCGATCTCCTGCATCTCCTCGCGCGTTGGGATGCCGACGCCGAGCCTCTGCTCGATGTCGGCTTCTTCCTCGGCGGTAGGGTTAACGAGGTCGAGCCACACCACGTTCGCGAAATTGCCGAGAACGTCCGGCACCGCGCGCAGTCGACCGTTGTCTGGAGCGTAGCCTACGATCATTCGGAAGAGTCGGAGCCGATGGTGACGGCGACTCTAGCACGCTGCGGGGGTACCGCCTGAACGGGGCTAGAAGTGAAGACGGGTTGAGAGAGGGAGTCAGGTAACCCTGACTCCCTCGTAAGCTAAGCTTGTTTTTGCTTCACGGTTTCGGCAAGCAGCGATTGGCTCTGCTCGTCGAGCGTCTGAGTCACGAACCGCGACAGCGTCGCGAGACCCGCGTTGATGAACAACAACGGGATCGCGATGCTGAGTCCCAACACTGTGTTGATCATGGCTTGGCCGATGCCGGTAGCCATGAGCTTCGGGTCGCTCGTGCCAGAAGCCACGATCGCTCGGAACGTGATGATCATGCCGATGACCGTGCCGATGAGTCCGAGCAACGGACCCGCCGCGACGGCCAGTCGCAGGAACGCCTGGAACCGTTCGAGCTTCGGCACCTCGCGCAACACGGCCTCAGAAATTCGCAGCTCCGCGAGTTCCGAGTTCTCAATACGATTGCCGTCACCACGGAACGAGAGCAGCACACGGCCGAGCGGATTGTTCTTGCTCGGGTTGTCGAGATGCTTGAGCTGGGAAACCACTTTAATGCGTGTCGACACGAGGTAGATGGCCTGGAAGAACGCTACCGCCACGCCGAGGATACCGACCGCGACGATCACGTAGGCGACCGCCTCGCCCTGCTGAATTCGGCGGATGAGACCCGGCCGCTCGACGTACATTCCAAGCAACGCGCCCCGCGCCGGGTCCACGACGGCCTTCGCATAGCCGGTACCACCGACCGCGGCTTGCAGCGAGCGGCCAATCTGCGGGAAGTCTCCCTCCAACTCGCCGTTCAGCGCCGCCAAAGACTTCGTGCCCGGCAGATAGCCGAGGTACTTGCCATTGCTGCTGGCGGTGAAGGGGCCCACACGGATGACGTCCATGTCGGCCTTCGTGTTGTCCTGTTGGAGCACGGACGCACGGTACTTCACGACCTTGCCCGCGTCCGTCATCTCGCGCATCAGTTCGTACCAGAGGCGATCTAGCTCCGGGAGCGACGGCAGTGCCTTGGCGCCAGCCAATCGGCGCAAGAACTCGGCGCGCTCCTCACCTTCCTTGGG
>PMCP01000064.1:26139-41120 GCA_003155415.1 Gammaproteobacteria bacterium | reverse complement strand
GCCGCGGCGCGACGCGCGACCGCGTCCTGAGCCTGACGCTCGACTTTCTGCTGCTCCGCGCGGAACTTTGTAATGCGCTCTTGCGATACACGCCGCTCGTCATCACGAAGCTTCTGGATCGCGGGCCGCAGGTCGCCGAGTTTGACGTCCTGAGCGGAGGCCGCGAATCCCACCATGAGCGATGCGGCCGCTACGGCGACGGTGATTGCCTGCGCGTAGGTTATGCGAGCTTTGATCACGACCTGCCTCCTTGCGGCACCGGCACGGGGACGACGATGAGGTCGGCCGCCTTCTGTTCCTTCGCGATGGCGAGAGCCTGCTCGATGGCCCGCGCGGAATTCCGATCGGCGACCCACGTCTTCTGCTGCTGGTCCCAATAACCGGACTCGACGCCGTCGACGGTGCGATAGAACAACGATACGCGGCCGAGCCGCACGAAATCGGCGTCGCGGCCGTCGGCAAGCTTGCCTTTGTAGGCGCTCATCGTGCGGCCGTATTCCATCTCGATCTGGTACGCCTCGACAAGACGGCGAAACCGCTCGCCGGGCGACGCATCCACACGCGCCATGAGATCGCGCAACTTTTCGAGACGGGCCGCACGCTCGGTGGCGAAGAACGGAACGTCGCCCTTCACGAACTCTTCGAACTGCGTGAACATCTTCTGCAGCAGAGGCTCGACAGCAGCCGCGGTGGCGTCGAGGCCGGCGATCTCCTGCTCAACCGCCGTGATCTCGGTTTGCTGGGAGCGGAGGTGCTGTTCGAGCTGCGCATTGTACCGCGCCGTGATGTCCGCCTCGGCCAACGCTCGAGCGTAGCGCTCGCCGGCGCTCGGCTGCTGCGCAAAGGCGCCGCTCGTGATTGCGACTATCGACAACCCGGCCGCAACGAACCTGTACTTCGAAATACGCGTCATGCAAATTCCTAGATATCGCTCAGGTCAAAGCCTTGATGGCCTGCAGGTAGCTCGTGGCGATCTGCTTGTGTTTGGCGGACTGCGAAGCCCGCTCGAAGAATGTCCGGGCGTCCTTGTAGTTCTTCTGGCTGTAGTACGCCACGCCCAACATCAACTGGGCATTGGCGGGGTCCTTGAGCTGCCCTTTCTCCATGCCTTTTTGCAGCGCAGTGACGGAAGCACCCCAGTCCTCGCGCTGCGCCTGAAGTTCGCCCAATCGCACGAACGTATCGCCGTTCGCGGAGAGCTCCGCCGACTTCTGCAGCGGGCCGATGGCCTTATCGAACTCGCCGGCAGCGATCCAGCAATTCGCGACCTTCTCGTAGAGCTTCTCGTCGAGCTTCACGGCCTTCTTTTCCATAGCCGTTTCGAGAACTTGCGCGCCGCGATACGGCACGGCGTTGAATAACAACAGGTCGGCCAGGCGCCGCAGCTCGGAATCTTCCGTCACGAGCCCCGCGTTGTACGCGACCTGCATGGCAGCGAGCGCGTTCGGATAATCCTCGATTTGCCCGTAGATCGAAGACAACTGCATCCAGTACGTCTTCTTGGACGGCCCGAGCACGATCAGTTGCTGGAGAACGGGGATAGCCTCCTTGTACTCCTCGCGCTGTAGATACAACGCAGACAACATCGCGAGCCAGCTCTCCTGAGGCTTCTCCATGAGCTCGACCGCTTTCTTCGCGGGCACCAAGGCCTTGGCGAACAGGTCGGTGGCCGGCTTACCGGTCGCGGCAACGCCTTGCTGGTAATACGCCACGGCCAACAGGTAGTAAGCGGCGGAATTTGGCTTTGTGGCCGTCTTGAACCACTCTTCGAGCGAGGCCGCGCCCTCCTTCCACTTTTCCTGCTGCATGTACAGCTGCGCCGCCTGGTAGCGGGCCTGCTCGACTTCCTGCGCGTTCAGGCCGCCGGCATCGATGGCTTTCTGCAGGTGCCCACGCGCGTCGTCGTATTTCTCTTGTGAATAAGAGATGTTGAACATGATCTGCTCGACTTTGCTGCGCTCGTACGGGCTCAGCTTGTCGAGTTTCAGCGTCTCGATCTTCGCGGAGGCGCCTTTGAAGTCCTCCTTGTTCAGGAGCTCGATGGCCTCGTTCAGCACCTTGCCGGTGGCCGCGTCGATCGTGGGGGCAGGCGTCTTACCGTCACCCTCTTTCTTGGCGGGCTGCTGGGCCCAAGAGACTTGAAATGCTGCGAGCAGAATCGCAGCGCCTAAAAGTTTGCAGTAACGCTGGTTGAACATGACTATTCCACTCCTTGTTACGTGCTATTTCTCGAGCTGGAAGCGAATGATCGTCTCGACGCCAACGCGTTCGGTGGCCACACCGCCCTCGACGCGCGGGTTATAGCGCCAACGCGCGATGGCCTTCAGTGCGGCATCGTCGAACATCCCCTTCGGCTCCGCGTTAACAACGACAGGATCCTTGACCGTGCCTGTCGGCGTGATCGTGAACCGAACCTGCACCCACCCTTCGAGGCCACGGCTTTGCGCACGCGCCGGATAGTCCGGTGGCACGCGAACGAGCGGGATGACGTCGCGGTCGGAGCCCGCGGTCATGCTCATACGCGACATTGCGCCACGCGCGTCGACGACCGGCGCCAGCTGCGCCACGTTGTTGTCGAGACCGCCGGCGCTAAACGCCATGCGCGGGGCTTCCGGAGTCGGCGGCGGCCGTTCGCGCTCGATCTTCTGGTCGCGTTTTGTCTGGACCTCGGTGTCTTTGCGCATGCGCGAGAATTCGATTCGCTGCGCTTCCTGGAACTGGCCGGTATCAAACTGTGCGCCGACCAGACGCCACAGTACCCAGAACATGCTCGTGGTGAGCAAGGCAGATACGATTACCGCAATCGGTACTCTGAGAGCATTCATCGTTGGATCCTCCGTTCCCGGGTCAGCCGCCGCCGCCATTTGGATTGGCCGCGATCGACACGTCGGTAATGCCGGCTAGTCGCACCTCGTCCATGACCTTGGCCACGGCGCCCGCACTCGACTCCTTGTCCGCAATGATCACGACGGTGTCCTTGGGTCGCTCGATGTGCAGCCGCTCGATCAGCGTGCGGACATCTCGCAACTCGATGTGGCGACGGTCCATCCAGATGTCGCCGTTCTCGCGAACTGCGATCAACAGATTGCCCGACGGCTTGTTCACCGCAGTGATTGCCGGCGGCTTGAACACCGTAACACCGGCTTCTTTGATGAACGACGTCGTGATGATGAAAAAGATCAGCAGATTGACCGTGAAGTCGAGCATCGGCGCGAGATCGATGCCGGTGTCTTCGCTCTCTGGCGCGTGTCGTCGTGACTGCATAACTCTTCCTTCGCCTCGACTACTGCGTCGTGCTGAACGTGATGTTGTAAACGCCGCCGAGGTGCACCTGGTCGACCACTTCCACGAGCACGCCCGTCGGAGCTTTATCTTGGGCCAGGATCAGCACGCCGCTGTCCGGGTTCACGGCGCTCAGGCGCTCGACGTTCGCGCGCACTGCGTGCGAATCGACCGCGCGGTTGTCGATCCAGATCTCGCCGTTGTCGAGAATCTGGACTTGGATGCTCTTGGAGTCTTCCTTGTTTTCCTGCTCGAACGACGTCGGCCGGTTGACCGTGAGGCCAGACTCTTTGACGAACACCGCGGTGATGATGAAGAAGATCAGCAGATTGGTCACGAAGTCGAGCATCGGCGCGAGGTCGATGCCCGTGGATGAGTCGTGATTGTCTGGCTGGCGTCGTTTGCGCATGGCTAGAAACTCAACTTGTCCGCCAAGAGCTCCGTTTCGCGCGTCGCCCGAGTGCGGAAGTAGTGAACCGGATACAACCCCGTGATGCTGACCGCGAGGCCCGACATCGTGCAGATCATGGCGGCGGACACACCGCTTGCCATGCTGCGCGCGTCGGCGCTGCCACGCAGCGCCATCGAGTCGAACACCTGGAGCATGCCCCAGACAGTACCGATGAGGCCGAGCAGCGGCGCCATCGGCACCAGCACCTGCAGCACGGGGAACCCGGTGGTCATGGAGCCATTCAGGCGCGAGATCATCGCCGTGCGAATCTGCCGGGCACACCAGGAAGTGCGGTCCTTCCTGGCCATCCACTCGGCTTGCAGATTCGCGGCCTTCTTCGGCAGCACGAAGCTGAAGTACCAGTAACGCTCGATGACCAGCGCCCACATCAATACACCAGAGGCGTAGATCAGGAGGACGAACGGGCCGCCGTCAGTCGACAGCGACACGATGCCCCGGACGAGTGGGATTTGATCAAGCATGGCGTTTCTTTTCGATGCTCTCAGCCAACATGCCGGCACTCTGTTCGTCGAGAATTTGGACGACGCCGCGTGACAGCGAGTTCAACAACGCGTTCGCGAACAGAAGCGGGATTGCCACGCCAAGACCCAGCACGGTGGCGATCATGGCCTGGCCGATACCGGTGGCCATCAACTTCGGATCGCTCGAACCAGACTCCGTAATGCTCTGGAACGTGATGATCATGCCCCACACCGTCCCGATCAGGCCGAGCAAGGGGCCAGCCGCGACGGCCAGTCGCAGGAATGCCTGGAACCGCTCGAGCCTTGGTACTTCGCGTAATACCGCCTCGGTAATCCGCAGCTCCGCAACTTCGGAATCCTCCTCGATGCGATTCTTGTCGCCCTTGAAAGCGAGCAGCACGCGGCCAAGCGCATTGTTCGCCGTCGGGCGATCCAAGTGCTTGAGCTGACTGTTGACCGACAGCCGTACGAGCACCAGGCTCACGAGCTGGAACAGGAACGCCAGCACGCCCAGGCCGCCGACGGTCATGATCACGTAGCCGACTTCCTGACCCAGCTGGATACGACCCATGAAGGTCGGTCGCTCGGTGTACATGCCGACGAGCACGCCGCGGTTCGGATCCACAACGGCCCGCGCGTAGCCGGACGACGCGTTCTGGAAGGCGGACGCCACACTCATGAATTCCGCCGGCAGCTGCCGCGGCAGCACGGTGAATACGTGCAGGTTCGGCAGATATGAAAGGAACTGCCCGTTCGCCGTCGCGTTGAACGGTCCGACACGGATCACGTCCGCGTCGACGTTCTGACCGCCCGGTTGAACGACGCGTGTCTTGTACTTCGCGACCTGGCCGCCGGCCGTCATCTCGCGCTGGATCTCGACCCACACCCGCTCGAGCTCCGCCGCCGTCGGCGTCCCGCGCGCAGCCGCGAACTTTCGCATCCACTCGTCACGCGACGGTTGACCCGCCGCCGGTGGGAACTGCGTCGTGATCAGCGACTGCTGCAGGACCGTCGAGGCATCGTTGGCCGCCTGCCGCGCCAACCCGAATACCTCGGCGAGACCGAGCTTCATGGCTTTATCGCGCAGTTGGTTGTTCAGATTGTTGATGCGTACTTCGTTGGCGGCATACGCGTCGGCCAACTTCTGCGAAGACGTATCGAGCTCCTTGCGCTGCTGCTCCGCTTTCGCCGTCAGCGCCGCTTTCTGCGCTTCCGGCGTGTCTTCGAATTCCTTGCGGCGCGTCGCGAACTTCGCCTCCGCTTCGGCGCGGACCTGCTGCGTCTGCTTCAGCAACACGCTCAAATCGGTGGCTTGCGGTTGTTGCGCGAAGGCCGGCGCGGCGACGGCGCCCAAAACTGCCACTACAGGCAGCAACGTTCTAATTTTGATCACGACCGCACCTCCTGCGGCGCCGGGACAGGCACGGTAAGGAGTTCGGCAGCGCCGTCGCGTTTCGCGACGCGAATCGCAGTCTCGACAGCTTGTTTGTAACTTGCATCCGGTACCCAAGCCTTCTTGGAGGCATCCCAGTAACCCGTCTCGCTGCCGTCGATCGTGCGGTACATCAGCGACACGCGACCAAGCTGCACGAACTCGACCGTTCGCGCATCGGCACCGGTACCCAGGCGACCCTGGTACGACGACAACGTCCGACCGTATTCGAGCTCGATCTGGTAGGCCTCGAGAATTCGGCGGTATTTCTCGGAGATCGTGACGTCGGCGCGCGCCATCATGTCTTTGAGCCCCTGTACGCGGGCTTCTCGATCTTCGAGCATGAACGGCACGTCGAGCTTCACGAACTGCGCGAGCGTGTCGACCATCTGCTGCATCAGCGGCTGCACTTCGCGGTTGGTCGTTTCGATTTCCGTCAGCTGGCGCTCGATCGACGCGATCTCCGTCTGTTGCGACTTCACCTGCTCCTGGAGCTGGTTGTTGTAGCGATCGAGGCTGTCGGTGTCGGCCATCGCCTGTGCGTAACGGCCGGCCGCATCGCGCGTTTTGTCGCGGATGCCGTTGACCGTCGTTTGGTCCTCAGCGGCCTGCTTGTCTGCCGCCACTTGTGCGGTGAGCGCCTCTTGAAGCTGCGCACCGGCGGGTGCGGCCAACATGACCGGCGCGATCGCCACCAACAGGTGGACCCACCGCGGGCCAGTAGCTCCAGCTACTTTAGTTTTGAACATCATCACAACAAGCGCCTCCTGAAAATTGATCCTGCACAAGGCTCACGCCAGCCAACCAAAAGGACTAGTCGTTGCCGGCCCCGCCGAAAACGACTCTCTGGCTCTCGCCTGCGCGAGCGCCACAAATCGAAAACGTAGTTTCCACGAAGAATCCGCAGCCGACAACCGCGAGCCCAGAACGGGCTTCGCCGGAAAGGCCGCATACACAGTCGCAACGGCAGTCTGAAACACCGTCCACAACTTCCCCCTACCATGCCCGGGGGGTTTTCCCCCTTCGCCCGATTATTCGGGTCTAGGACGTGGCACCAACCTCATTCGAGTTATCGAGTCGCACGGCTAAGGCGTTCTCGCGAGGACGCAGTGCGCCTCGCGACCCCACTTGTTTGACCACACCAAAACTGCCGCGGACAACGAGTGGCTAGTGTAGTCAAATGTTCGCGCGCGTGCATAGGGGTTTCTACAGCACCCCGCTCAACGCCAAATCGCTTTCGGTGCACGCCATTCCTCCGAAGCATTCGCCCGCGGCGACGCTGATTTACAGCCGAACACGTCGGGGCGATCCGTTGCGCTAGCCCTACGGGCCGTACCTCCGCCACCGACTACTCCCGTCCATGGTGCGCAATCTCCCGGTGGGCACACGCTTATGTCACGCACCGAGGCTGCGGCAATTTCGTATCTCGTGGGTTCGCGCCGAAGCGTCGCGGGTTCACTTTGGCCCAACGACCACACATATATATAGCGCTTATGGCACCGAGGCGCACCCGCGAAGCAGCCCGCCTAGGTCTTCTGGCCCACGAGCGGGCCGACCGACTGGTTTCGCGGCCGAACGCGCGGCAAGAACGCCGCGAACAACCCGATCGCCGGCAGCCACGAGCACAGCTTGAACACGAACTCCACGCCGTGAACGTCCGCAAGCTGTCCTACAAGAGCCGCGCCAATGCCACCGAGGCCAAACGCGAGGCCGAAGAACAGACCGGCTACCGTGCCGACCTTGAAAGGCACGAGCTCTTGTCCGTAGACGACAATCGCCGGAAAGGCCGACGCGAGAATCAAGCCGATCGGCACCGTCAACACGCCGGTCCAGAACAGATTTGCGTACGGCAGCACAAGCGTGAACGGCAGCACGCCGAGGATCGACGCCCAGATAACGAACTTGCGGCCGAACCGATCACCGATCGAACCGCCGAGCAAAGTGCCGAGCGCGACCGACGCAAGGTAGATGAACAGATGCACCTGTGCCGCGCGCACGGACAACCCGAAGCGCTCGATCAGATAAAACGTGTAATAGCTCGTGATGCTGGCCGTGTAGACAAACTTCGAGAACACGAGCGCCACGAGCACGGACATGGCCGCAACAACGCGGCCGCGCGGTAATAGCTCGTGCCCGGCGTCGTGCCGCCCCGCTGCGCGCATCCGCAACATGCCGTGCTCAACGTACCAGCGGCCTACGCGCACGAGCAGCACCATGCCGAGCACCGCCGCGAGCGCGAACCAGGCCACGCTGGTCTGTCCGTAACGCAAGACGACCGACGCCGCGAACAGGGGGCCGATCGATGAACCGAGATTGCCGCCCATCTGGAAGAGCGATTGTGCAAGGCCGGGCTGCCTGCCCGCCGCCATGCGCGCGACGCGCGACGATTCCGGATGCAGCACTGCGGACCCCGTGCCGACGAGGCTCGCCGCCACGAGCAGCAACGCGAAGCTGTTCGCACGCGACAGGAGCAACAACCCGAAGAACGAGAACGCCATACCCGCGGCGAGCGAATAGGGCAGCGGGCGGCGGTCCGTGAAATTGCCGATCACGGGCTGCAACAACGACGCCGTCACCTGAAACGTAAACGTGATGAAGCCGATCTGGCCGAACGTGAGCCCGTAGCTCTCCTTAAGGATTGGGTAAATCGCCGGCAGCAGCGACTGCATCATGTCGTTCAGCAGGTGGCAAAAGCTGATCGCGGCCAGAATCGCGAAGGCCGTCTCGGTCGCCCGTTCGGCCGACCCCGAAGGTGAAGTGCTCACAGAGTGATCCGGTGGTGCGGGGGCTCGATAACGAGGATAGCAGGCGGAACATCCCGGCCGCGAAGGGCCCGCCGGCGCAGCCGCGTGCTTATAATCGCGACGTGCCACACGTGATCGAATCCGCCTCGAGCGGCCGCGCCAAGTGCCGCGGCTGTGGCCGGCCCATCGCCATGGGTGAGTTGCGATTTGGCGAGCGTCAGCCGAACGCGTTCGGCGAGGGCGAGATGACGCTGTGGTTCCATCTGACCTGCGGCGCCTACGCGCGCCCCGTGCCGTTCCTCGAAATTGCGGCCACCGCAGGCGATGCAGCCGCGTCACTGATTCCCGCCGCGCAGTTCGGCGTCGATCACCGCCGCGTTCCCCGTATCCACGGCGCGGAGCGCGCTCCGACGGGTCGCGCACGCTGCCGCAGCTGCAAGGAGCTCATCGCGAAGGATGAGTGGCGTATCGCGCTCGTGTTCTTCGAAGAGTTTCGTTTCGAGCCGGGCGGCTTCGTGCACGCGGGTTGCGCGCAGCCCTACTTCGAAACGATCGACATCCTCGACCGGATTCGGCACTTCGGTCTGGATCTCGGCGCCGCCGACATTGCGGAGCTCAGGAAGGCGCTACGCGCCGTGAGGACACCGGCGGCATGAGCCGCGCCGCGCCGCCCATCGCGACGGGCCGAGGCAGCGGTGCGCGTCGCGGCGCAGACGTTCTCGCGCGGCTCCGTAGCCGTCCGCCGGCGCTTTGGTATCGAGGAGAGCTCGTGACCGACGTTACGACGCACCCCGCATTTCGCGGCGGCGTCGCAACGCTGGCCGAGCTCTACGACGTCCAGTGGGACCACGCGGCGACGTGCCTCGTCGATTCGCCTACGAGCGGCAATCGCGTCGGACGATCGTTTCTGCAGCCGCGAACGTGCGCTGAGCTCGAGAGCGTGACGGCGGCGATGCGAGTCTCGGCGCACCACACGCACGGCATGATGGGCCGCGCGCCGGACTACCTGAATCGCGCGCTGTCCGCCTTCGCAGCCGGCGCAGATTTCCTTGCGGCGACCGACCCGCGTTTCGGTGCGAACGCAGTGCGTCTACACGCGGAGCTGCGCGAGCACGATCTCTGCCTCACGCACTCGCTGCTGACGCCGCAGAGCAATCGCGCCGTGGGGCCATCGCTGCAACGAGACGCGTTCATCGCCGCACGGGTCGCGAGCGAGGACGACTCAGGTGTGGTGATACGCGGCGCGCGCATGCTCGCGACGCTGCCGATGGCCGACGCGATTATGGCGTTCCCGTCGACGCTGCTGAAGAACACACCCGACGACGCGCCGTATGCGTTCGGTGTGATCATCCCGACGGACACGCCGGGACTTAAGTTCATTTGCCGTGAGAGCGTCGACTACGGCCGCTCCCATTACGACCACCCACTCGGCTCGCGCTTCGAAGAGATGGATGCCGTCGTGGTGTTCGACGATGTTCGCGTTCCGTGGGAAAGCGTGCTGCTGTACCGCGACGTCGAGCGGTGCAACAGCGCGTACGCGCGCACGGGTGCGGCCGCTGGCATGGCGCATCAGGTGGTCGTCAAGAACATTGCGAAAACCGAGTTTGTGCTGGGCCTCGCCCACTTGCTCGTGGAAACGATCGGGGCCGACGCTTTCCAGCATGTGCAGGAAAAGCTGGCAGAGATCTGGGTCACGCTCGAAACCATGCGGGCATTCCTGCGCGCGGCCGAAGCCGATGCGGTGGCCGACGAGTTCGGTGTGTTCCGGCCAGCGTGGAACCCGCTCGATGCCGCACGCAATCTGTTCCCGCGGCTGTACCCGCGCATGATCGAGATCCTGCAACAACTCGGCGCAAGCGGCCTCGTCGCAATGCCCACGGCGGCTGACGTGACCGGCCCTCTGGCCGATGAGATTCGCCGCTACTATCAGGCCGCGCGAGCGGATGCGCTCGAGCGCATTCCGTTGTTCCGGCTGGCGTGGGACACCGCCCTCTCGGCATTCGCCGGTCGCCAGGTGCTGTACGAGCGATTCTTTTTCGGCGATCCGGTGCGCATGGCGGGCGCCCTCGTCGCCTCGCACTCCGCAGAGATTCGTGAACTGGCGGATCGCGTGCGCGAGACCCTCCGGACGACGCTCGACGAAACTTGAAAAAGGGCCGATGGAGAACGCGATGCCCGGCGAATAGGCGCGAGTCTTGTTACTCGGCGCCAGGCGCCGCCGAGCCGCCCTGCCCCATGAAGAGCGACTTGCCGTCGGGCAGCGTGATGTCGCGGCCACTCGCGCGGAACGAGCGGTCCTTGGCCTGAAAACCTTCGACGTGCACCTTGGTGCCCGGCGCCACAGAGTTACGGTTCCAGCCGTTGCGGATCAGCGCGTTCGGTGCCCCGCCCTCCACCATCCACTGTTGCTTCTCTCCGGTGGCGGTCACGATTTCGAGGTGCAACCACGAGTGCGGGTTGCTGAACTCCATCTTCGTGACGACGCCGTCGAGCTTGATCGGCCGGTTGATGTCGAATTCCGCGGCGAAGGAGTGATGCGCTGCGACCGGTGCGGCCATCGCGATCAGCGCGGCCCCGCTCAAGCTCCCGAACCAGTTCATGACTCGCATGTCTTCGTCTCCAGATTGCCTGATTGATCGCTTCGCGGCGGCGCCTACGGCAGCGGCTGCTTCAGGAACTCGTTGTACAGCAGGTGCTCGGAAAACTCGACGCACTTGAACTCGAGCAGCTCCGCATTCGGTTCCGTGTGCCGATAGAGGTGCAGGGAGATCGTCCACGGTTTCGTGAACGTGTCGGGATCGTCGATCGTGGCTTCGTACTGCAGCCGGTTTGCATCGAGCGGCGTGTAACGCTCGGTAACCTTCATCGCGCTGCTGTGGTAGTTGCCCGCACGGTCGAGCCAGGTGCGATCATCATTCGCGAGGACCTCGACCACGAGCGTGTCACCTTCCCACCGCCCGTTGGACCAGCCCATCCACATGTCCACGGGCACCTGCTCGATCGTGCGACGGTCCTTCATGTGCACCGCGCGATTCGCCGCAGCGAACGCATAGGCGAACAGAATATCGCCGTCGCCCTGCACGATTTGGAACGGATACGGCAAATACGTGGCGCGCGGAATACCGGGCAGGTAGCAGGCCGCTTCCGGATCGGTCTTCGGCCAACCCGCCCGATTTTGCTCACGCTTCGCGAGCGCCTCGGGCTTATACGGAATCTTGCCTTCCTTCACGACGCTCTGGCCGGCGGGAACGGCAGCGATGGAGCCGAGCCGCCAAAATTCATTCAGTGGCGACGCAGCGTGGCCCTCGAGGTTCCAATAGGCGGTGCTCATCGACTGCCAAAGGCCGTTCAGGTTCGGATGGCCGCCAATGCGTTTCGGCGCGGTCTGCGCACTGCCGACCAGCGGCGCGATACCGACCAGAACGGCGACTACCCAAAGCACGAGCCCACGACGCATCTGTCTCCCCCTCATTTGGACGGCTCCATCGAGCCTGCCCGAATCATAGCGAACTCGGTACCCTCACGCAGCGCCGCTACCCAAAGTTCTGTCGCATTCGTCCGAAACACCCTGCGCCACATCTTGGGCACGTGCGCATGTCGCCCTATACTGCGGTTTCCACCTCGGGGGTCTAAATTCATGCCAATCGCTCGCTTTCCGTACCGCGCCACCGTGCGCGGATCGTTGCTCGTTATCGCCGCTGCCACGTTCGTCGCACCCGCGGCGTTCGCGCAGCGCAACGTGCCGTTTCAAATGGGCATTCCGGTTGCTCCGCAAGGCCTTGCGCACAAAGCACTCGGAGACGGCCCGTTCGACTACTCCACCGGCGAAGGCCAGGACATCCGCGTGGTCGTCGTCACGAAAGCGTTGACCTATCCATTCAGCATGACGTGGCTGCCCGACGGCACCATGCTCGTCGCGCAACGCAACGGTGAGCTGCGCACGGTGAAGAATGGCAAGCTCGATGCGAAGGCGGTCAGCGGTGGGCCAAAGGCCTACTTCGCCGGAGAGTCGGGCATGCCCGGCGCCGTTCACGGCTACATGGACGTCGTTCTGCACCCGCAGTTTGCGCAGAACCAGCTTCTGTACTTGAGCTACACGAAGCCCGTCGGCGACAACCGCAACCACGGTGCGGTCGCGCGAATGAAGTGGACGGCCAACGGCGTGACGGACGTGAAGGACATCTGGGTTGGCGACGATCCCACGCAGGGCGCGATGCCCATCGTGTTTGGTAAGGACGGCATGCTGTACATCGCTACGAGCGGCGGCGACGCGCAGGCCAAGGACACGTATGCCGGCAAGGTCCTGCGCATCACGGACGACGGCAGCGTGCCGAAGGACAACCCGTTCGTTGGGCAGGCTGGCTGGAAGCCCGAGATCTACTCATACGGGCATCGCAGCTCGCTCGGCCTCGGCGTACATCCCTCGACGGGTGAGGTCTGGCAGAGCGAGAACGGCCCGAACGGTGGCGACGAGCTCAACATCATTCACGCCGGCAAGAACTACGGCTGGCCGATCGTGAGCTACGGCCGCACCTACCCCGGCCCGTGGCAGAACAAACTGCCGACGCATGAAGGCTATGAGCCGCCGATCGTGTACTGGACGCCCGCAATTGCCGTCTCCGGCTTCACGTTCTACACGGGCGACAAGCTCGCGAAGTGGAAAGGCGACATGTTTGTAGGCGGCCTGCGGCAGGGCGAGATCCCAGGAACCGGGCAGCTCTATCGCGTACTGTTCAACGAGAAGATGGAAGAGCTGCGCCGCGAGCAATTGCTAGTCGACCTGCACCAGCGGATTCGAGATGTGAAACAAGGCCCTGATGGCCTCCTCTACGTGCTGACCGACGAAGAGCACGGCGCGGTGCTACGGATCGAGCCGCGCTAGCGGGAGCCGGAGAGGCCGGTCGGAGCGATGCTTCTTTTGGCCGGCGGCGCGGCGGGGCGATCCGCCGCGCCGCCGGCGTGTCAGCGAAGCGCTGAAGATGACAATACGTTCATTTTGGCCGCCGACCCTTGAAAGTCGCCTGGCACTCTCCTAGTTTTTCGAGTCACGAGCCGCTCAGAAGCTCGGAACCAGGGAGTATCAAAGTGAACGATCTGCACCGATTGCATGGTTCTCCGGCGCGCGACGGACGCCCTCGCCGATCACAGCGACCACTGGCCGTCTTAGTGTCATCCGCCGCTGTTTTAGCCAACCTGCTGGTCGCCCCGCCCGTTATTGCCGAGACACCCGCGCCCGAAACCTACGAGGCCGCGCTGACCGGCGTCTCGGCCACGGGCATCACGCTAAAAATCGAGATCCTGAAATGGTCCGACGCTGCCGGCCGGGAAGCGGTCGCCGACGCCCTCGGCGACGAGAACGAGCTCGCGAAAGCGCTCGACAAGCTACCGACCGTCGGCGCGGTATGGCAAAGCGGCAGTGCCGTCGGACATTCGGTCAAGTATGCGCACCGAGTGACGGACGCGGACGGCACCCAGCACATCGCACTCGTCACGTCCAAACCTCTCGACGCCTTCAGTTTCAAGCCATGGACCCTCACGAGCGGAACTGCCGCGCCGCCGCTTCGTTATGGCGTGATCGAGCTCAAGCTCGACGCAAAAGGCAACGGCACCGGGACGTTATCGTTGGCGGCGGAGGTCGCGATCGATACCGCTGCTCATACGGTAGGTTTGAAAACAGGCGCTGGCACGCCGACCCTGCTGACGGGCGTCAAGCTCGAGCCGAAGCCTTACTGGGCCGGCCACTAGCCGTGGTACTGGCAGGAACGCGGGCGGTCCCGGCCGTTACCGGCCGGGACCGCAGCGTTGTGCGTTGAAATTGGAGCGGGAAACGAGACTCGAACTCGCGACNNTACCAACTGAGCTATTCCCGCGTAAGAGTCGCCATTCTACCGAAGCGGCCTGCCAAGCAGCAACGGCAAACGTCACACTAGTCGTTCGCTCGCATGGCAGGCCCGGCGGCCCGTAGGTAGTCGATCATCGACCACAGCGTGAGCGCCACGGCTGCGTACAGCAGCCACTCGCCGAGCTGATACATGGACTGGCCGAGGAATATGTCCCGGTACAGCATGAGGCCGATACCGACGATCTGGGACGCCGTCTTCCACTTCCCGAACCAGCTTACGGCCACGTGCGACCGCGCACCGATCTGCGACATCCACTCGCGCAGCGCAGAAACCGTGATCTCCCGGCCGATGATGATCGCGGCCGCAATCGCGATGACCGGGCGCGGATCGGCTTCGACGAGCAGCACGAGCGCCGTGGCCACGATCAGCTTATCCGCGACGGGGTCCAGGAACGCGCCGAAATTGGAGGTTTGCTTGAGGCGGCGCGCCAGGTAGCCGTCCAGGTAATCCGTGATGCCGGCGAGCCCGAACAGGAGCCCGGCGGCCGGCCGCGCCCAAGGCGCCGGCCAGTAGAAGACGACCACGACCAGCGGAATCGCGACGATCCGAAACCACGTGAGAGCGATCGGCAGGTTGAATCGCACGGCTTCAGCTCTCAGTCCGCATGGAAGTGCTCATAAATCGCTGCGGCGAGTTGCGCCGAAATCCCTTTCACCCGCGTAAGGTCGTCGATGCCTGCCCGCGTCA
>PMCP01000064.1:0-26127 GCA_003155415.1 Gammaproteobacteria bacterium | reverse complement strand
TGGATCAAGTGTAATGCCGGCGAGCTGGGAGGCAAACGCAGCGGCTCGGGGCGATCAGGCAAATACAGACTTTCCCGCCCGGGCTTACGGTCCAGGCCCTTCGCCACACCTACTATCTTCAAGCCTTGGATCTGCAGATCGTCCATGACTTTGACGGCCTGCGCGAGCTGGCCAGGACCACCGTCGACGAACAGCACGTCGGGCAACGGTACCTCGCCCTGCTTCACGCGGGCGTAACGGCGCCGCAGCACCTGCTCCATCGCGCCGTAGTCGTCGCCCGGTGTCACGTCGGTGACATTGAAGCGCCGGTAGTCGGACTTCAGCGGCCCCTCCGGACCGAACACCACGCATGACGCGACCGTAGCCTCGCCGCCTGTGTGGCTCACGTCGAAACATTCGAGACGCGCCGGCGGCTCGCCGAGATCGAGCGCATCCGCCAGCGCCTCGATCTGTCGGTCGTACGACGCGCTCGACTGGTAACGCAGCTCCGCGCCGTGGCGCGCATTCGTCACCGCCATCTCGACCCAGCGCGCACGATCGCCGCGCACGCTCGACTTGATCGCGACCTTGTGCCCCGAGTGTTCGGTCAGAAGCTCCGCGAGGGTCGCGGCCTCCGGAACCGCGCGGCTCGCCAGGATCTCTTTCGGCGCTTCGCGGCCCGCGTAGTACTGCAACAGGAACGCGCGAATGATCTCGTCCTCGTCGGCACCACGACCCACTTTAGGGAAGAAGTTGCGACTGCCGAGAGACCGGCCGCCGCGAAAGAACATCACGGCCACGCAATGGATGCCATGGTCTTCCGCAAGCCCCACTGCGTCGAAATCGCCGCTCGCACGCGCCACGATCTGCTGCGACTGCACGTTCTTGAGTTTCGCGAGCTGGTCGCGATACTGCGCGGCACGTTCAAATTTCAACTGCGTCGCGGCCTGCTCCATGCGTTCTGCGAGCCGTGCCGTGACGACATCGCTGCGGCCTTGCAGGAACAGCACGGCGTGCTCGAGATCTCGCGCGTAATCCTCGGGGCTGATGAGACCGACACACGGACCACTGCATCGCTCGATCTGATACTGCAGGCACGGCCGGCTACGGTTCTCGAAGAAGCTGTCCTCGCACTGGCGCAGCTGGAACAGTTTCTGGAGTTGATTCAGCGTCTCGCGCACGGCTCCCGCATTCGGATACGGACCAAACAGCTGCGCCTTCGAAGTGCGCGGCCCCCGATAGAAAGCGAGCCGCGGATATTTGTGCTCCGTGTCGAGCCTTATGTAGGGATAGCTCTTGTCGTCGCGCAGCACCACATTGAACCGCGGCCGATGCTGCTTGATGAGGTTGTACTCGAGCATCAGCGCTTCGACTTCCGTGCGCGTGACCGTGACCTCGATGGCGGCGATGCTCCGTACCATCGCAATGGTTTTTGCGTCGTGCGCGCGGCTGCCCTGGAAGTAGCTCGTCACGCGGCGCTTCAGATCTCTCGCCTTGCCGACGTAGATGACCTCACCGCGCGCATCGAGCATGCGGTACACGCCCGGCTTATGGGTGAGGTGCGCGAGCACGCTCGACGGATCGAATGAGGCGGGCGTGGCCCCGGCGTCACGCTCGGCCGGTTCTGTCGCGGTGGCGCTCACAGCGGCCGTTAGTCTTGGGTGTGGAGCCGACCGGCGATCAGCATCGCGATCTCCATGGCCTGCTCGTAGTTCAGACGCGGATCCACTTGGGACTTGTACGCGCGCGCGAGATCGGACTCCTTGAGCCCGCGCGCGCCACCGATGCATTCGGTCACGTTTTCGCCCGTGAGCTCGAGGTGCACGCCGCCCAGGTGGCTCCCCTGCTCCTGATGAATTCTGAACGCGGACCGCAGCTCCGCACGAATATTGTCGAAGCGCCGAGTCTTGTAGCCCTCGGCCGTCGTCTCCGTATTGCCATGCATCGGGTCGCACACCCAAAGCACGCTCGCGCCCGTCGCGCGGACGGCTTTGATCACGCGCGGCAAGTGCGCCTCGACCTGCTTCGCACCGAACCGTGTGATGAGAGTGAGCCGGCCCGGCTCGTTGTTCGGATTCAACACGTGCACCAGTTGCTGCAACTGCTCGTCGCTGACGCTCGTGCCGATCTTCACGCCCATGGGATTCGCGATGCCACGGAAATACTCGATGTGCGCGCCCGCCAAGTCCGCAGTACGCATGCCGATCCACGGGAAGTGCGTCGTCAGGTTGTACCAGTGACCGCGATGCTTCAGGAATCGCGTCTGCGCGTGCTCGTACGGCAGATGCAATCCTTCGTGCGACGTGTAGAACTCGACGCGATGCGTGCTGTGCAGCGGTTCG
Source organism: Gammaproteobacteria bacterium (assembly GCA_003155415.1). Classification (GTDB taxonomy): domain Bacteria; phylum Pseudomonadota; class Gammaproteobacteria; order Steroidobacterales; family Rariloculaceae; genus FEN-1219. Next base: position 23,806 of record PMCP01000064.1, on the reverse strand, counting down.
CCGGTCATCGCTTCGAAGAAGCCGAGCGAATCGGATACTGACTGCACCAGCGCGTGATACTCGGCCGCGGCCGCCGACTCGCCGACGAATGCCAGGTCCCAGTTCTCGGGGTGATGCAGATCGGCGAACCCGCCGTCGATCAGCGAACGAACAAAGTTCAGGGTGAGCGCCGCCCGCTCATAACCACGCAACATGAGCGTAGGGTCGGGTTCGCGATCGACCGCTGTGAACGCCGGCCGATTGATGATGTCGCCGCGATAGCTCGGCAGCGACACGCCGTCCTTGGTCTCGTAGTCTGCGCTACGCGGCTTCGCGTACTGCCCGGCCATGCGGCCGACGCGGATGATCGGCTTCTTCAAGCCGACGAGCATCACGAGCGACATCTGCAGCAGGATCTTGAGCTTCGTCACCACGTTTTCGGACGTGGTCTCCTCGAAGTTCTCGGCGCAGTCGCCGCCCTGCAGAAGAAAGGCTTCGCCGCGCTGCGCTGCCGCGAGCTTCGACTTCAGGTTCTCGACCTCCCAGGTCGTCACCAGCGGCGGCAACTGCGACAGCTGCGCGAGCACGGTCTCGAGGTGGACGCGGTCGCGATACGTCGGCTGCTGGGCCGCAGGCCGACTCTGCCAGCTGGCCGGGTGCCAATCGGTCGGAGTGCGTGCTTGAGTCATCGGGGAGCTCGGTTTGCTTCGCACGTCACTATACCTGCCGGTTCCCGGCGCGGCCAAAGAAACCCGGTGAATCAGATCGAAATGAAGCTCGTGTCGCGGAGCCCGGGCCGGCTAGCGTGCAGTGGCCGCAGTGATCATCCGGAGCCCAACATGCCGTTCGCGATCGCCGTTGTGAGCCCGCCGGCCGGGGCATACGCCTGGCTCGTCATTGCGATCGGCGGGCTCGTGTATGCCACGTACGTGCCCCGTTTCGTGATCGCATTCGCGGGCGCCACCGCTGGCGCGCTCGCCGCACTGGGCTATTTGCACGCGCCGCCCGACGCAGTGGCAGTCCCGCTACTTACACTCGGCGTGCTGCTACTGAACCTCGAATTCCTGCGGCCGACGTTTGGCGCCGCCGCTATGGCCGGTCTAGCGGCTACGACGGCCGGCTCGTGGTGCCTACTCCGCGCCGCGCCGCCGCTCGCGCCGCTGCCGACAACGTTGCGGATCGCGTGTGCGATCCTGGGCACACTCGCGTTGTTCCTGATCACGGAACGCGCCGTGCGACGCTACACGCTACCACCGTGACCGGCGCTCACCGACGCGCGACAGCATCCTCGCCTGGTACGTCGTCACCCGCCACGGCGCGCCGCCAAAGCTGCTCGAGGCGTTTCGTCGATACCGGCCGCACCGTGCCTAATGTTTGCGCAAACAGCGACACGCGCAGCTCCTCGATGAGCCACCGGTACTCGACCATCGCGCTCGGCCAGGGCCACCCCTCGGGCACGCTCGAACGCCAGTGCTCGAGCCGCCCCGCCGCGGTCTGCACCTGCGCTGCGAGCTCGCGCTCCTGGCGCTGGCCGCGTTTGTCCCAACGCTGCTGCGCGGCTTTCAAATAACGCGGCAGATGGCAGCGCCACTCGGCGGGAGTAGCCGTCAGAAAATCCGGGCCGATCAATGCGTCGAGCTGCGCCGCGATATCGCCACGCACAGCCTCCGAGCGCGCATCCGCCGCTTCGAGATCGCGCTTGAGCTTGCGGTGCAGCGGTAGCACCTCCGTCAGCAGCGCGCGTAGGTCATCACTGGCCGCGACGATCTCGCTGCGCCCCTTGCGCAGCGCCGCCTCGAAGGCCGCCGCCGTGCGAATCGGCGGATCCAGCGTGAACGCCTGCTCGGCTGCCGCGCGTAACACGTCGTCGACAAGCGTGTCAGTGGCGCCGATGCCGTGATAACCGAGCACGAGCTCACGCTCGGCGAGCGTGCGATCGCGCACGAGCGCTATCTGCTGCGGCAACGCCTTCATCAACAACCGCCGCACACCGGCGCGGTGCTGCGCGACCGCCGCCGGGCCGGGCGGCAACAATTTCATATCGACGTGGCCACCAACATCGACGAGCGCGGGATAGAGCACGAGATCGCGCGGTCGTTGCGCCACGAGCGCGGTCGTCGGCAGATCGCCAAAGTCCCAGTGCGCGAGCGCGCTGCGCTGCCACCGCGCCGGCTCGGCCGCGCGCGCCGGTGCCAACTCCGGCGCGTCCGCTGCACGCACCCTGCGCTGCAGTGCGCGCAGATCACGGCCTGCCGCGCTTACGCTACCGTCGGGGTCGAGCACGTCGATACGCATCACGAGATGCGGAGCGAGCGCGCGGTCATCGAGCGCCGCGGGCGCCAGCTCCACGCCACGTGTTTCTCGCAGTGCTTCGCTAAGGGCGATGGTCAACGGCTGTCGGCCGATGCTGCGTGTCAGTGTTGCGAGCACCGCGTTCACGGTGTCCGGCATCGGCACGAGCGGCTTGCGCTGTTCCTTCGGTAAGGCGCGCAATAGCGCGAGAATCTTCTCCGGCAACCACGCCGGAACGAGCCAGTCGAGCTGCTCGGGACGAACCGCCCCGAGCAGTGCGCGCGGCACACCCACCGTGATGCCATCGTGATCCGCACCCGGCTCGAACACATACCTCACGGGAAGCATTTGCCCCGCGAGCGCGAGCTCCTGTGGGTAGCGCTCGCTCGGCAACTCCGCGAGATCGCGGCTCGCGATGTCGCGTGCCGTCATCTGCAATAGCGCCATGTTGCCTTCGGCACACCACGCCGCGAGGCTCGCCCTGTCGTGGACTTCTGGTGGCAGGCGCTCCTCGTAGAACGCGGCGATGCCCGTCTCGCCGACGTAGAGATCGCGCTTGCGCAACCGCGCTTCCCAGTCGAGCACGCTACGCTTCAGCGCGCGGTTCGCCGCCAGGAACGCCGGCTCGTCGGCGCCGTAGCCCACGTGATCGGCCGCCAGCGCATCGGAGATGAAGAGGCGCCGCGCCTCAGGCGGTTCGACGCGGCCGTAGTCCACGCGCCGTTCGCTCGCGAGCGTCAGGCCGAACAACGTCACAACCTCGCGCGCCGTGACCTGGCCACGCTCCGCATCCCACATCGGATCGTGATACTCGTAGCGAACCAGGTGCGGCGCGACATGCAGCGCCCAGCGCGGATTGACCTGCGCGACAGTGCGCAAGTATTGGCGTTCCGTCGCCACGCGCTCCGCCGCCACGAGCCAACGCGGCCGTTTCTTCGCGAGTGGCGTGTTCGGGGTGAGCTGCGCACGCGAGTCACGCATGCCGCGATACACGACGCCCTCCTCGTGCTCAGCGATGAAATCGATGAACGCCGCCAGCACCGCCTGGTGGATCGCGCGGTAATCGGCCGCTTGGTGGCGCGTGCGCCACCCCAGGCCCTGCACGAGCTCATGCAGCTGACCATGCACGTCGTGCCACTCACGCAGTCGCGCGGCAGAAAGATAGTGATCGCGGCACCACACCCGCAGCGAACGCTCGCCGTTGCGCCGTTCGCGTCGATACGCATTCCAGAGATTCAGATAACTCGTGAACTCCGAGCGAGGGTCGGCGAACGCCTCGTGCTTGCGACGAGCAGCATCCGCGTCGACACCGTACTCGCGAGGGTCGATGACTGAGAGCGCCGCGGCGATCACGAGACCTTCACGCAGCGCCCCGTTACGATTCGCGACCACGAGCAGACGTGCGACGCGCGGGTCGGCCGGCAATCGCGCCATGACCTCGCCGTCGGCCGTGAGCTTGCGTTCCGGATCGAGCGCACCGAGCAGATGCAACAGCTGATAGGCATCGCTCACAGCTTTGGCGGGCGGCGCATCGATGAACGGAAAGTCGTCGACGGGCCCCAACCGCAGCGCTTCTAGCCGCAGCAGCACGCCTGCGAGACTCGTACGCAATATCTCCGGCTCCGTGAACGCGGGGCGTTCAGCGAATTCCTCCTCGGAATACAGCCGTACACACACGCCCGGCGCGAGCCGACCGCAGCGGCCGGCGCGTTGCACCGCGTTCGCCTGCGCGATGGGTTCGACACCGAGACTCTGAACGCGGTGGCGTGTGCCGTAACGGCTCACGCGCGCGAGCCCAGAGTCGATCACGTAACGAATGCGCGGCACCGTCAACGACGTTTCCGCTATGTTGGTCGCGAGTACGATGCGTGGCGCCTTGCCGGGCTCGAGAATTCGTCGCTGCCGCGCGCTCGTGAGGCGCGCATACAGCGGCAGCACCTCGTAGCCCTTCGGGCCGTAACGACCGAGCGCGTGCTCCGCGTCATGGATCCAGCGCTCGCCCGGCAGGAACACGAGCATGTCGCGGACGGGCCCGTCAACGCGTTCGGCCGCAAGCTCGCGCGCCGCGGTCGTCACTGCGCCTGCGAGATCCTGGTCCTCCGCGCGCGATTGATAACGCACGCTCACGGGGAAGCTACGGCCGGCTACGCGCACGATCGGCGCATCGCCGAAATGCTTCGAGAATCGCTCCGGATCGATCGTGGCGGACGTGATGATGAGCTTGAGGTCCGGCCTCTGCCGCCCGATGCTGTGCAGGTAGCCGAGAATGAAATCGATATTCAGGCTGCGCTCATGCGCTTCGTCGATGATCAAAGCGTCGTACGCATCGAGCCTGCGATCGGTGCGAATCTCGTTCAGCAGAATGCCGTCCGTCATGACCTTCACGAGCGTCCGCGGCCCCGTGCGATCCGTGAACCGCACCGTGAGCCCGACGGTCTCGCCCAGCGGCACCTCGAGCTCNNCCGATCATGCGATGCACGCCGCAGCCGGCCTCGAGCAGCAGCTTCGGCAGCTGCGTGGTCTTGCCGCTACCGGTGTCGCCGCAAACGACCACCACGCGATGCGCGCGAATCGCGGCCAAAAGATCGTCGCGCGCCGCCGAAATCGGCAACGCCTCGGGGTAGGCCAATGTGTATTTCGCGGCTCGACGCGCTGCGAGCGCGGCACCCGCCGCGTCGTTCATAGCACGCCGGCGCGGAGCAGCTCGACTCGTAGCTCCGCGCCGCCGAGATCGGACTTGCCCACGCTGAGCGCGCCGCGATACAGCTCGACGGTCTCGCGCACCACGGCGAGACCAATACCCTGCCCCGGGATAGACTCGTCGGCGCGCTTACCGCGCTGGAACAGCTGCGCCGCGAATTCATCGCCGATGCCTTTGCCGTCGTCGCCCACCGTGATCACGAGCCGCTCGCGCGTCGACACGGCCTTCACGATCACGCGGCCCGCGCAGTACTTGTAGGCGTTGTCCATGAGGTTGCCGAGAATCTCCGTGAGGTCACCGGGATCGCCGCGAAACGACGCTCCGGGCACCACCGTCACGCTACACGCAACGTGTTTGTCGCGGTACACCTTATCGAGGGTCTGTTTCAGATCTTCGACGAGGGGCGCCACAGCCACGGGCTCCGTGCCGAGGCCCGTTGCGCCGCTCGCGCGCGCTCTGCGCAGCTGATACGACACGCGCTGGTCCATGCGCTCGAGCTCGCGGTTCAACGCGTCGCTGCGATCCTCGGCGGGCTGCGAGCGCTGCTCCGACAGCAGCGTGTGCATCGCTGCGAGCGGAGTCTTCAAGCTATGCGCCAGGTCGTCGAGCGTATTCCGGTAGCGCACGAGCCGCCGTCGCTCGGTGTCGATGAGCATGTTCAGGTTGTCGGCGAGCCCTACGAGCTCCGATGGGTAGCTGCCGGTGAGCTTCACGCGATCGCCGGCTTCGACCTCGCGCACCTGACGTTCGAGCCGGTGCACCGGCCGCAGCACGAACGTCAGCAGACCGCTGACCACGAGGAGCATCGTCAAGGTCACGCCGAGGAACCAACCGATCAAGTAGTTGCGAAACGTCGCCTGCCGGTCGTTGTATGGCTCGAGCGACACACCAATCGCGAAGGTATAAGGCGCGGGCCGATCTTCCCACGTGACGCCCATGAGTTCGGCCTCGATCGGCGGAAAGCCCGGCACGTCGAGCATCAAGTGCCGCCGTTCGCCTGCCGCTGCGACCTCATCGGCCGGAAAGTCTCGGCCGAGCAGCGACAGCGATTGCCACAACGCTCGGCCATTGCCGTCGTACAACGCGCCATACAGCCCGCTGTTCGCCACTTCGAAACGCGGATCGATGGCCTCGGTCGGCAGCCGCAGCTCGCCACCGGGCCCGGGTTCGGCCAGCGCAATGAGGCCAAGCACCTGAGCCTCGATCAGTTCGCGCCTGTCACGATCCGCTGTATTTCGAAACGCAATGTCGAGACCCACGATCGTGGCGGCGAACAATACGATCAGTGCGACGCATACCCAGAGCACGACACGCGCACGGAGGGACCGAACCAGAGCCATGAGCTTGACGCGCTCAGCCGGACGGCGGCGCGCCGCGGGCGACCGCAAGGCGGTAGCCACGACCGCGCAGAGTCTCGATTGGCTTGTACTCGTCTTCGGGGTCGAGCTTGCGACGCAGGCGCCCAATGAACACCTCGATCACGTTGCTGTCGCGCTCGAAGTCTTCTTCGTAAAGCGACTCGGTGATCTGCGTCTTCGACAGCACTTCGCCCGCGTGCAGCATCAGGTATTCGAGGAGCTTGTACTCGAAGCTCGTGAGCTCGAGCTTCTGCCCTTTGACTTTGACTTCCTGCGTCCGCGTATCGAGCACGATGGGCCCGCACACGAGCTCCGACTGCGCCCACCCCGTCGCGCGGCGCAACAGCGCATCGATCCGCGCGAGCAGCTCCTCCACGTTGAACGGTTTTACGACGTAGTCGTCGGCGCCAAGCTTCAGCACCTCGACCTTGTCCTGCCAGCGGTCACGCGCCGTCAACACCAGCACCGGATACGACTTGCCGTCGGCGCGCAGCTGCTTGATCAGCTCGACGCCGGACAGCTTCGGCAGACCAAGATCGATGATCGCAAGATTCACGGGGTATTCGCGCGCGAGGTACAGGCCTTCCTGGCCATCGGCGGCGCGATCGACGACGTAACCGGCCTGCTCGAGCTGCGTGGCCAGCGAGCGGTTCAGATTCGGATCGTCTTCTACGAGCAACAGGCGCATGGGGCTGTCATTACATGAAAGAGCCGGTCTGCGCGTCGACACGCACCGTGCGCACGCGGCCGTCGTCACCGAGAATGCGGATCTCGTACACGACGCGATCGCCGATCATGACTTGCTCGGCCCGCACCACGCGGCCCGGGTAACGGCCGCGCGCCATCGCAGTGGCCTGGCCAAGCGAAACACCGCCGCGCTGTGCGGCGAACGCCGTGACGGGCGGCTCGCCGTCGGGCTGCAAAATCGGCTGCCGGTGTTGCGCGAACACCGCGCCGCTAACGCCTAGCGCGGCTGCCAGCACGGCGCAGACCGCGATGCCATGTCGCGACCGCCGTAATGCGTTTGTCTTGCTTCCGTTCACTGCTGCCACCCGTTCCGGGTAGTCATTACCCGGCACCCAGCTTGGATTCCGCCGTCGGTCCACGTCAAGGAAAGGCTACGGCCGTCCGCCCGAAAAAAACTGGGCGGGCCTTGGGCCCGCCCTGAAGCAGCGTCCTCGTGCGGGACGCTCAGCGCCACGTCGAGTAACCGACGGGGCGCACGTCGACCGCAAGCTCAATGCGATCGCCCGGCGGCGTGGCAGTCTGAGTCACGTACCGTCGGCCCTGGTATACGTAAGTCACGTTGTAGCCGTCGACGACACGCTCGGTGACCCGCTCGTTCACGACGCGGCAACGCTCGACCGGAACCTCGCGGTAATCCTGGTTGCGCTGCGCGCGCTGGTTGGCGATGAACCCGCCAGCCAGTGCACCGGCCGCGGTCGCCAGATCTCGGCCACTGCCGCCCCCAAACTGCCGGCCGATCGCCGCGCCGATCACAGCCCCGGCGGCCGTGGGGCCAGCGACACCGCTTTGCTGCCGGACATATTCGTCGCGGCACTCCTGGCGCGGCTGATCGACAGCGACATAGCGGATGATGGGGTCGACGTCGATCACACGACCGTAGGCGACATCCGGCCCGCGATGACCGTACCCGTGGCCCCGGTCGTAATCATGATCCGCCAGCGCCGCGTTGGCGCCCAGCAACCCAATGACTGCAACCGTCGTAATCGTCTTGACCATGGCACCTCTCCCTCTCATCCGCGTCCCACTTGGGACCTTGGGGAGCAGATTAGAGGCGAGGCGCTGAATCAAACCTGAATGCCCGAAAGGCTTGCCGGATCAAGCTTCCGCGGCTTTTGCCCACCGCCACAGCGCGTCCAGGGCAGCGGCGTCGTGCATGTCCCAACCGCGGCCGCTGGCAGCGACAGCGGCCTCTACTGCACGGAACCGGAGGGAAAATCGGCCGTTCGCAGCGCGCACGCAGGCATCGGGGTCGAGGTCAAGGTGGCGACACCAATTCGCGATCGTGAAGAGCAGGTCGCCCATTTCGGCGGCGACCTCCGCTTCGCTGCCACTGGCGATTGCGGCATCGAGTTCGCCGATTTCTTCTGTGACCTTGGCGCGCACGCCCGTCGTATCTGGCCAATCGAAACCGACCGTCGCGGCGCGTCTGCCGAGCTTAACGGCCCTGCTCAAGCCCGGCAGCTTCGCCGGCACGTCATCGAGCAGGCTCACTGCGCCGGCAGCCGCACGCTCCTGGCGTTTGATGTCCTCCCAGACTCGCGTCTGCTCGGTGCTGTCCTTGACCTCGGCATCGCCGAACACGTGCGGATGCCGCCGCTCGAGCTTGGCACAGATGTCGGCCGCCACGGCCTCGAAGTCGAACAGCCCGGCCTCTTGCGCCAGCCGCGAGTGGAACACCACCTGAAACAGCAGGTCGCCGAGCTCGCTCTTGAGCTCGCCGAGGGCTTCGCGCTCGATCGTGTCGGCCACCTCGTAGGCTTCCTCGATCGTGTAGGGCGCGATCGTCGCAAACGTTTGCTCGCGATCCCACGGACAGCCACCTGCAGGATCCCGAAGCCGCTCCATTATCTTTAAGAGCTTCTCGATACTATCGCCATCTTTTTGTTTATTCATGGGAAATGACGTCCCTGAAATTCACCAGAATTGCAGCGGTCGCGCCCCAAATGCGGTGGCCGGAATGGTGTAGCTCGTACGTGCGAAACCGCGCACCAAGCCGTTCGCGGTACGTCGCCGTGACGTTCTTCGGGTCCGCGATGAATGCCAGCGGAACCTCGAACACGCTCGCCACCTCCGTCGGATCCGGCGTCGCAACGAACGACCCTGCCGCAACGTAGCCGATCACGGGCTTGATCAGAAACCCCGTGCCCGTCAGAAACTCGTCGAGCACCCCGAGCACGTCGACGTCGGCCGGTGGAAGGCCGATCTCCTCATGTGTCTCGCGCAGCGCAGCGTCGATGGCAGTCTCGCCGGCGCCTATGCGGCCGCCCGGAAAGCTGATCTGGCCGGCATGGTCCTTCAGGTGTGCCGCACGCTCGGTGAACAGCACGGTGAGCCCTGCCGTGCGCTCCACGAGCATGAGCAGCACGGACGCCGCGCGTCCCGGGCTGTCGATCGCGGTACGTAACGCGGGCGAGATCGGGCCGTCGACATTGGCGAGCATCCGCGCGCGCGGATCGACCGGCGCACGCGGCGCGGCGACGCGCCGGCGAATCGTCTCGAGGTTCAGTGGCCCGCTCATCGCTCCGTGACGCGGCCGCGGCTGTCAGCCGCCTCCGCCGCCGGCCTCGCCCTTGATTCCGCCTTTCGTGAGTTCGAGTGGATCGAGAAGCTTCTTCAGCTTCGCATCGCCGAGATCGGTTTCCTCACTTGCCACCTCGCGGATCGCGCGACCTTCCTTGTAGGCCTGCTTTGCGATCGCGGCGCCTTTGTCATAGCCGATCACGGAATTCAGGGCGGTGACGAGGATCGGATTGCGCTCGAGCGCCTCGTCGAGCCGAGCCTTGTTCACCGTAAAACCCGCGATCGCGGAATCCGCCAGCACGCGCGCGGCGCTCGCGAGGATCTCTATGCTCTGCAACAGGTTCAGCGCGACCACCGGCAGCATGACATTCAACTGAAAGTTGCCGGACTGGCCCGCGATCGTGATGGTTGCGTCGTTGCCGATGACCTGCGCAGCAACCATGGCTACGGCTTCGGGGATCACCGGGTTCACCTTGCCGGGCATGATGCTGCTGCCGGGCTGTAGCGCGGGCAGTGCAATCTCCCCGAGCCCCGCAAGCGGGCCGCTGTTCATCCAGCGCAAGTCGTTGGCGATCTTCATGAGGCTCACTGCCGTGGTCTTCAGCTGGCCCGACACCTCGACGGCCGTATCTTGCGAGCTCATGGCCTCGAAGAAGTTGTCGAGCGGATGGAAGCCGACGCCGGTGCGTTTCGCAAGCGCGGCGCAGAACTTCGCAGAGAACTGCGGATGCGCGTTGATACCCGTGCCAACAGCCGTGCCGCCCTGGGTCAGCCCGGTGAGCCGCGGCAACGACCCTTTGAGCCTAAGAATATTGCTCAGGATCTGCGCGGACCAGCCACCGAGTTCCTGATCGAGCCGCACTGGCATTGCATCCATCAAGTGTGTGCGGCCCGTCTTCACGATGCCGGCGACGCTCTTGGCCTTTTTGTCGATCGTCTTTTGCAGGTGCTCGAGCGCGGGCAGCAGCTTGCCGGTGATCTCGAGTGCCGCACTGACGTGGATCGTGGACGGGATCACGTCGTTACTGCTCTGGCACATGTTCACGTGGTCGTTCGCATGCACCGGCTTGCCGAGCGCTTTCGACGCGAGCTTCGAGATGACCTCGTTCGCATTCATGTTCGAGCTCGTGCCCGAGCCGGTCTGGAACACATCGATCGGGAAGTGATCGAGGTGCTTACCGCTCGCGATCTCCAGCGCGACGCCCTGGATCGCCTTGGCGATCGGTGCTGGCAGAAGACGCAGACTCTTGTTCGCGTCCGCGGCGGCCCACTTTACGAGCCCGAGCGCGCGCAAGAACGCGGGCGGCATCGGCAAACCGCTGATCGGAAAATTGTTCACGGCGCGCTGTGTTTGTGCGCCCCACAACGCGTTCGCTGGCACCCTGAGCTCGCCCATGCTGTCGCGTTCGACTCGAAACTCGGCCGTCATGCACACTCCTAGGAAATAAAGAATCCGCACCGCGCGGATTCGTTTATGATGCGCACTCCCAAATCGCTTGTATAGGCTTCAGCGGCCGGTGGACTCCTCGACGCTCCTGGCACTTTCGCCGCTCGACGGCCGCTATGCGCGCAAAGCTGCGCCGCTCCGCGAGTACCTCTCCGAATACGCCCTCATCCGCTACCGCGTGCTGATCGAGGTCCGCTGGCTTCAGCGGCTCGCGGACGAGCCGAGCATCCCCGAGTTCGCGCCACTCGAATCGCCGGTGAAGGATTTGCTGAACGCGATCGTCGATGACTTCAGCGTCGACGACGCAGAGCGGGTCAAAGAGGTCGAGTCCAAGACCAATCACGACGTTAAAGCCGTCGAGTATTTGCTGCGGAAGAAGCTCGAGGGTGTGCAGGGTACGGGCGGCAGCTTCGTGGCGTTCATCCACTTTGCCTGCACGTCGGAAGACATCAACAACCTCGCGTACGCCCTGATGCTGCGCGATGCGCGGCAACGCGTGCTGTTGCCATCGATGAAACAACTTTGCATCGAGCTGCGCACGCTCGCGCACCGTTTCGCGGACGTGCCGATGCTTGCGCGCACTCACGGTCAGCCCGCTACTCCCACGACACTGGGTAAGGAAATTGCGAACTTCGTCTACCGCCTCGAACGACAGGCGGAGCTCTACGCAAATGTCACGATCTGCGGCAAGTTCAACGGCGCAGTGGGCAACTTCAACGCACACGCCGTCGCATACCCCGATGCCGACTGGCCCGCGATCAGCCACCGCTTCCTCGAGTCACTCGGGCTCGCACCAACGCCCTACACGACCCAGATCGAGCCCCACGACTGGATAGCGGAGTACTGCCAGGCGCTGTCGCGTTTCAACACCGTGTTGATCGATCTCACGCGCGACTTCTGGAGCTACATCAGCCTCGGCTATTTCCGCTCCCGGCCAATAGCTGGCGAGGTGGGCTCGTCAACGATGCCCCACAAGGTCAATCCGATCGATTTCGAGAACGCCGAAGGCAACCTCGGCGTGGCGAACGAGTTGCTCGGCTTTCTTGCGAGCAAGCTGCCGATCTCCCGCTGGCAACGCGACCTGACCGACTCCACCGTGCTGCGCAACTGCGGCGTCGCACTTGGGCATACGTTGATCGCGCTCGATGCCGCACAGCGCGGCCTGGGCAAGCTCGACGCCGATCTGAAGCTGATCGCAGCGGAGCTCGACGACCGCTGGGAAGTGCTGGCCGAGGCGATCCAGACCGTCATGCGGCGTTACGGCCAGCCCGATGCTTACGAGCAGTTAAAGGATCTCACGCGCGGCCATGCGATCGACGCCCAGGCTCTGCGCCAGTTCATTGGCACCCTGGCCCTGCCCTCCGCGGAGCGCGCGCGGCTGCTGGCGCTCACGCCTTCTTCCTATATCGGCCTCGCTGCCAAACTCGCACGCGAGATCTAGGCTCGATTAGCCCCGGCCGCGGAAAAACCGTGACCCGCGGCACAGCTGCCACGACGCCGTTAAGTAAACTGACTGCCAAGTCAGTGGGCTAATTTCTTCCATGGCAGCGCCAAGCGAGCAAACCAAAACCAAAGGCGTCCGACAGGTGCTATCAAGCCTGGCCGACGTGCGCGCGGCGGTCGTGGAAGTCACTGGGCTCGCGAACCGCACACTGTCGATCTTCACGCACGATCTCGAGCCTGGAATCTACGATCACGACGACTTCCTCGAGACGCTGAAGCGTTTCGTCCTGTCGCGCGGGTTCGCGCGCGTGCGCGTGCTCGTGGTGGATCCAACGCGAGTCATCACCACATCGAGCCGGTTCGTGAACATGGGGCGGCGGCTGAATAGCTACATCGAATTCCGCAGTGGCAACAACCAGCATGCAGCCAACCCTGAAGCCTTCTGCATCGCCGACGAGCTAGCGCTCATGTATCGGCCCCAGGCCGATCGATGGGAGGGCATGTCGGACACGTACGAGCCTGCCGTGGCCCGGCTGTACCTGACCAAGTTCGAGACCCTGTGGAACGCCTCCGAGATCGAACCCGGGCTGCGCCAACTTCAAATATAATCGCCCTTGCTCGATCGAACGTTCACCAAACGCCCCATGGCACACGACATCGACGTCACCGTTGCTGCCGTCATCGAACTCGATGGCCGTTTCCTGCTTGTCGAAGAGAAATGCGCCGGGCGCCTGGTACTGAACCAGCCGGCCGGCCATCTCGAACACGGTGAGTCGCTGCTCGCCGCCGTCGCACGCGAGGCGCTCGAGGAAACCGGCCACCGCTTCACTGCGACACACGTCGTTGGCTTCTACTTGTGGCGCGCGGAGTCGGGCACCACGTTCCTCCGAGTCGCGTTCTGCGGCACAGCCGAAGCTCCGTCGGGTCCCACGACCCTCGACGACGGCATCGTCGGCGTGCACTGGCTGTCGCGCGAGCAGATTTTGAAGCGCAGCGCGCAACTGCGAAGCCCGACGGTGCTCCGCTGCCTCGACGACTATCTCGCAGGCCGCCGCTATCCTCTCGATTGCTTGGTCTATCTCGAGCCGGCAGCACTCGCGCTCACCCAAGCCGCGCACGGCTGACGCCGCCTTCTCATGCCCCGCTGCTAGAATCGCAGCATGTCGGGCACCTCCCTCACCGTCGTTGCGCTCTCGGGCGGCGTGGATTCCGCCGTCGCCGCACTATTGCTGCGCGACGCGGGACACACCGTGCAGTGCCTGCACATGAGCAACTGGGAGGACGATGGCTATTGCGACAACGCCCGCGACTTTCACGACGCGCGCCAGGTATGTCGTGAGCTCGGCGTGCCCCTGCACCGCGTGAACTTCGCACGCGAGTACCGCGAACAAGTGTTCGCCGACTTCTTGAGTGAGCATCGCAAGGGCCGCACGCCGAACCCGGACGTGCTGTGCAATCGTCAGATCAAGTTCGGCGTCATGCGCCGCTACGCGCAACGCCTCGGCGCCACGCAAATCGCGACCGGGCACTATGCGCGGCTGACATTCGTCGATGGCGTGCCGCACCTGCGCAAGGCGCGCGATCCCGGCAAGGATCAGAGCTACTTTCTGCACGCTGTGGATGCGAGAGACCTGGCCGACATCGTGTTCCCACTCGGCGATCTGTTGAAGAGTGAAGTGCGCGACCTCGCGCGCCGCGCGGGCCTGCCCGTGGCGGACAAGAAAGACAGCACCGGCATCTGCTTCATCGGCGAGCGGCCGTTTGCCGAATTCCTGCGCGAGTACCTGCCGGAATCCCCGGGTGTCATCCGCGACGACGAAGGCCGAGAGCGCGGTCGGCATCGAGGGCTTGCGTACTACACGCTCGGCCAGCGCCACGGATTGCACATCGGCGGGGCGGCCGACGGCAACGCCGCACCGTGGTATGTCGCCGGCAAGGACGCCGATCGTAACGAACTCGTCGTGGTTCAGGGCCATGATCACCACCTGCTGCTCAGCCAGTACCTCACGGCCGCCGACCCGCTTTGGGTAGGCGCGCCGCCTCACGAGTGGCAGCGCGGCGAGCCCTGGCAGGGTCACGCGAAGATTCGCTACCGCCAGGCGGATCAGGCCTGCAGCGTGCGCCGTTTGGCGGGCGGCCTGCTCGAGGTCGTCTTCGAGCAGCCGCAACGCACGCCTACGCCCGGCCAGTTCGTGGTGTTCTACGACGGTGACCGCTGCCTCGGCGGCGCCACGATCGAGCACGGCGGCCAACACATCAGCGAGCTGCGTGCCGCGGGTTGAACCTCGAATCCGCGCGCATTCGGGCGCTTCGCGTTTATAATCGCGCTGGTTTTCATCGCGACACCCCGAGGCCCCAATGACCGACTCTTTCGGCGCACGCAAACCTCTCACCGTCGGCGCCAAGACCTACCAGATCTACCGTCTCGACGCCGTCAAAGGCGCCGTCGCCACGCTGCCGTATACGCTGAAGATCCTGCTCGAGAACCTGCTGCGGTTCGAGGACGGCGAAAACATCACGGCAGCCGACATCACGGCACTCGCGAACTGGGACCCGAAGGTCGAGCCAGACCGTGAAATCTCGTTTACTCCGGCGCGCGTGGTGCTGCAGGACTTCACCGGCGTTCCGGCCGTGGTGGACCTGGCCGCGATGCGCGACGCCGTCGTTAAGCTCGGCGGCAAAGCCTCGATGATCAACCCGCTCTCCCCAGCCGAGCTCGTGATCGATCACTCGGTGCAGGTGGACTATTTCGGCACAAAGGACGCGCTCGCCAAGAACAACGCCGTGGAGTTCGAGCGTAACCAGGAGCGCTACGGGTTCCTGCGCTGGGGCCAAACCGCATTTCAGAACTTTCGCGTGGTGCCGCCGAACACGGGCATCGTGCACCAGGTGAACCTCGAGTACTTGAGCCGCGTGGTGTTCGAGAAGAAAGTCGGCAACGACAGCTATGCGTATCCCGACTCGCTGGTCGGCACCGACTCACATACGACCATGATCAACGGGCTCGGCATCCTGGGCTGGGGCGTGGGCGGTATCGAGGCGGAAGCCGCGATGCTGGGTCAGCCGATCACGATGCTGATTCCGCAAGTCGTCGGCTTCGAGCTCACCGGCAAGCTTGCCGAAGGCGCCACGGCTACAGACCTCGTGCTCATGGTCACTGAGATGCTGCGCAAGCACGGCGTGGTGGGCAAGTTCGTCGAATTCTTCGGCAACGGGCTCGATGGTCTGCCGCTCGCAGACCGCGCCACGATCGGCAACATGTCGCCAGAGTTCGGTAGCACGTGTGCCGTGTTCCCGATCGACGCCGAGACGCTGCGCTACCTCGAGCTCTCGGGCCGCTCGCGCGAGCAGATCGATCTCGTGGAGCAGTACGCGAAAGCTCAGGGTCTCTGGCGTACCGCAACTGTTGCGCGCTACAGCAGCGTGCTGAAGCTCGATCTCGGCGCTGTCGAACCGAGCATCGCGGGCCCGAAGCGTCCGCAGGATCGCATTGCGCTCAAAGGCGCCGGCGCAAAGATCGGCGATCTGTTGAAGGCGGCCGGCAAGGGCACGAAGGCGCCCGTCACCGCCGGCACGAAGAAGTTCGACCTCGAGGATGGCGCGGTAGTGATCGCCGCGATCACGAGCTGCACCAACACGTCGAACCCGGCCGTCATGGTCGGCGCGGGACTGCTGGCGCGTAACGCTGCCGCGAAAGGCCTCACACGCAGCCCATGGGTCAAGACGAGCCTCGCGCCGGGATCGAAGGTGGTCACGGACTACCTGACGGCCTGCAACTTGCTGGGCGATCTCGACAAGATCGGTTTCAACCTCGTCGGCTACGGCTGCNNCGGTGCTTTCGGGCAACCGCAACTTCGAGGGCCGCATTCATCCTCAGGTGAAGATGAACTTCCTGGCGTCACCGCCGCTCGTCGTCGCGTACGCGATCGCGGGCAACATGAAGCTCGACCTCACGAAGGAACCTCTCGGCACGGGCAGCGACGGGAAANNACCTCGGCGCAGTTCAAGAAAAGCTACGCCAGCGTGTTCGACGGCGACGCGAACTGGAAGTCCGTAGCTACGCCGAAGGGCGAAAATTTCACCTGGAGCGACACCTCCACGTACGTGAAGCACCCGCCGTACTTCGAGGGGATGACGCTCGCAACCGGCACGCCGCAGAACGTGAAGGGCGCGCGCGTGCTCGCGATGCTCGGCGACTCGGTCACCACAGACCACATCTCCCCTGCCGGTAACATCGCATCGAGCAGCCCGGCCGCGAAGTATCTCGAAAGCCTCGGCGTCACGAAGAAAGACTTCAACTCCTACGGCGCGCGGCGNNCACGAAGTCATGGTGCGCGGCACGTTCGCGAACATACGCTTGAAGAATCTGCTGCTGCCGGGAACGGAGGGCGGTATCACGGTGCACATCCCGAGCGGCGTGCAGCTGTCGATCTATGACGCGTCGATGAAATACCAGGCCGAGAAGACGCCGCTGATCATCCTCTCCGGTAAGGAATACGGTGCGGGCTCGTCGCGCGACTGGGCGGCGAAAGGCACTGCGTTGCTAGGCGTGAGGGCCGTGATCGCCGAGAGCTACGAGCGGATCCACCGCTCGAACCTGATCGGCATGGGCGTGGTGCCGCTGCAGTACCGCGAGGGCGACACCGCCGCGAGCTTGGGGCTGAAGGGCACGGAGACGTTCGATATCGTCGGCCTCGGGCGCGAGCGCGCAAAAGAAGTCAAAGTCACGGCCACGGGCGCCGACGGCAAGAAGAAAGAGTTCACGGCGATCGTGCGTATCGATACGCCGAAGGAGCAGGACTACTTCATCCACGGCGGCATCCTGCAGTACGTGCTGCGGCAGCTGGCCACCAGCAAGCACGCAGCTTAGCGCGGCTCGATGAAGCTGCTGCCTTCCTGGCTCCGTCGCAACGCGAACGCGCCGACGGAGTCGGGGCCGGCGGCTGGTACAAGCACTCCAACACCCGTTACCCCGCGACGGCGGCGCCGCTGGCGCTGGGTGATGGCGCTCTTGCTCGTCGTCATGGCGGGTTTTTGGGCCTTGGGCTTCTACTGGTCGCGCGAGCCCAACGTCCTCTGGGTCGTGCGCGAGACGCCCGAGGGCCACCGCGCGGTGGTGGGCTACTCAACAGTCAACACGCTGATCGATGCCATCGACTGGATGCTCGACAAACCCGGCGGCTATCTCAGCAACGACGTGCTACCGCCCGGCGTGTGGCTCGACAACATGCCGAGCTTCGAATTTGGCGTGTTGACGCAATGTCGGGATCTCGCGCGGGTGCTGCGCAACAACTACAGCCGCTCGCAATCGCAGTCGCTCGAGGACGACGATCTCGCGATCGCCGAGCCGGCGCTGAACACCGACAACCGCAGCTGGCTGCTGCCGCCGGCCGAGAGCAAATATCGTGAAGCCGCGAACGCGCTGCGCCGCTACCGCGCGCGACTGACCGACGATACGCCCGGCAACGCTCAATTCTTCGCGCGCGCGGACAACCTGCGCGAGTGGCTCGCGGTCATCGAGCTACGCCTCGGTAATCTCTCGCAGCGGCTGTCTGCGAGCGTGGGCCAGATTCGCGTGAACACGGATTTGAGCGGCGCCCCCGCGGGCGAAAGCTCGAGCAAGGCGCCTGCTGACGTGGTCGTAAAGACGCCGTGGCTGCAAATTGACAACGAATTCTACGAAGCGCGCGGCACCGCGTGGGCGCTACTGATATTCCTGCGCGCCGCACAATTCGATTTCGAAAGAACGCTCGAGGATAAGAACGCCGTCGTCAGCTTGCGGCAAGTGATCCGCGAGCTCGAGGAAGGCCTCGCACCTATCAGGAGCCCGATGATCCTGAATGGCCAGGGCTACGGCCTGTTCCCAAATCATTCGCTCGTATTGGCGTCGTATCTCTCGCGTGCGCACTCGGCTATAGCCGATCTCCGCAGCCTGTTGGAACAGGGGTAAACGCGTCCCTCGCCGGCACTCTCAGATGCCTAACTGGGCACCGGCCCCCAGCAGCGTCGCAACGCCAAGCACCAGAAAGATCGCGGCAGCGATCGAGTGCACCAGCTTCATCGGGAGCCGCGAGGCGAGCTTGTCCCCGACCAACACGGCCGGTACGTCCGCGAGGAGCATACCCAGCGTCGTGCCGATCACCACCTTCAGTGGCTCTCCGTAGTGAGCGGACATAGCAACGGTAGCAAGCTGGGTCTTGTCGCCCATTTCCGCGAGAAAGAACGTAATCACAGTCGCGCCGAAAACGCCGAACCTTCCCGCCACCTTGGTCTCCTCTTCCTCGATCTTGTCGGGAATCATGGTCCACGCCGCCATGCCGACGAACGAGAGCCCGAGCACCCAGCGCAGGATCTCCGGTCTCACTGCACTGGTGATCCACGCGCCAAGCGCGCCCGCCAGCCCGTGATTGACGAGCGTGGCGCAACAAATGCCCGCAATGATAGGGAAAGGCCTTTTGAACCGCGCCGCGAGAATGAAGGCGAGGAGCTGAGTCTTGTCACCAATCTCAGCGAGAGCGACCACTCCGATCGAAACGAGGAGAGCTTCCACGAACACTGCACCCCTATGACGACCCGAGGGTAGCACGACGCGACTCGTGGAAGGGCTCCACACACCGCTACAATTCGCGCGTGGGAGAAGAGAACAGCATCTGTGTCTACTGCGCATCGAGCGACGCCAGCGATGCCGTCTACCGCGACGTCGCGTACCGACTCGGCGGAGTTCTGACTACGCGAGGCTACGCCGTGATCTACGGCGGCGGGGCCACGGGCTCGATGGGTGCTCTCGCCGACGGCGTAGTCGCAGCCGGCGGCACGATCACGGGCGTGATGCCGCGTTTCATGATGGATCTCGAGTGGGCGCACAAGAGCCTGACGAAGCTGCACGTCGTCGAGGACATGCGAATCCGCAAGCACATGATGCTGTCCGGGAGCCATGGCCTCGTAACGCTGCCCGGCGGGCCCGGCACGTTCGAGGAGCTGTTCGAGGCACTGACGCTCAAGCGGCTCGGCCTGTACACGAATCCCATCGTGCTCGTGAACACACGTAACTACTTCGACCCGCTGCTCGCGATGCTCGAGCACGCCGTAGCGGAACGCTTCATGCACCCGCGCCACGTCGGAATGTGGCAGATCGTGGCCGAGCCGGAGGACGTGCCGGATGCGCTCGCAAACGCGCCCGAATGGTCAGCCGCCGCTCGTAGCTTCGCGCGGGTGCTGTAGCGCGAGCACTGACCCGATATTGTTGCGTTTGATGCGCGGTTCGGCTGTCGGCATCGTTCGCACATGCCGACACTCACATTGAAGGTTTTGAGCCTTCGCTACTCCTCGTCAGCGTATGGGGCTTTCGTGCAGGCGCTCGACGCGCATCCCTGCCGTTCGCGCGCCCGTCGAACTCGCGCGCAAAGCGCCGCGCATCGCGTCTTACGACTGGGCCATGCGCAAGCTCGGCGGGGATCCCGACGCCGCCCTCAACTCGCGCTGAGCTCGTCCGCGAGGCGATGACGGCCGAGCGAACGCGCGTACTCCGCGAGTCGCGTCCTGAATTCCGCGGGCAACTCGAACTTCGGCGAGAGCTTGCGACATCGCTGCGCCAGCTCCATGGCATCCACCTGCCGGCCCTCTTCCCATAGGCGGTGGGCGAAACGCTCGCCAAGCATCGCGGCGTGCTCGGGTGGATCCCATTGGAGCATGCCGTTGAAGGTCCATTGATAGACCTCGAGGCTATCGCCTTCACGCGCAATCAAGTCCTTGATCGTGCGGTAGGCCTGCGCCGCTAACCCGCTACGTACGGAGGCATACGCGATATCGAGCACCTTCTGCCAGTCGGCGTGCTTGCGCCTGGTCTCGCGAACGTCCTTGTCGTCGAGCGCCTCGAGCAACGCGAAGTCGTCGCGATGTGCGCGCAGTGTGGCACCGATCGCGAGGAACAGGGCAAGCACCGTCCACACCGCCAGCATCGAAACGAACAAGCCGAGCAACCACGAGCTCTCGGCCAACGCGCCCATGAGAACGAGGAATGCACCCAGCAGAACGCTGGCGCAGAGCAGCTTGAAGTAGTCGCTACCCATATCTCGCACGAAACCGACGAGTTCGGCTGGGTTCAAAGCTGCCACTACATTGCGGGTCATTGCCATGATCGCCGCCGACGCGGGAAACGTAGCGAACACCACGACGAGCAGCGCCCACCGCAGCGGTCCTTCGACAAGCGGTGTGGTCGTGAGGAAATACATGGAGGCGCCGAACAGAGCCGGATGCAGGACTGCACCTAGGCCACCGACGAGCATAAATGACTCAATGTCGGGGGGCGGGAAATTCTCCCAGCCGCTCGCTACGTGCCGCAGAACGGCATAGCCGTACCGCAAGAGCGACAGCATGACCATGATCGCCAGCAGGAGGCCCGCTAGCCCCGCGCCCCCGGCAATCCGCAGCAAAATCGCATAGACCACCGCTGTCACGATCACGGTCGAGTTCGCGAGCGAGCTGAATCGAATGGCCGCCACGCGCTATCGGCGCCGGGCGTCCGGATGCGCCCACACTGGGATGTCCGCCCACGCCTCCGTGAGCTGCCGGTCGAGCGCCTCGTAGTTGGGCTCGAAGCGCTCCACGGCATCCCAGAACCGCTGCGAGTGATTCAGCGAGATCAAGTGACAGAGCTCGTGGATCAAGAGGTAGCGCACGACGGCCGGCGCCAGAAACATCAGCGCGGCGTTCAAGCTCAGCGTGCCGGAGCTCGAGCAGCTACCCCAGCGAGTCCGCTGTAAGCGTACCTGGACGCGACTCGGTCGCCGCCCCACGAGATCGGCCTCGCGCAGCACCCAGGGCGTCAGATGGTAACTCGCCTGATCACAGAGCCATGCGCGCAATGCCGCATCCGCCCCTCGATTGCTTGCGTCGCGCGTTCGCACCTCGAGCTCGTCGCCGAGCACGCGCACGCGGGGCGGCGCCTGTGGCTCGGACTCATAGCGCACGAGCCAGCTCTGATCGATCGCACGCAGCGCGATGCGCGTGGGTAGCCGGTCTTGGGCCAAGGAATAGTGAGAGGCGATCTCGCGCCGCGCGCGCTCGATCCATCTTCGGTGTCGGTGCACGAACGCGGCGACATCGGCGGCGCGCGCGCCATGCGGCACCACCAGTTCGAGCGTATGCGGCGGCAGCACGCGCAGGGTCAGCCGCCGTGCCCGGCGACTCTCTCGAACGCACAGCGGCGGCGCCGCAGCGTCCGCGGGCTGTAACCCTCGCGCATCGAAAAGACCGAACTGCTCCGTCATGCACCGTTCGACGTACCGACTCGGCGCTTATCGAACCTCAGCGAGCGTAGGAACGCAACAGGCTAGTTGCGGCGCAGGCGCGCGCGCAGTTCAACCGCCACGCGATAGTCAGGCACCAGCATCAGTGCACGCTCGATCAGATCGCGTGCGGCCCGCGTTTCGCCGCGCGCGAGCGTCGCCTCGGCGAGCGCCGCAAGCGCTTCGGCCTCACCCCAATCGGGTGCATTCGCCGGCGCGTGCCAGGCATCGAACGCTTCGATCGTCTGCTGCAGCTTGTTCGCCAGGTCCTCGGTCGCGAGCGCGTCCCCGCTGGCGCCGTGACGCATGATCCACGCCTCGACGAGGCCAAGCCGCGGATTGCGTTTGTCGAGATCGCGGGCCCGCGACAGCGCCTGTTCCACACGGCGAACGGACTGCTGCCCGACAACGGCACAAGCTGCGACAAGAATCCACGCTTCAGCGGCAACTGGCGGGGCCAGATCCGCCGGCACCGCGCGCTCGGCGCACTCACGCGCCGATACACGATCCGCGGGATTCAGCTGCGCGCGCCGCAGGCTCGCGTAGTCGCGGTAGTAGCGCACGGCCGGCGCGTCGCCGAGCCGTCCAAGCGCCGCTCGCGCGGCGTCGATTGCTGCTGCGTCATCGTTGTAGAACCCATAGTCGATGCGAGCGGCGAGATCGGCGATCTCCGCAGACGAAGCGGCCCGCGCCGTGGTCGTTACGGCCACGCAGCACACGCAGGCTGCGACGAGTTCTGTCAAACGCATGGTGCAATAGCTTAGCGCCTGCCGTTGCCGCGCTCCTCGCGGCTCGTCACAATCCGCGCGGAAATGCACGCTCTCATCGACATTGGCGCCAATTTGACGCACGACAGTTTCGACGTCGACCGCGCCGCGGTGCTCGAGCGCGCGGCGGCCGCAGGCGTCGGACGGTTGATCGTGACCGGCACATCGGTAACGAGCAGCGTGCAGGCAACCGAACTCTGCGCCGCGCATCCCGGCGTGCTGTTCGCGACGGCCGGCGTGCACCCGCACCATGCAGCTGAGTTCGATGCGCACACTCGCATCGCGTTACGTACCCTGCTTTCGAACCCGGCCGTCGTCGCCGTGGGCGAGTGCGGACTCGATTTCTTTCGCGACTTTTCGCCCCGCGCCGATCAGCGGCACGCATTTGCCGCACAGCTCGAAATCGCCGCGGAGACTGGCAAGCCGATGTTCCTGCATCAACGCGATGCGCATGCCGAATTCCTCGAGCTCCTGGCGCCCCGGCGCGCCGAGCTCGCCGGCGGCGTGGCGCACTGCTTCACGGGTGGCCCCGAAGAGCTCGCAGCGTATCTCGACCTAGATCTGCACATCGGCGTGACGGGTTGGGTATGCGACGAGCGCCGCGGCGCAAAACTACGTGCAGCGCTGCCGCACATTCCGCTCGAACGACTGCTCATTGAAACCGACGCGCCGTATCTCGTGCCACGCGACCTCTTGCCGCAACCACGCGGCCGGCGCAACGAGCCCAAATTTCTCGCGCATATTCTCGAGCGCGTGGCCGCGGGGATGAATCGAACGGCGGACGAAGTGGCTGCGGCGACGACCGCAAACGCAGAGCGACTGTTCCGGTTGCGCTAAAGCGCTATTCGCGCAGCGCCGCCCGGTGCCGGTTCGGTGGCGCCTTTCACACGCTCCCAATGCGGCGCGAACGCTACGAGCAACCTCTCGAGGTCGGCTTTTTCGGGACGGGCATAGCGTTCCATGAGCTCGGCGGTCGACAGCACGTCGCGCGGCCGCCCCTTGCTGAAGTCCGCGCGCTCGCCGAACAGCACGAGACCCGTCACGGGCACGTCGCGCACGAGCTGCTTCAGCGCAGCGACGCGGTCGTATAGCGTGCCAAGCGGATTCGGAAACGTGAATCGACCTTTCTGGCTGATCACGGTCCACTCGGCCATACGCTCGCTCGCGAAGATCGCGCCTTCAAAGGCTTTGATGTCGATGACGAGCAGGCCGCTGCCAGTCAGCAGCAGGTGTTCGATCTGGATCTGGCCGCCATTGCCGTCCGG
>PMCP01000090.1:2958-13979 GCA_003155415.1 Gammaproteobacteria bacterium | reverse complement strand
CGCTCGCTGCATTTGCTTGTTAGGCGGCTGGCACGCGACCGAACGGAGCGTCAATCCAATTCCGTCAATGCTTGCGGTGACCTTTGAATACACCATCAATGTGGCTCCGGGTTATCGGCACGCGGAAATCCCGCGCGCGCTAACAACCAAAAGGCGGCTGCCAGAGCGAAAGGGAAGACCAGCAGAACCGCCGCAGCGTCCGAGTGAGCATTCGGCGGCCACTGACCCGTAAGCCAAGCCACCAATACGAATAGCAACGCCGTCACAACACCGCCGAAGATCCAAGCGGCTATGAATCGAATGACGATACGCGCGATGGTCATCTGCCGCCTAACTATAAGTAGGCGACATCTTGTCGCAATGAAAATGCGGCGTCTTGCCGTATATCTTGTGTGGACTGGCCATAAGTGAGTGTTTTTACTAGACCACGATCTCAGATATGCGTCAAACACCCGTTCGGGAATATACGACATGGTCGCCAAGCCCCGGCTATTCGACGCGGTGCGCCACAAGGTCCGCGCCAAGCACTACAGCTACCGCACTGAGCAACAGTATCTCTACTGGATTCGCCGGTTAATTCTTCACCATAAGAAGCGCCATCCCGCGGAGATGGGCGCGCCCGAGGTCGAGCAGTTCCTCACGCATCTTGCCGTGGAGGGGCGCGTATCTGCGTCTACCCAAAACCAGGCGCTATCGGCCATTCTGTTTCTGTACCGCCAAGTTCTTGAGGTCGATCTCCCTTGGCTGAACGGTGTGGTTCGCGCGCATACGCCGACCCGCGTGCCGGTGGTTCTACCACGCCGGGAAGTTCAGGCGTTGCTCGATGGCCTCGAGGGTCAGCTACACCTCGTCGGGCAGCTGTTGTACGGCAGCGGCCTACGCCTCATGGAGGCCCTGCGCCTACGAGTGAAAGACGTGGATTTCGAGTACTCGCAAATTGTCGTACGCGACGGCAAGGGGCAGAAAGACCGTGTGACCATCTTGCCCGACGTTCTCGTAACCCCTTTGCGACAACACCTGGCACTGGTACGCGAGCAACACGACCGCGCACTGCGCCTCGGGTACGGTGGCGTCGAGTTACCGGAAGCGCTCGCGCGCAAATACCCAAAGGCCACAACGGGCTGGGGATGGCAGTATGTGTTTCCCGCGGCGCGGGCGAGCGCGGACCCGCGCACAGGTGAATGGCGGCGCCATCATGTGCACGAGCGCAGTGTTCAGCGCGCAGTGCACTTCGCGGCGAGGCGAGTCGGCATCGTGAAGCCCGTGGGGCCGCATACGCTCCGGCATTGCTTCGCTACGCACCTGCTGGAACGCGGTTACGACATCCGCACGGTGCAGGAACTGATGGGCCATTCCGACGTGCGCACGACGCAGATCTACACGCACGTGATGAAGAAAGGCGCCGGCGCCGTGAAGAGCCCGCTCGACTGAAACTGCGGAGCCGCCTGCGCGGCTACTCCACCGTTACGCTCTTCGCAAGATTCCGCGGCTGATCCACGTCCGTGCCCTTCAGCACGGCCGCGTGGTACGCGAGCAGCTGCAGCGGTACGGTGTACACGATCGGCGCAATCACGCGGTCGGCGTGCGGCATCGGTATGACCTTGATGCCGGGCTCGTTCTGAAGCCCCGTCTCTTTATCCGCAAACACATAGAGCTGGCCGCCACGCGCGCGCACCACCTGCATGTTGCTCTTCAGCTTGTCGAGCAGGTCGTTGTTCGGCGCGACGACAATGACGGGCATCTCTTCGTCGATGAGTGCCAGCGGACCGTGCTTGAGCTCGCCGGCCGCATACGCTTCGGCGTGGATGTACGAGATCTCCTTCAGCTTCAGCGCACCTTCCATCGCGATGGGCCACATAGGCCCGCGCCCCAGGAACAGCGCGTGCTGCTTCTCGGCGAAATCCTCGGCCAGCAGTTTGATGCGCTCGTTCATCTCGAGCGCCTGCTCGACGGCGGCCGCGGCGTGGTACAGATGGGGCACGAACTCGGCCTCGCGCTCCGCGGTCATGCCGTGATGGCGGCCGAGCATCAGCGTTACGAGCAGCAGCGAGAGCAGCTGCGTGGTAAACGCCTTCGTGCTGGCCACACCGATCTCGGGGCCGGCCTGCGTCATCATCACGAGGTCGCTCTCGCGCACCATGGAGCTGTGTGCGCTGTTGCACACCGTGAGCGTGGCGAGGTAGCCCAACGTTTTCGCCATGCGCAACGCTTCGAGCGTGTCGGCGGTCTCGCCCGACTGCGATAGCGTGAGGAAGAGCGTACCGGGCGGCACCACGACGTTGCGGTAGCGGTACTCGCTCGCAATCTCCACTTGGCATGGCACGCCGGCGATCGATTCGAACCAGTAACGGCCCACGCAGCCGGCGTGGTAACTGGTGCCGCAGGCCACGATGTGCACCTGCTTCACCTTCGGCAAGATTTCCGCGGCGCGCATACCGAGCGATTCGGGCACTACGCGGTGATTCACCACGCGGCCGTACAGTGTGTCGGCCAGCGCGCTCGGCTGCTCGAAGATTTCCTTCAGCATGAAGTGGCGGTACGGCCCCTTCTCGGCGGCTTCCTGGCTCCACTGCGTCTCGTGCACGGCGCGCGTGACGGGTTGACCTTGCGGGTCGTAGATCTTCACGGTGTCGCGCGTGATCTCGGCGAGGTCGCCCTGCTCGAGATAGATGAACCGTTGCGTCACGGGCAGGAGCGCCGGCACGCCGCTCGCGACGAAGTTCTCGCCGATCCCAAGGCCGATCACGAGCGGGCTCGCGATGCGGGTGACGACGATGCGCTCGGGGTTCTTCGCGTCGAACACGAGCAGCGCATAGGCGCCGACGAAACGTTTCACCGCTTGGCGCACGGCTTCGATCAGATCCATGCCCTGCTTCAAGTTGTCGTGCACGAGGTGCGCGGCGACTTCGGTGTCGGTCTCGGACTTGAACACGTAGCCCTTCTTGATCAGCTCCTGCTTGATCGGCTCGTAGTTCTCGATGATGCCGTTATGAATCACGGCGACGCGGTCGCCGGAGAGATGCGGATGCGCGTTGGCTTCGGTGACGCCGCCGTGCGTGGCCCAGCGCGTGTGCGCCACGCCGAGCCGACCGGCGAGAGGGTGTGCGTGCAACTTGTCCTCGAGCTGCGCGACCTTGCCCACGGCGCGGCACAGGCCGAGTTTGTGGTCCCCCTGCACGACGGCAATGCCGGCGGAGTCGTAGCCGCGGTACTCGAGGCGCTTCAAGCCCTCCACGAGCACGGGAACGATGTTGCGTTCTGCAATGGCGCCGACGATTCCGCACATAGGGCTGTGTCCTTACTTGGGCTTCTTTTTCGGCCGCTGCCAGCCGGGGATCGTCACCTGCTTCGACCGTGCGAGCGTGAGCTCGCCGGCCGGAGCGTCCTTCGTAATCGTGGAGCCGGCGCCGATCGTGGCGCCGGCGCCAATTTCCACCGGTGCGATGAGCATGGTGCCGGCGCCGATGGACGCCTTATCGCCGATCACGGTGCGATGCTTGTTCACGCCGTCGTAGTTGCACGTGATGGTGCCGGCGCCGATGTTCACGTCGGTACCCACGGTCGCGTCGCCCACGTAGGTCAGGTGATTGATCTTGCCATGCGGCGCGATGGTGCTGTTCTTCACCTCGACGAAGTTGCCGATCTTCACGTGCCCCGAGAGCACGGCGCCGGGGCGCAGGCGCGCGAACGGTCCGATCTCGCAGTCGTCGCCGACCGCCCCGTTGTTCATGACGGTAAAGGGATGCACGAGCGTGTCCGCGCCGAGCGTGCTGTCGGTGATCACGGCGTAGGGGCCCACGTGCGCACGGTCGCCGAGCGTAACTTTGCCTTGCAGCACCACGCCTACGTCGATGAACACATCGGTACCCACGACGAGCTCGCCGCGCACGTCGAGGCGCTCGGGGTCCGCGAGCGTCACGCCGCGGGCCATGAGGTCCGCGGCAATGCGGCGCTGTAGCGTCCGCTCGGCCGCCGCGAGCTGCGCGCGGTCGTTGATCCCGAGCACATCGGCCGCGGCCGCGGCGACGCTATCGCGCACGCGCTTGCCGTCCGCTATCGCGAGGCCGATCACGTCGGTCAGGTAGTACTCGCGCTGCGTGTTCGTATTCGTCAGCTTGCCCAAGGCGCGGCGCAAGGCGCCGGCGTTGAACGCAATGAGGCCGGTGTTGATCTCGTTGACGCGCTGTTCGACGTCGCTCGCGTCCCTATGCTCGACGATGCGCTGCACGTCGCCGCGCGGGTTGCGCAGCACGCGGCCATAGCCGGTGGGGTCGGGAACGATCGCAGTCAGGAGCGCGAGGTCGCCGTTCGCCGAGTCCGCCACGAGCTTCTGCACGATGTCCGTNNTGGCCGGTGCCGAGCTGCTCGGCCTGATGCGCCCATTTCAAATCCGTTTGGCCCTCGAACGCGGCGAGCACCTGGTCGCCGTGATGGCCATACACCACATGGATGGCGGCGGGGCCCACGCTGCGCGCGGTGGCGAGGACATGCTCGAGCAGCGGCCGGCCGGCGAGCGGCTGGAGCACTTTCGGCAGCGCCGAATGCATGCGTTTGCCCTGACCCGCGGCGAGAACGACGACCGAAACCGGCACCTATCCAAACCTCGAAGAGCCCTGGAGCCGTCAATGATAGCCTGCCGGACCGAGGGCTACCTGCTGAACGCGTCACGGCGCCCAGGTTTAGAGGCCGATGCCGGCCTGCCGAACCAGGGCGAACCGGCGCGCTGCGTCGTGCCAGTCGATGAGCTGCCAGTAAGCGGCGAGCCACTCGTTCTTGCGGTTGCGAAACTGCAGGTAGTACGCGTGCTCCCACATGTCGATCACGAGCACCGGCAGTGTGCACCGGCCAATGTTGTTCTGGTGATCGAAGACTTGCTCGACCAATAACCGCCGCCCGAGCGGGTCCCAGGACAGCACGCCCCAGCCGGAACCCTGCAGCGTCGTGCACACAGCGTTCAGCTGCGCCTTGAGTGCCGCGAACGAACCGAAGTGCCGCTCGATCTCCTCGGCGAGCTCGCCATCGGGCGCTCCGCCCCCGTTTGGAGACAGGTTGCGCCACAGCAGTGAGTGCAGCACGTGGCCGGAGAAATTGAACGCGAGGTTGCGTTCGAGCTGCGCGATCGAGTCGTAACGCCCGCTGCTTCGCGCTTCGGCGAGATCCTCGACCGCCTGGTTCGCGCCTTTCACGTAGGCCGCGTGATGGGCGTTGTAGTGCAGGTCCACCATTTCGCTCGATAGCACCGGCTCGAACGCGTAGTAGTGGTAGCCGAGCGGCGGCAGCGAGTACAGCTTGGCTCGCGGAGCGGAGTTCTCCTCTACGGGTTCGCTCCGCTCCGGGTTCTTCGTTAGCGACGACATCGCGCTGCCCTATACGACGCGGCGACCGAGTAGCGCGAACACGACGGCCAGAATCAGACCGACGACGAACAGCGTCCATGCGATGTTGGCCGCAAGACCCGCGATACCGACCATGCCGAGTACTGCGGCGATGAGAGCGATGATGAGAAACGTGGCTGCCAGACGAATCATGATGCTTCTCCATTTCCTGAGCTTCCGTGAAGCCGGCGTCCACACGCCGGCGTTCACGTCACTCGCGAGGTTCGGTCTAGTTCGCGCGGCGAATGACGAGCTGGTTGTGCACGTCCTTCACGTCGCCGGTGTTGCGAGCGAGCTGCTCGGCGAGCTGCTTCTCTTCCGACGATGCAACTTCGCCTGCGAGAGTGACCACGTCGCCGTTCGTATCGACGTTGATCTTCAGCCCGGCGACGTTCCGGTCAGTGAGCAACTTCGTCTTCACGCGCGCGGTCGTGGTCGCATCTTCGACCCACTCGCCGAACGGACGGTGAGCGCCCGCAACCGGAGTGACTCGCGAATGCTCCGCAACGACGAGGTCGTTCTTCACGCTCACGACGCCGTCGATGCCTTTCGCAAGCTCGCCCGCGAGATCGCGGTCGATATTGCTCTCGACTTTGCCCGTGAGATGAACGGCGCCGCCCTTCACGTCCGTGTCGATCGTGAAGCTGTTCAGGTGCCGGTTCAGCAGGTAGACCGTCTCGATCTTGCCCTGGATCCAGGCGTCGCCAGGCTGGCCGGTAGGCTTCGCGGCGAACACCGGCGCCGCCGCGAGGGTGCCGAGTAGCGTAACTAACGTAAGTGTCTTGTTCATGATGGATCTCCTGGCTGCTTAGCGCAGCGTGTTGCCCCAAGCGTCGACTTCGCGTTCGGCTTCGTCTTTCTTCTTCCCGTACAGGGATTGGACTTTGCCGACGAGCTCTTCGCGCTTGCCTTTAACGAGCTCCCAATCATCATCGGTGAGCTTGGCCCACTGCTGCTGAGCCTGGCCCCTGAATTGCTTCCACTGCCCTTCGATGCGATCCCAGTTCATGTGCGTGTCTCCTAAGAGTTGAAATTCGACGGTGAGATCCTCTCGCGGCGTGCCGCGCGCCGGCAGGCGGAAGATTCCTCGGCGTTCCGTAGGACGCGTCCTAGCTGCGCCGGCTGGACCGCCAGCCATTAAAGGAGTCGAGGTCGCACAGTCGCCCGTGCATGAGTGGTTTGTAGGACGTTACTTACACGCGGGGTAGGACCCAGCTCCTTTAAGCCCGGTATGGCGATGGCATACTGGAGTTTGAAAAGGACCGCCGGCTCTAGCGAGAACATCTATGTACCACGTGCTCATCGCAGACGATCACGCCGTAGTGAGAGCTGGCTTACGCCAGTACCTCGAGGACAGCGGCCGCATCTCCGACGTCGCGGAAGCCGGGACTGGCCAACAGGCCATGGATCTGTTGCGCGCCAAACGCTACGACCTGCTGATCCTCGACATCAATATGCCGGGGCGGGGCGGGCTGGACATCCTGAAGAACGTGCGCGCGAGCTTTCCGGATACACGCGTGCTCATCGTCAGCGGTTTCCCCGAGCAGCAGTACGCCGTGAACGTGCTGAAGGCGGGCGCCAGCGGTTACCTATCTAAGGAGAGCGCTCCGGAAGAACTGATGAAGGCCGTGCAGCTCGTGCTCTCCGGCCGGCGCTACGTCAGCAGCGCCTTGGCCGAGCAGCTCGTGGCCAACCTCGATGTGGATTCGGACCAGCCGGTGCACACGGGGCTCTCGGAGCGCGAGTTTCAGATTTTCTGCAAGTTGGCGGGCGGTCGAGCGGTGTCCGAGATCGCGCGCGAGTTGTGCTTGAGTGTGAAGACCGTCAGCACCTACCGCAGCCGCGTGCTCGAGAAGATGAACCTGAAGTCGAACGCCGACATCACTCGCTATGCGTTGCAGAACGGCCTGATTCAATGAGCTCCACGCACGCCAAGACGGCCCTGCGCGTGCTGCTCGTCGAAGACTCGCCGTTGATCGCAGAGCGCGTGCGCGATTTGCTCGAGACCGAGGCGGGCGCCACGGTGGTCCATGTGGCGGACGACGAGAACGGCGCTATCCGCGCGGTGCGCGAGCACGATGCCGACGTCATGATCCTGGACTTGCAGCTGCGCCACGGCACGGGATTCAACGTGCTTCGGGCGCTCGGTGAGACGCGCCCCACGACCATCATCATGACGAACTACGCGCAGCCGCAATATCGCGCACGCGCGAAGGAATTCGGCGTCGAATATTTTCTCGACAAGTCGTCGGACTTCGAAAAGCTAATTGGGATTCTGGCCGAGATCGACGGGCGGCGGCCTTCCTAGAGCGGCGGCCGGAATCGTGAGGCCCGTGCGCGTACCGCGTGGCGTGGCCGGCTCCGTGTAGAACACACCCCCCACCGCTTGCATGCGGAACACCATCTGCTTTAGCCCGTGAGAGCCGGCGCGTTGCTCGGCGCCTTCCGGCAAACCGATGCCGTCGTCTTCCACGACGACGAAGAGGTGCTCGCGGTAGCGCAGCGAAATCTTCACCCGGGTGGCGTGCGCGTGCTTCAGCACGTTGGACAAAATCTCTTGCACGCATCTGAAAATGGCGATCGAGACGTCGCCGCTCAGCACGGGCTCTTCGTCGGGCAAGTCGAGCTCGAGACGTAAGCCCCCCTGCGAGCAGCGTTGCTCAGCCTGCCAACGCAGGGCCGCGACCAACCCCAGGTTGTCGAGAAGCGTGGGCCGTAGGTCCTCGATCACTCGCCGTTTGAGCTCGATGCCAGCTGCGAGCGCGCTATCGATGCGCCGCCAGCGCGTTTCCGCGTCGGCGTCGGGCAGCGTTATGCGGCGCCGCAAGTTCGAAAGATCCATGCGCATGGTGACGAGCAACCCTCCGAGCTCGTCGTGGAGCTCGCGCGCAAGCGCAGACTTTTCGAACTCGGCAATGCGCAGCATGTGAGTGGATAGCTCGCGAAGCTCCACCGTTGCCTGTTCCACCAGTCCGCGTAGCTTGCCCGCGGCAACGGCTCGCCGGCGAATCTCGCGTGTGCTGAGCAACCCCACGACCATGAGCAGGATCACAGTGAATACCGTGCTCGCAAGATTGATATACGTGTTGATGCGCAGCCCATTGTTCCAATCCACGAGCGTCGAGTTGAGCCGCTGGATCTCACGCCCTCGCAGGCCCGCGAGCTCGTCGCGAACCTCGCGCATGTAGTACAAGCCAACATCGGTCTTCACCGTGGCGACGGCGTCGCGGACTTTGCCCTCGGCCGCCAGGCGAATGGTTTCATCCGTCTCGCCGAACTTGATCTCGAGGCGCGTTCGCACGCCCTTGAGCACCGGCACTTCCTGGGCTTCGCTGGTTTCGTAGCGTCGAATGAGGTCATCCGCGTGATCGAGCGCGGCCTTGCGGCCCGTTTCGTAGGGCTCGATGTACTTGCGATCGCCGGTGAGCAAATAGCCGCGCTGGGCGCTTTCGACGTCCATGCTGGTGTAGGTGAGCTCCGCGATCACGCGTAAGCGGTCCTGGCGTTCGCTGACGATCTCACTCAAGCCCCGCGTATAGTCGCGCCGCGCCTCCGCAACGAAGAAGCTCGCGATGACGAGCGCGGTGACGGCCAGGAGCGGCAACAGCACGTAACGCCGATCGATGCCTTCCCGCAGAATCTCCCGCATGTGTTCCGCGTACTTTGCGTACTTCATTTGTGCGCAGCCTAGCCGGCTTTGCGGCGATCGACCACGGCTATCGTTCGTCTCGTAGGAAGCGTCCTACATTGAGACTCTTGCGAGTGGGGCAGCGCGCGTTCGCGCGTCGTGTTTAGATGCTAGCCTGTGACACCTCTCACCGTTCACCACGCTACGACGTATCGATACGCGACGCCCGTGACCTTCGGGCGCCACCGGTTGATGCTGCGCCCGCGCGATAGCCATGAGCTAAGGCTTCAAAGCGCGGCGCTCGCCGTGTCGCTGCCTTGCAGCGTCAGCTGGCAGTACGACGTGTTCGGCAACTCAGTGGCCTTCGTCGACTTCGCCGACACCGCGGACTCGCTGTCGATTTCGTCGACGCTGAAGATCGAACGCTACGTGTTGGGGCGGCCGGAGTTCCCCATCGCCGCCGCCGCCGAGACCTATCCCTTCATGCATTCCGCCGACGATCGCGCGGACTTGGGCCGGCTGCGCGAGCTCAATTACCCCGACCCGCGCAACATCGTGACGGATTGGGCGAAGCAGTTCGTCACGGGCGAGCACAAACGCACGTGGGACGTGCTTGCCGACATGAATTCCGCGATCCACGCGGGATTCAAGTACAACGCGCGTTTCGAGGAAGGCACGCAAACGCCCATCGAGACGCTCGATCGCAGCAGCGGCACGTGCCGCGACTTCGCGCTGCTCTTCATGGAGGCGGCCCGTGCGCTCGGCTTCGGCGCGCGGTTCGTCACCGGGTACCTCTACGATCCGCCCGCGGCGGGTGGCGTACAGGGCGCGGGCGCCACGCATGCGTGGGCGGACATCTTTCTGCCGGGCGCGGGCTGGGTCGAGTTCGACCCGACGAATGGACTGATCGCAGCTGAGAATCTGATTCGTGTGGCGGTGACGCGCGACCCGTCGCAAGCCTTGCCGATCGGCGGCAGCTATGTCGGCACGCCAGACGCGTACCTTGGAATGGAAGTCGCGGTCACGGTGCTGGCGGGCATCGGCTCGGCGACACCGGCGGCCTCGTCAGGCGCGCCGACAACGTCGCCTGCGGCGACGGCACCCCAAGCACGGGAACAAAGAACCGCGTCCGCAGCGTAGCGCGCGGCGTGCTCCCCATACGCCCGGCGTGACAGTTGCGCCGTTCATAGTAGAGTTCGACCTCGCCACAACACCGTGGCTGGGGGTCTTCCAATGAGCATTCGTCGCCAGATCGTGTGCGCGGTTCTGCTGCTTGCGGCCGTGGCCGCCCACGCGCAACCCGCGAATTGGGTCGGCAGCTGGGGCGCCTCGCCGCAACCGCCGAGCCCCGGCGGCGGCCCGTTCCCCCCCACGCCGAGCTTCAATGACCAGACCGTGCGGCAGATCGTGCGCTTGAGCGTGGGCGGCGAACGCGTGCGCCTGCGGATCTCGAACGAATACGGCACGAAGGCCATCACGATCGGCGCGGCACGCATTGCGCTCGCGGACGGCGCGGACCGTTTGCAGGCCGGCAGCGAGCGCGCGGTGACATTCGACGGCAAGCCATCCGCGGTCATCGCCGCCGGCGCGCCGCTGTTGAGCGACCCGATCGAGCTCGCCGTGAGTGACCTCGCGGTGCTCTCGGTCAGTCTGTACCTGCAAGGCGACACGGGGCCCTGCACGTGCCACGGCACCGGCATGCAAGACGGTTACATCTCGGCCAAAGGCGACCTCACGAAAGGCACGTTCGCGCCAGCGCAGACGACGCAGATGCGCGCCTTTCTCACAGGCGTCGAAGTGCTCGCGGCGAAGGCGCAGGCGGTCGTCGTGTTCGGCGACTCGATCAGCGACGGCGTGGGCTCCACCGCCGGCGCGAATCGCCGCTGGCCCGATCTCCTGGCCGAGCGCCTGAGCGCACGCCGCGGCGGCACGCGCTTTGGCATCGTGAATCACGGCATCAGCGGCAACCAGGTGTTGAGCGATGGCGCCGGCGTGAGCGCGCTCGCGCGCTTCGACCG
>PMCP01000090.1:0-2929 GCA_003155415.1 Gammaproteobacteria bacterium | reverse complement strand
AAGGGCCTCAAGATCTACGGCGCCACGATTGCGCCGTACGAAGGCGCCGCGTACTACGCGCCGGAAGGCGACGCCGTGCGGCAAGCGATCAACCAGTGGATGCGCACGAGCAAGGAATTCGACGCGGTGCTCGACTTCGATGCGGCGTTTCGCGATCCCTCGCATGCCGCGCGCATGAAAGAGGAGTATCAGGTGGGCGATCACCTGCACGGCAGCGATGCCGGCTACAAGGTGGTGGCCGGGTCCGTGGATCTAGCGCTGTTCCGGTGAGCTGAAGACCACGCGCCCGCCGACCATGGTCAGCGTGGGCTTGATGCGCTTGATGTCGGCGGCCGGCACCGTCATGTAGTCGCGGTCGAGCACGACGAGATCGGCTTGCTTGCCCACTTCGAGCGAGCCGAGCGCGTTCTCCTGGAAGAACAAATACGCGTTCGAGCGCGTGTGCGCGACGAGCGCTTCTTCACGCGTGAGCGTCTCGTCGAGCACTTTGTTGCCGCCGACGTCGACACCGCTGACCACCCAGCCGAGCGTCACGAACGGGCTGTAGTGCGAGACGATCGTCGCGTCCGTGCCAAGCCCGAACACGATGCCGCTGTCTGCGATCTTGCGCAGGGGCATGTGCGCGCCGGCTTGCATCGCGGCGCCGTGCACCCCGAGCGTCATTCCCATCACCTTCGCGCGCGCGATGTTCGCGGGCGAAATGTCGTAGACGTGGCCGAGTGTCCAGCGCAGGCCGTTCAACGGCTGCGTCTGGTTCACCTTCTCGAGCGTATCGAGCAGATCGGTGACCGCGTTGTTGTTGATCACGTGCTGGTGCACGTGCCAACCCGCGCGCGCGGCGACAGCCGCGAGCTTGCCGTACTCGTTCATGATGTCCTCGGGCCACGGATCCTTTCGCGGCGCGAGGTCGAAGAACGGGCCGTAGAGCACTTCGCCCAAGCCGAAGACACCCCATTGGCCGTCGAACTGATTCGGCTTGCTGCGAGCGATGATCTCCGCAGCGTGCACGGCCGACGCCGGATCGTGCGCGTCGAACGGCAACGTCTCCCAGATTCGCAGCGGCAGCGGGCCTTTCGCCGCACGCTCCGCGACCCACGGGGACAAGCCCAGGCTGTACACGCCTGTGAGCCCCGTCGAGTTCAGCTCGTGCATGAAGTCCGTGAAGTTCTGCTCGAGCTGCGCGGGCGACGTCGGCGGAATGGCGTCGTAGAGCGCGTACGGCGGTTGGAACGACACGAGGCCTTGCGCATTGCGGCGCGCGCCGTCGGCCGGGTTCAGCTTCACGGCTTTCAGCGCGAGGGTGTTGGCATACACCACGCCGTAGCCTTCCTGCACGAACGCCGGATTCTTCGGCGCCACGGCGTCGAGATCGGCCAGCGTGAAGCCTTCGCCCCAGTCCTTGAACTGCCGCGGCGTCCATCCGCCCTGCACCATGATCCATGCGCCCGCCGGCAGCCTCGCGGCCTTCGCGCGCAGCATGTCGAGCGCGGCTCGCTTCGAGTCCACGCCTTCGAAGCGCACTTGCGTGTGCCAGCGCTCGACGCCACGCGTGAAGTGCATGTGATTGTCGATGAGGCCTGGAATCAGCGTCGCGCCGCCAACGTCGAGGGTTTTCGTCTTCGGTCCGGCGAGCCGCGCCATCTCGGCGCTCGTGCCGCGCGCGACGATGCGACCGCCGTCGATTGCCAGCGCTTCGACGACCGCGAACGTCGCGTCTGCCGTGAGGATCTTGCCGTGCGTGACGACGGTGTCGACGTTTTGTTGCGCGAGCGCGGCTGCGCTTACGAGCGCGGCAACGAAGCCGCCGACTGCGATCGACACCCAACCCACGTTACGCATGAGCGCTACCCCGGTGATCACTGGGGCACGATAGTACGCCGAGACGGGAGCTTAGTTGCGCTTGCCCTTCAGCTGCTGCGCGGCGCGGTAGCGGGCTTCGGCTTCGACCATCGCGGCCTGCGCAGCGGCGAGATCGATGCCTTCGGTCTTGCCGGAGAGCAGCTCGCGCGCGCGATCGCGGGCGGCCAACGCTTCGGCTTCGTCGAGCTGCTCGGCGTGCAGCGCGCTATCCGCCAGCACGCTGACTAAGTGCGGCTGAATCTCGAGCACACCGCCTGTGACGTAGAAGACCTTCTCGCCTTCAGCGGTGAGCACGCGGATCGAGCCCGGCTTCAGCGTCGTGAGCAGCGGCGCGTGACGCGGCGCGATGCCGATCTCGCCCGCCTTCCCCGGCGCGAACACGCGCTCGGCGTCGCCGGAAAAGATGGCGCCTTCAGCGCTGACGATCTCGACGTGAATGGGCATGGTGGTTTACTGCAGCTTCTTGGCTTTCTCGACGGCTTCTTCGATGCCGCCGACNNTCGTATTCGCCGTTGACGATGCCCTTGAAGCTGCGGATCGTCTCCTTCAGCGGCACGTACTTGCCCTCGATGCCCGTGAACGCCTGTGCGACCGAGAACGGCTGCGACAGGAAGTTACGGATCTTGCGAGCACGCTGCACGATCAGCTTGTCGTCTTCGGAAAGCTCGTCCATACCCAGGATCGCGATGATGTCCTGCAGCTCCTTGAACCGCTGCAGCACGGCCTGCGTGGCGCGCGCCGTGTCGTAGTGCTCCTGGCCGATCACGTTCGGATCGAGCAGGCGGCTCGTGGAGTCGAGCGGGTCGACGGCCGGGTAGATGCCGAGCTCGGCGATCTTGCGTGAGAGCACGAGCGTCGCGTCCAAATGCGCGAACGTCGTGGCCGGCGACGGGTCGGTCAAGTCGTCGGCGGGCACGTAAATGGCCTGGAACGACGTGATGGAGCCGGTCTTCGTCGAGGTGATGCGCTCCTGCAGCGCGCCCATCTCCTCGGCCAGCGTCGGCTGGTAACCGACGGCGCTCGGCATGCGGCCGAGCAGTGCCGACACTTCAGTGCCGGCCAGTGTGTA
>PMCP01000076.1:3037-14228 GCA_003155415.1 Gammaproteobacteria bacterium | reverse complement strand
TGCACGTTCAGCAGGCGCGAATGCCAGCCGATGCCGAAGTAGCTCGTCACGCCCCAGAACGATCCTGTGCGAAATCGGTAACCGGCGGGATACGGGTAGTAGTACACGGGATACGCGTACGGGTAATACGAATAGACCGGCTCCGATTGGTACACGACGACGCGTTCCGGCTCGTAGTACGGCACGTAGATCACCTGCGGATCCGCCGGCGCGATCGCGATGCTGCCGTCGTTCTGCGTCGTGATGGTCTGGCGGTCGTCCGTGCGCAAGTTGCCGGCGCCGCGCGCGCGGGTGCGGAAGGACTGAATCGCGTCGAGCACGTCGCCGCGCTGGTTCAGCACGGCTGTGCCCAGGTCCCAAGTCCAGTCGAGGTCGTCACTGAGAAGGTGCACGGCTTCCGGATAGTTCAGCAGTGCGACGATCGAGTCGTCCCAGTCGTGACTCGGCTGCAGGTTCGGGTCCTGCTTGCGCTTATCGATGAACCGCTCGGCTTCGACGACCTGCAGCGGATACGTCGACGCCGGCAACACGATGCCGACGAGGTCGTCGGGGTACAGAGCGATCGGACCGACGACGTCTTGTAGCTCGGCCGGCGACAGGATCTTGTCCGCAGCCGGTTGCTGCGCGGCGACCGGCTTNNGGCAACGGCCAATGACAGTGTGCGACGGTTCGTATCCATGACAGCCTCCGGGCTGGGCTTTGAGCCGAATGTGCGCTCCGTGCCTAGCTTGTCGACAAGCCTACGCCCCGGACCTGAACCTCGCCTTAATGTGGAGGCGAAGAGGTCTTGCCGGACGATTCCCACGTGGGATGCGCCGATTGGCCTACTCATCCGCGCCGGAGCTCCAGTGCTCGACAATCTTGCCGCCCGCGATCCGCAGCATGTCGAATGCGGTCGTCGTATAGGTCTGGCCTTCGTGCTCGAGATCGGGCAGCACGCGGCGGAAAGCGAGTACCACTAAATCGCGTTCTGCCACGATGCTGACCAGGTCGTCGAGCGTGGCTTTGACCGGTTCCGGCGGGCGATGACCGCCGGTCGCCGCCCACGAGTCGCTGCCCTTACCCGACGGGGCGTGCTCGACGAACGCGTCGGCCACATACGTGCTCGCCTTGTCGACGTGGTGCGCCTGAATCACCTCGCGCCAGAAATCGAACGCCAGGCGCTTGTTCGCCGCGAGCTGCGGATCGGCGCTCGGTAGGAGCTCGGTCTGCTTCGAGTGGACCTCGACCGGTAGCTGCGCCATCGCGGAGCCCGCGAGCAACGCGAGCGCAACGGCTGAGAGTAGGGGGCGCATGCGTCGTTCTCCCGAGTGCCCGGAACTATAGCATTCGACTAAAGCTTGGCCCGTCGACGGGCCGCAGGCGTTTCGCTACGATCAGCCGGATCGGGAGTGGGGGTACACGCATGCGAACCGTCGTCGTCACGTTGCTGGCCGTTGCTGCGGTCTGGTGGTCTCAGCCCGTCGCGGCGCATCACTCGTTCGCCGCGCAGTACGATCCAGATAAGCCCATTACGCTCACGGGCAAAGTCTCGAAGGTCGAGTGGACGAACCCCCATGCGCGGTTCTACCTCGACGTGAAGGACGCGAAAGGCCAGGTCAAGACCTGGAACTTCGAGCTCGCGAGCCCGAACTATTTGAAGCGCGCGGGCTGGTCGAGCACGTCGCTGAAAGAAGGCGACGAGATCACGGTCGAAGGCTCGATCGCGCGTAGCGGCGCCAACATGGCCAACGCCCGCAGCGTGACGCTCGCCGACGGCTCGCGCGTGTTCGCGCGCTCCGCTCAGGACGCGAACTGATCATGCGCTTCGCTACCCTTCGCATGGCTGCACTCGCCGGAGCCGGTTTCGTAGCCGCGGCCAGCGCACAGCAGGTGCCGCCCGCCAGCACGTCGCCAGCCGGCAGCGGCGGCGCTAACAATCCGGCGCTCATCGCAAAAGTGGCCGACGGTCCCGCGCCGAGGCTGCCGGACGGCACACCGGATCTGTCCGGCGTGTGGGTTGGCGGTGGCCCCGTCGGTGACATCAAGGAAGGGCTCGCGCCCGGCGAGCAGATCGTCATGAAACCCGAAGCCGAAGCGCTGATGAAAAAGCGCATGGCCGCGGAAGATCCCGAGGCGCGCTGCCTGCCAACTGGTGTGCCGCGCGTGGCACCTTACCCGTGGCGCATTGTGCAGACACCCGCCTTCGGCAAAGCCACACATCTGTTCTTCTTGTTCGAAGGCAACATCCATAGCTACCGCCAGATCTTCATGGACGGCCGCGCGCACCCCGACGATCTCGAAGCGACGTGGTACGGCCACTCGGTCGGTCACTGGGAAGGCGACACGCTCGTGATCGAGACCGTGGGCTTCAACGACAAGTTCTGGTTCGACTTCCAGGGCCATCCGCACACGACACAGCTGCGTACCGTCGAGCGCTACACGCGCACGAGCATGGGCAAGCTGGAAAACGTCACGACGATCTATGACCCCGGTGCGTACACGAAACCGTTCACGCTGAAGTACACCGCTACGTCGCGCCCCGGCTGGGAGCTCATGGAATACATCTGCAACGAGAACAATCAGGACGTCGAGCACATCCGCGGCAAGGCCGGTTTGTAACGAACGGCGCGGGGTACACGAGTGCGAACCGTCGTCGTCATAGGGCTAGCTGCCGTCGCGGCCCTCTCGCTGTCGCAGCCCATTGCAGCTCATCACTCGTTGGCTGCGCAGTACGATCCGGGGAAAACCATCACGCTGACGGGCAGGGTCGGTGGGTTTGAATGGACGAATCCGCACGCGCGGTTCTACCTCTACGTGAAGGATCCGAAAGGCGAGGTGGTCACCTGGAACTTCGAGCTTGCAAGCCCGAACACCCTGCAGCGGGCGGGCTGGTCCCGCACGTCGCTGAAGGAAGGCGATCAGATCACCGTCGAAGGGTCGATCGCACGGAGTGGCGCGAACGTGGGCAACGCCCGGTGCGTGACGCTCGCGGACGGTTCACGCCTGCTCGGGCGCTCGACCCAGGAGCCAAACTGACACCGCGCTCAGCGGCGCGCGTAGACGTCGGGTAAGCCCGCGCCGCGATTCTTGAACTTGCGCTGCGTCCAGAAGTATTGCTCCGGACATTCGCGGATGAAGCCCTCGAGCACGGCCGTGAGCCGTCGCGTGTCCTCGAAGACGTCGTCGCTCGGGAAGTTTTCTGGCGGCGGCGTGAAACGCAGCAGGTAGCCGGCGCCGCCTTCCAGGCGGCGAAAGTACAGCGGCACGACCGCTGCCCCGCTCAAGCGGGCGAGCCGCGACGCGCCGGTGTTCGTCATTGCCGGCTCGCCAAAGAACGGCACGAGCGCAGCACTACTGCTCACGTACGCGAGATCCGGCGCATACCAGACGACCGCGTTGCGCTTTAGCTGGCGCACGAGCGCGCGAATCGCCGTGCTCGGCAGCGGCACGTGGCCGGTTCGCAGCCGTCCGCGCGTTTGCATGGCATCGAGCACCGGGCTGTTGCGCGGGGTGAACATGAACGCGAACAGCGGAATCAACGGCTTCAAGAATTGTGTCGCGATCTCCACCGACGTGAAATGCCCGGTGAACAGGATTACGCCCTTGCCCCTTGCAAGCGCGGCATTGAGATGCTCGATGCCTTCGACGCGAACCGGCGGCCGTGCCCAAGGCGCCGTGCCGAACCACGCGAGTGCCACTTCGCCGATCGATGCCCCGAGATTCCGGAGATGTGTGCGAGCCAACGCCTCGATTTCGGCAGGCGTAAGCTGCGGGAAACAGATTTCGAGATTGCGCAGCATCACGTGGCGGCTGCGCGGTAGCAGGTACCACAGCGCCCGGCCGAGCCACGAGTGCAGCGCCACCGTCGCGCGCCAGGGCAAGAGCGCGGTGACCTTGAGCCACAGGATGAACAGCCACGCCCCCCAGTGCCGCGGTTGCCAGTAGTGGCGCAAAAGGTGCGCCGTACCGAGCGCCGTGCTCCGGGTTTCGGAGGCGGCCGCGTGCTGTTCGGGAGCGCTCACCGTATCTCTGCTCCGGGCAAAACGATATTCTAGTTTGCCGGCAACATCGGGCATAGCCGAGGAGGTTGACGCGTGGAAACCGCAGCGCCAACGAACGTCGTCGATATCGTGATTCCCGCGTATAACGAAGAGGGCAACATTGCCCGTGCCATCGAGACGTTGTTCGAGCGGCTGCAATCGCTGCCGTACCGGTTCGAGCTGATCGTCGTCGACGACGGCAGCAGTGACCGCACCGCCGAGATCGCCGCGAGCTACGCCGGCCGCTATCCCGTCCGCGTCGTGCGTTTGACACGCAACTTCGGCAAGGAGAACGCGCTGCTCGCCGGGCTCGATCTCGCCCGGGGCGCGGCCACGATCCTGATGGACGCCGACTTACAGCATCCGGTCGAGCTGATCCCCGAGTTCATCGCGCGTTGGGAGCAGGGCTTCGAGGTCGTGTATGCCGTCAAGGAAAGCCGGCAGGGCGAAACCCTGTTGAAGCGCCTCGCGACCGCGGCGTTCTACGCGGGAGTGAACCGCGGCGCCGACGTCGACATTCCCACGAACGCCGTCGACTTCAGGTTGCTCGATCGAGCCGCCGTCAGGGCGCTTTGCTCGATCCGCGAGCGCGTGCGGTTCACGAAGGGGTTATACGCGTGGCTCGGCTTCCGCACGGCAGAGGTGCCGTTCGTCGCGGCGGAAAGACACGCCGGCAAGACCACGTTCAACCGCGGCCGGCTCGTGCGCCTTGGCTGGGACGGACTGACGTCGTTCTCGGACTTCCCCCTGCGGGTTGCGAGCACGATTGGCGCGCTGGTCGCATTCGCCGCGGTTCCATATGGGCTGTGGATCGCCGTTCGCACGCTCGTGTACGGCGTCGACGTGCCCGGCTGGGCCACGCTGACGGTCGCGGTCATGCTGCTCTCCGGCGTGCAGCTCCTCTTCCTGGGCGTGCTCGGCCAGTACATCCGCAACGTGTTCATCGAGACGAAGCAGAGGCCCAACTATCTGATCCGCGACATCGTCGATGCCGACGCGGCTGCGGCGTTGCAGCCGGGCGCGAGCCGCGACTCGCCACCGACGGCCGCGGTCGCCATGGTCCGTTCCGGTCGCAGCGCCGCGGTTTGAACTAGCGTGCTACGTCTCCGCTCCGTATGGCTCGCGCTCGGCGCCGCCGCGCTGTCGCGTCTCGTGCTGGCCGTCTTCGTGCCGCTCATGGACACCACCGAGGCGCGCTATGGCGAGATGGCGCGCAAGATGGTCGAGAGCCGCGATTGGCTCGTGCCGCTGCACGACTACGGCGTTCCGTACCTGGCGAAACCGCCGCTCGCGTTCTGGTTCTCAGCGGCCGGCATCGCGTTGTTTGGGCCCGGTGAGCTCGGCCCGCGAATCCTGATCCTGATTGCGACCGCGGCGTTCGCGGTGGCGTTCTACTTCTGCGTGCGACGGTGGGTCGGCAGCGTGGCCACGCTCACGGCGTTGCTCGTGATGGCGACATCGTTGCTGTTCTTCGTAGCGGCGGCGGCGGTGATGACGGACATGCTGCTGACGATCGCAGTGAGCGTCGCCCTCGGCGCATTCTGGGAGCGCTATCGCGGCGGCAGTGGCCGCGCCGAGCTCGCGCTGTACGTCGCCCTTGGTCTCGGTCTGTTGATCAAGGGGCCGCTCGCGGCCGTGCTTGCGCTCGGGCCGATTGCGTTGTGGGCGCTCGCGTTCGGGCGCGTGGGGCAGGTGTGGCAACGGTTCGCGTGGCTCAGGGGTGGGTTGCTCGCGCTGGCGATCGCGGCACCGTGGTACATCGCTGCCGAGTTGCGCAATCCCGGGTTTCTGAACTACT
This sequence comes from Gammaproteobacteria bacterium, assembly GCA_003155415.1. Classification (GTDB taxonomy): domain Bacteria; phylum Pseudomonadota; class Gammaproteobacteria; order Steroidobacterales; family Rariloculaceae; genus FEN-1219. The sequence goes on along the minus strand of PMCP01000076.1, from coordinate 8,408 downwards.
TCATCATCGGCGAGCACATCCAGCGCTTCCTCGTTCCCGGCTGGACCGGCGACATGTACGGTCGGGCGCACAACGTGCCACGGGGTGGCATCTGGTTGTTCCTCCTGCTCGGCGCGCTGCCGTGGAGCCTCATCGCGATCCCGTGGCTGATTCGGGTGCGCGTGCGCGTGCGCGAGCGCTGGCGCGAGCGCCGCGAGCTCGTCGCGTTCTGGCTGATCGGCGCGCTCGTGCCGCTGTTGCTGTTCACGTTCGCGGGCAACATCATTTTTCCGTACGCGCTGCCGGCGCTGCCGCCGTTAGCGCTCGTGCTCGCGGCGTTGGTAAGCAGCGACGATGCGCGTGCGCTGCCGCGGCTGGCCGCGACCGCGTTGGCGATGACCATCGTCGTGACCGCGGCCGCGTGGCTTGCGGGCGCGTACATGGAAAGCCACTCGCAGCGCGCGGTGATGCGTGCGGTGGCCGCGCGGGTGCCGAACACGACGACGCCTGTGTACTACTGGCGAACGCGCTTTTTCTCGGCCGACTATTACGGGCAGGGGCGCGTACGCACCGTCGAAGATGCAGCGCCGCTCGCACGCGAGCTCGCGGCGCGCCATGAGTTCACATTGGTGGTGCCGGAGACGGACTCGCTGCCGACGGACATCTCGCAGCACCTGATGCGCGTCGGGGCGGTCGACTCGATGCTGCTGCTCGTACCCGACTACTCCGCAGCGGAGCCTGCGCCGCAATGAGTGCTGCTCGACCCGCGTCGGCAAAACCGGTGGGCATTCGCGAGGTCGTCGCGTTCGGCGCCGTGGGCGGCGCCGCGTTTCTCGTGCATTTCGCCGTGGTCGCCGTTACGGTGCCGCTCGGTGTCGTGCCGCTGCTCGCGAACGTGTTCGGATTTCTGGCCGCGTTCGCCGTGAGCTTTGTCGGGCACGCCCGTTGGTCGTTCCCCGCGGAGGGCCGCCCCGTGGCGGCGGCGCTGAAGCGTTTCGCGGCCGTGGCCGTCAGCGGTTTCGTGTTGAATGAGATCGCCTACGCGGGGTTGCTGCGCGTGACGTCGCTCGACTACCGAGTGGCCCTGTTCATCGTGCTGTGTGCGGTCGCCGGGCTCACGTGGCTCGCCGGCCGTTACTGGGCATTCGCGCACCGGGCGTAGCCCCGGAATTTGGACACCGCCGACAGCCCGTTCTATTGCGGCGCATGGCACTTTCGCCCACACTGCCGAGCTGAATGTCGAGCACTGACAAGGCTTTCCCGCCACCTTCTAGACGCGAGCGAGTCACACTGGCCATGTCGTCATCTGCCTCTCCGAGTGCGGCCGCGGTGCCGTTCTTGCCGTTTTCGCGCCCGTCCATCACGCCCGAGGACATTGCCGCCGTCACGAAGGTGCTGCAATCGGGGTGGATCACGACCGGTGCGCAGTCGGCCGAGCTCGAGCGGCAGTTCGCGCAGGTAGTGGGCACGCAGCATGCGGTGGCGTTGACGTCGGCCACGGCCGGCATGCACCTGCTGCTGCGCGCCTTAGGCATAGGCCCGGGCGACGAGGTTGTGACCCCTTCGATGACCTGGGTGTCCACCGTCAATTTGATTGCGCTCGCTGGCGCCACGCCGGTGTTCGTCGACGTCGATCGCGACACACTGATGACCACGGCTGACCACGTTGCGGCGGCCATCACGCCGCGCACGAAGTTGATCGTGCCCGTTCACTACGCGGGCGCCTCACTCGACCTCGCGCCGCTACGCGAGCTCGCCGCTGCGAAGAACATCCCGCTCGTCGAAGACGCGGCGCACGCGGCCGGCACGGAGTACCGCGGCAAGCCCACCGGTCACGGTGGCACCGCCATCTACTCGTTCCACCCGATCAAGAACCTCACGACCGGCGAAGGCGGGCTCGTGACGACCGACGACGCCGAGCTTGCGGCTCGGCTTCGCCGGCTGCGCTTCCACGGTCTCGGCGCCGACGCGTTCCAGCGCGACTCGCAGGGGCGGGCGCCGCAAGCCGAAGTCATAGAGCCAGGCTTCAAATACAACCTGCCCGACATGAACGCCGTGCTGGGCGTGAGCCAGCTCGCGCGTCTCGCCGAGATGAATCGCAAACGCGCGGCGCTGGCCGCGCGCTACGCGGAGCTGCTGAAGGGCGTAGAGGGAGTGCTGCCGCTCGGGTTGCCCGCGTACCCGCAGCGGCATGCGTGGCACCTCTATATCGTGCGCGTCGATCCCGCCACGGCCGGCCTCACGCGCGATGAGTTCATGGAGCGCCTCAAAGGGCGCGGCATCGGCACCGGTCTGCACTTCCGCGCCGCGCACACGCACCAGTACTACCGGGCGCATCATCCGCCGCGAACGCCGTTGCCCAACACGGAATGGAACTCCGATCGCGTGTGCTCCTTGCCGCTGTTCCCCGACATGCCCCTCGCTGACGTCGAGCGCGTCGTCGACGTGATTCGCACCGTAATCCGAGAGGCTCGGGCATGACGCCGAGGCTCGTGTCGCTCGTGATTCCCGTTTACAACGAGCGGGACAACCTGCCGGAGCTCGTGCGCCGCTGTCTCGCCGTGGGGCGGCAGCTGCCGTGCGCGTTTGAAGTCGTGCTCGTGAACGACGGCAGCCGCGACGATTCGGCCAAGATCATCGAAGCCACCGCCGCGCGAGAGCCGGAGATCGTCGGCGTGCTGTTGAANNGCAACTACGGCCAGCACGCGGCGGTGCTCGCGGGTCTTGCCGAGGCGCGTGGCGACGTCGTCATCACGCTCGACGCGGATCTGCAGAATCCGCCGGAAGAAATCCCGAAGCTGCTCGCCGGTATCGAGGCGGGCGCCGACGTCGTGAGCGGCGTTCGCAGCCGCCGCAAGGACACGCTGTTCCGGCGCGTCGCGTCGCGCATCATGAACAATCTCATGCTGCGCATCACGCGCGTGGATGTCGGCGACTACGGCTGCATGTTGCGCGCGTATCGGCGCGACATTGTCGATGCGGTGCTCGCGTGCGGCGATCGCAGCGCTTACGTGCCGGCGCTTGCGAACAGCTTCGCCGGTAACGTGCGCGAGATCGAAGTCGAGCACGCGGAACGCCAGGCCGGCGAGTCGAAATACAGCGTATTGAAGCTGCTGAACCTGTACTTCGATCTGCTGGTTAGCGCCACAACGGCGCCATTGCGGCTCATGAGCATGTTCGGTGTCGCGCTTGCGCTCGCCGGTCTCGCATTTGGCGTGCTGCTGTTCGTGCTGCGGTTCTATTACGGCCCCGATTGGGCGGCGCAGGGCGTGTTCACGATCTTCGCCGTGCTGTTCGTATTCCTCGGGGTGCAGCTGGTCGGCATGGGATTGCTCGGCGAGTACATCGGCCGAATCTCGCGCGACGTGCAGGCGCGGCCACGTTACATCGTCGGCGCACGCGTCGGCTCTCACGTTCCGGCACGCAGCGGTGCCCGGAGCGCTTCGGCATGAGCACGCGCGCTCCCGCGCTCGTGCTAGGCCTGCTCCTGATCGTCTCCTTCCTCGGCGTGGGGCGCGAGCCCTGGACTCCCGACGAGCCGCGTGAAGCGGAGATCAGCCGCGAAATGTGGCTGGCTCCGGCGGTGGTGCCGTCATTGAACGACACCGCGTTCATCGAGAAACCACCGCTGTATTACTGGACGGTAGCCGCCGTATTCGAGCTCGCCGGTGGCCAGTCCGCCGCCGGAGCGCGCGCGGTGAGCGCCGCGTCGGGGTTCCTGACGCTGCTGCTCGTATTCCTCTGGGGTCGGCGCGAGTTCTCGCAGACCGTGGGCCTCGTTGCCGCGATAGGGCTCGCGACCAGCGTGCAGTTCATGATCTCGACGCACTGGATCGTCATTGATCCGCTGCTGATGTTGTTCACGACGCTCGCGGCCTGGGCGGGGTCCGAGCTCGTACAGGGGCGCAGTCGCGCGGGCAAGCTCTTCGCGTTCTACGGTGCGTTGACGCTCGCGTTATGGACCAAAGGGCTGATCGGCCCGGTGCTGATCGCGAGCGGAGTGCTCGTGCTCGCCGCCGCCCGCCGCAGCCTCGAGCCCGTGTGGCGCGTGCGCCCGTTTCTCGGCGTGACGGTCCTCGTGCTGATGACGGGCGTGATCGCGGCGCTGATCTATTTGGATGCGGGCCCCGTCGCGGTCCGCGAGTGGCTCTGGGTGAACCACGTACAGCGTTTCGTGCATCCCACGTACACGGGCCACGACCAACCGTTCTACTACTATCTGTCCGCGTTGCCGATCGCGCTGTTCCCGTGGTGGGTGCCGGCCGTGCTGGTCTTGAGGCCGAGCCGCTGGCGTTTTGGGCCGAGCTCGCTGCGCCGCAGCGCATGGTATGAGCCGCGGCGGTACTTGGCCGCGCTATCGCTCGGTATGCTGCTGCTGCTGAGTGCCGCGTCGACGAAGCGTGGGCTGTACCTTCTGCCGGTGTTGCCGCCGCTGTTCCTGCTGCTCGCGGCCGAAGCCGTCGACTGGTGGGAATCGCGAGCCACTGCCGTCCGACGCAGCGTGGCGTGGTGGGTGCAGGTGCTGTTCGTCGTTGCGCTCGCGGTCGGTCCGACGGCGTTCGCGCTGCGCTATCTGCATTCCGCGGACCCCGTCGCGATTGCGGCGTTGGTCGCCGTCGGTGTGATGATCGGCGCCTTGGTGGTGCTGGCGTACCGAGGCCGAGAGGCCACGTCGCTCGGCGCGCTCGGTGTGCTCGCAGTCGGCAGCGTCGCGTGCCTTCTTGTGCTGGTGGTGCATCTTGCTGCACCGGAACGCAACATGACGGCGTTCCTGCGCGACCTCGATCGCCGGATGCCACCGGGTGAGCCTGTCTCGTTGATCGGCGACGTCGATGAGAGCGTCAACGGTATCGTGCCGTTCGTCACCGGGCGCCGGGTGGTGAATACCACCGTGGCCGATCTGCCGGTGCGCCAGCCAATGTGTGTGCTCGTGCAGAACAACGAAGCGGGGCGCACGGCCCCCGAGCTGCCGCCCCCGTACGAGCGTAAGGGTGCGAGAACGTTTGGTCCGGAGCGCTACATGGCGTTCTGGTGTCGCGGCGCCGATCCGCCGACGGCCGCGTTTTTGAATGGTATCGTGCCACCGCTGCAGATGGCGGCGGCTACCGCCGACTAGGATGGAGACGAGAATGCGTGCGATTGTCTTTGCTTATCACGAAATGGGTTGCGTCGGCATCGAGGCGCTGATCGCCCACGGCTACGAGATCGTCGGCGTCGTCACGCACGCCGATTCCGACAACGAGAACGTGTGGTTCCGCTCGGTTGCGGAGCTCGCGGCTCGCAAAGGTCTGCCGGTTTTCGCGCCCGAGGACGTCAATCATCCGCTGTGGCTTGCGCGCATTCGCGAGCTGCAACCGGAGGTGCTGTTCTCGTTCTACTACCGCAAGCTGCT
>PMCP01000076.1:0-2928 GCA_003155415.1 Gammaproteobacteria bacterium | reverse complement strand
GAGTGTCTGCCGCAGATTCTGCGCCGCACGGCGCCGCGCACGCCGCAGGACGAAGCGGCCGCCACGTATTTCGGGCGGCGCCAGCCGAAAGACGGCGAGATCGATTGGCAGCAACCGGCCACCGACATCGCGAACCTCGTGCGCGCCGTGACGAAGCCGTACCCCGGCGCATTCACGCACGCGCGGTCGGCGAAGGTGCTGGTGTGGAGCGCCGAGGCGTTACCCAATACGGTTGCGGACGTTCGGCCCGGCACGATCGTGAACGCGTCGCCCCTCGAAGTGGCGTGCGGTAAGGGCACGCTGCGGATCAACTTCGCTCAACAGCAGGGCGGGGTCTATTGCGGCGGCGCTCAGCTCGCGACGGAATTGAATCTCGTCAAAGGCCTGTACTTCACCAGCAGCCCGTCGCGCCGATCACGACGCGCGCGCAAAACGCGCGTGCTGATCCTGGGCGTCAACGGATTCATCGGTAATTTCCTGAGTGAGCGATTGCTTGCCGCCGGCGGCTACGAAGTCTACGGCATGGACTTGAACGACAGCGCAATCAAGCGCCTGGAGTCTCACCCCGACTTCCACTTCCTCGAGGGCGATATCTCGATCCATCGTGAATGGCTCGAGTACCACATCAAGAAATGCGACGTGATCGTGCCGCTCGTGGCGATTGCGACGCCGATCGAGTACACGCGGAATCCTCTGCGCGTGTTCGAGCTCGACTTCGAAGAGAACCTGCGCATCGTTCGTTACTGTGTGAAGTACGGGAAGCGCGTGATCTTTCCGTCGACCTCCGAAGTCTACGGAATGTGCGACGACGCGGAGTTCGACGAGGACAAGTCACGGCTGATCTTGGGGCCCATCAACAAGCAGCGCTGGATCTACTCGGCATCGAAGCAGTTGCTCGACCGCGTGATCTGGGCGTACGGCAAACAGGGATTGCGCTTCACGCTGTTCCGGCCGTTCAACTGGCTCGGCCCGCGGCTCGATTCGCTGGAGGCGGCGCGCATCGGCAGCTCGCGCGCGATCACGCAGCTGATCCTGAATCTCGTCGAGGGCACGCCGCTGCTCTTGATCGACGGCGGCCGGCAGAAGCGTTGCTTCACTGACGTGACGGAGGGCATCGAGTGCCTGTTCCGCATCATCGAGAACAAAGACGGCAATTGCGACGGCCGCATCTTCAACGTGGGTAACCCACGCAACGAAGCCAGCATCAAGGAGCTCGCCGAGCTCCTGGTCGACAAGTTCGAGCGCCACCCGTTGCGTGCGCATTTCCCGCCGCTCGCCGGCATCAAGGAAATCGAGAGCAAGGCCTATTACGGCGACGGCTACCAGGACGTGACACACCGCCGTCCGAGCATCCGCAATGCGAACAAGGTGCTTGGTTGGCAGCCCGTGATTACGCTCGAGGAGTCGGTCGATCGCACGCTCGACTTCTTCCTGCGCGATCATCTGGCCGCGAACGGCGTGGACGTGGCTGCGAGTAGCGCGCCTGTTACGACTCGCCGCCTGGCCGACACGGGCGCTTAATGGTCGAGCTCGGTCTGCGGATCGATGTCGATACGTTTCGTGGCACGCGCGAAGGCGTGCCCCGCCTGCTCGAGATCTTGGCGGCACACGGCGTCAAGGGCACGTTCTTTTTCAGCGTAGGCCCCGACAACATGGGCCGCCACCTGTGGCGGCTCCTGAAGCCGAGCTTTCTCGCGAAGATGCTGCGCTCGCGCGCCGCGAGCCTGTATGGCTGGGACATCCTGCTGGCCGGCACGCTGTGGCCGGGGCGCAAGATTGCCGCGAATCTCGGCGGTGTGATGCGCGCGGCCGCCGACGCGGGGCACGAAGTAGGGCTGCACGCCTGGGACCACCACCGCTGGCAAGCGCAGGCGCTGCGACTCCCCGCGGCCGATCTGGAACGCGAGATCGCGCTCGGCGTGGCTGCGTTCAAGAGCGCAGTCGGCCGCGCGCCGGACTGCTCGGCTGCGGCCGGTTGGGTTTGCAACGAGCGCGTGCTCGAAGCCAAGCAGACCTTCGGTTTCCGGTACAACAGCGATTGTCGCGGCCGCAGCGTGTTTGCACCTGCGGCCGGCGAGCGAACGCTCGCGCCGCAAATTCCGACCACGTTGCCTACCTACGACGAGGTCATCGGCCGCAACGGCATCAATGACGAGACCTACAACGAGTGGCTGCTCGCGCAGGTGCGGCCGGGCCAGCTGAACGTGCTGGCGGTTCACGCCGAAGTCGAAGGACGCGTGTGCGCGCCGCTGTTCGACCAGTTCCTCACCGCGTGCACGCAGCGCGGGATTCAACCCGTGCCGCTGAAGGCGTTGCTCGGCGCGCAAGTGCTGGCGCGCGAGGCGATCGCTCTCGCGCCCATCGCCGGCCGCGAGGGCGACGTGTGTTGGCAACGCTCGGCGCTCGCGCATTGAGCGCACGCGAACGATGACGGCCACGCCCGGATCAGATTTCACGCCGGGCGGCGCGGCCACGCAACGCGGAGTGCTCGTGCTCGTCGCGTTGTACGTGCTGCTGTACTTATTGCCTTTGCCGGTGCGGCCCCTGGCGAGCCCGGACGAAGTGCGCTACGGCGAGATTGCGCGCGAGATGCTCGTGTCGGGCGACTGGGTTTCTCCGCATTTCAACGGTGTGCGTTACTTCGAGAAGCCGGTACTCGGTCACTGGCTGAACGCGCTCTCGCTCGCCGCGTTCGGCGACAACGCGTTCGCGCTGCGGCTGCCCGTNNCTGACGACGTTTCTGGTCGCGGGTGTTGGCACGTTCGCGTTGCTCGACGCGTTTCTTGCGTTGTTCCTGACGGCCGCACTCGCGGCGTACTACCTGGCTCTGCGTGCGGCCTCGGTGGAGCGGCGCGCGTGGCTCATCGCGTGCGGCGCTGCGTGCGGCGCTGCGTTCCTCGTGAAAGGGTTTCTGGCGCTCGCTATTCC
>PMCP01000021.1 GCA_003155415.1 Gammaproteobacteria bacterium | reverse complement strand
CCGTCGAACTTGCCGCGGATGCGGCCGGCGACCAACTCCTCGCCACAGTTCAGCGGCATGGCAGGTTGGAACTGTCCGTCCGGTAACTGCGCGAGCCCGTCGCGAGAGCCCGAGATGCCGGCGTGCCGCTCGACGTAGTCGTACCACGGCGCGAGCTCGGCGTAACGCACAGGCCAATCGACCGCGACACCGTCGCGCGCATTGCCTTCGAAATCGAAATCGCTCCAGCGATAGCTCTGCCGGCCCCACAGCAGCGAGCGACCACCAACGTGATAACCGCGATACCAGTCGAACCGTTTCACCTCGGTGTACGGCGACTCTTTTTCGTCGGCCCACCAGTCCGGCTGACGTTCCGTCAGCGGGTAGTCGCGCTTCAGAACCGGATAGGCCTCTTCGAGCGCGTGCGTGCGGCCACCGCGATGCGGGTACTGCCACGGGCTTTTGGTAGCGTTGACGTAGTCTTTGATGTGCTCGATGTTCTTGCCGCGCTCCAGCAGCAGCACGCGCAGACCCTTCTCGGTGAGCTCTTTTGCCGCCCAGCCCCCCGAGATCCCGGAGCCGACTACGATCGCGTCGTAGTTTGTTTCTTCTGCCACGGCAAGCCCCCGCTACTTCATCGGTCGATGGTACTGCAAGGCGCTGCGGCTCGCGAACGCNNTAAGGTTCGGCATGGTCGGGGGTGGCGAAGGCGCATTCATCGGCGCCGTACACCGTGCCGCCGCCACGCTCGGTCAGGAGTACGTGCTCGTGTGCGGCGCGTTCGCGAGCGACGCTGCTCGCAGCCGGCAAACCGGCGTCGTGCTCGATCTGCCGCCCGACCGCTGCTACGCGGACTACGCAAGCATGTTCGCTGCCGAAGCGGCACTACCTTCCGACAGCCGTATGGAAGTCGTCGTGATCGCGACGCCGAACCACCTGCATCTGCCCGTGGCGCGGGCGGCACTGCAACGCGGCTTCCACGTGTTGTCGGAAAAGCCGGCAACGCTAAACCTCGCCGAGTGCTTCGAACTGCGCGACGCCGTCGCCGCGAGCGGCCGCCTCTACGGCCTTACGCATCCCTACTCGGGGTATCCGCTCGTCGTCGAAGCCACCGAGCGCGTGCGCTCGGGCGCGCTCGGCAGGATTCGCAAAGTCATCGTCGAATACACGCAAGGCTGGCTCGCAGAGCCGATCGAGCGCAGCGGCCATAAGCAGGCGCTGTGGCGCCTCGATCCAAAGCAAGGCGGCGCGAGCGGCTGCATGGGCGATATCGGCGTGCACGCATTCCAGCTCGCCGAGCAAGTGAGCGGGCTGCGTACGACTGAGCTTTGCGCCGATCTGAACCGCGTGGTGCCCGGAAGGCAGCTCGACGACGACGGCACGGTGCTGCTGCGCTTTGGCAACGGCGCGAGCGGAGTGCTCGTCGCGAGCCAGATCTGCACCGGCGACGAGAACGACCTGCGCCTGCGCGTGTACGGCGACGCGGCCAGCCTCGAGTGGAATCAGCAGGAGCCGAATTCGTTGTGGCTCAAGCCGGCGCACGCGCCCGTTCAGCAGCTGCGCACCGGCGGCCCCGGCCTGAGCGCTGCCGCGAGCGCTCACACGCGCCTGCCGGCCGGTCATCCCGAGGGATATCTCGAAGCATTCGCGAATTTGTACCGCACGTTCGCCGTGCAAGTGCGCGCGCACCCGGCGGGCGCGTCGCCAGCGCATACGGTGCCCGGCATCGACACGGCGCTGCGCGGCATGGCGTTCATCGACACCGCGGTCGCCGCGAGCGCGTCGGTGCAGAAGTGGCACAAGTTCCCAGAGGTCGGCGCATGAAAGGTCCGGCGATCTTCCTTGCGCAGTTCGCAGGCACCGAGCCGCCGTTCGACAAGCTCGACACGATGGCGCAGTGGGCCTCGAGCCTGGGCTACGTGGGCGTGCAGGTGCCCACGTCCGATCCCGCGCTGTTCGATCTCGAGCTCGCGGCCAAGAGCCAAACGTATTGCGACGAGATCGCAGGCAAGCTCAGCGACGCCGACATTGTGATCAGCGAGCTCTCCACGCATCTGCAAGGCCAGCTCGTGGCCGTGCACCCGGCATATGCGCCGCAGTTCGCGGCGTTCGCGCCGCCTGCGCTGCGCGACATACCGAGCGCGTGGTCCGCGTGGGGCACCGAGCAGCTCAAGCACGCGGCGAAGGCCAGCGCGCGACTGAAATTGAACGCGCATGCCACATTCTCCGGCGCCCTGCTCTGGCACACGATGTATCCGTGGCCGCAGCGGCCGGCGGGGCTGGTCGAAGCCGGGTTCGCCGAGCTTGCGCGCCGCTGGCGGCCGATCCTCGATGCATTCGCCGACGCGGGCGTGGACGTGTGCTTCGAGATCCACCCGGGCGAGGACCTGCACGACGGCGCGACGTTCGAACGCTTCCTCGAAGCGGTCGGCGGCCACGCNNGTGAAGGACGCCGAGTTCCGGCCCGACGGCCGCTCCGGCGTGTACGGCGGCTATCGCGACTGGATCGATCGCCCGGGCCGCTTCCGCTCGCTCGGCGACGGCCAGATCGACTTCAAACGCATCTTCAGTAAGTTCGCGCAGTACGATTACCGGGGTTGGGCGGTGCTCGAGTGGGAATGCGTGCTGAAGCATCCTGAAGATGGCGCGCGCGAAGGTGCACCGTTTATCCGCGAGCACATGATCCGCACGACGACGAAGCGCTTCGACGATTTCGCCGCGACGAGTAGCGACGCCGCCACTCACAAGCGGATTCTCGGGCTGGAGTGAAACCAATGAGCACCAGCATCAAAGTGCGCCTCGGCGTCATGATGTTCCTCGAGTTCTTCGTGTGGGGCGCGTGGTTCGTCACAATGGGCAGCTACCTCACGGCGACGCTGCACTTCACGGACCCGCAGAGCGCGCTTGCGTACGCGACGCAGTCCTGGGGCGCGATCATTGCACCGTTCGTCATCGGGCTCATCGCCGACAAGTATGTAAACGCGGAACGGCTACTCGGCGTGATCCATCTCATCGGCGCCGCTCTGATGTACGTGCTCGCGAGCGCGACGCAGTTCGACGCGTTCTACCCGTATCTGCTGCTCTACATGATCCTGTACATGCCGACGCTCGCGCTCGTGAACGCGATCTCGTTCCGGCAGATGGCCGATCCTGCCGCGAGCTTCGGCAACATTCGCGTGTGGGGCACCCTGGGCTGGATCGTCGCGGGCCTTGCGATCAGCTATGCGTTCGGCTGGGATTCGTCGACGGGGATGCAGGCGGGCCTGCTCAGAAACACCTTCATGATGGCCGCGGCGGCCTCGCTGGTGCTTGGCGTCTACAGCTTCACGCTGCCGAGCACACCCCCGCAGCGCGTCGCCAGCAGTACCGGCGGAATCCGCGAAGCATTGGGGCTCGACGCTCTCGCGCTGCTTCGCGACAAGAACTTCCTCGTGTTCTTCGCCGCGTCGATCCTGATCTGCATCCCGCTCGCGTTCTACTACCAGCACGCGAACCAGTTCCTGACGGAGATTCGCGTCGAGAATGCGGCCGGCAAGCAGACGCTGGGCCAGGTCTCCGAAGTGCTGTTCATGTTGCTCGTGCCCGTGTTTCTGAAGCGCTTCGGCATGAAGTTCACGCTGCTGATCGGCATGCTCGCCTGGGCCGTGCGCTACGTGGCATTCGCGTATGGCAACGCCGGCGAGCTCGTGTGGCTGCTGATCGTCGGCATCGCGTTGCACGGCATGTGCTACGACTTCTTCTTCGTCTCGGGCCAGGTGTTCACGGATTCGAAGGCGGGGCCGCGCTACAAGAGCGCGGCACAAGGTCTCATCACCCTGGCCACGTATGGCGTCGGCATGCTGATCGGATTCTGGATCGCAGGGCAATTGACGTCAGCGTTCGCGGTCGGCGCCGGCCACGACTGGCATTCGATCTGGATTTATCCCGCGGGCTTCGCCGCCCTTGTCGCGGGGTTGTTCGCCTGGCTGTTCCGCAACGAGGTGCTCGCCGCACGCGGGCCGAAGGGCTAAGGTGACCCCATGAATCGCCGCGACTTCCTCGGACGCACTGCGGTACTCGCCGCAGGCGCTGCGTTGGCACCCGGAGCGCTACGCGCCGCCTGCTCCGCTCTGCCCTCCGGCGTTCAGCTCTTCACGGTGCGCGACCTGCTGCAACGCGACCTGCGCGGCACACTCGCGAAGCTGCACGAAATCGGCATCGTCGAAGGCGAGCTGTACGGATTGAACGGCCCCGAGAACTCGTCGCTGTTCGGCCTCACGGCGAAAGAGCTCAGGCAGGCGTTCGACGCGAACGGCATCAAGGTGCCGAGCTCGCATATCGGCGGCGCGCTGACGAACGCCGCCGCGATTGCCGAGATCGCTCAGACGCTCGGGGCTGGCACGGTCATCGTCGCGCTGCCGAACGAGTTCACCGAGCAGCGCGACGGCCACTTCGCGATGGTGCCGGCCAAAGGCCGCGCGCAGCTCGACGCGCTCGCAACGCGGTTGAATCACGTCGGCCGCGAGTACAAGAGCGAAGGGCTCACGTTCGGCTATCACAACCATTGGGTGGAGTTCGTCGAGGTCGAAGGCGTGCTGCCGTACGACTACCTCATGAGCCACACCGACCCCGATCTCGTGAAGATCGAGCTCGATCTTGGCTGGGTGGCGTACGCCAAGCGGGACCCGGTGCAGTACATCAAGAAATACAGCGGCCGCGTGATCGCGTGCCACCTGAAAGACTTCGACGCGAAAATCTCGAGCGACGTTCCGCAACGCAAATTGGTGCCCCCAGGCGCCGGCGCCGTCGACTTCGCGGCCGTGCTCGCAGCGATGCGCGCCGCGAACGTCGCCCACGGCTTCATCGAGATCGACGTCAGCGACGACCCGCTCGCGGGAGTGAAGCGCGGGCACGAGCATCTGCAGCACTTACAGGGTTGCGCGTAACGACTCCAACGCGGAGCCAATGCGAAAGTAGTTTCTCGGGGGGACACATGAACCGCATCGCACGCGTCTTGGTCGTCGCGGCCGCTGTGTGCCTTGCATCACCGGCACCCGCGCAAACTGTCGCGGCGCCGCCGGATGGCCAAACCGTGTATGCCGCGCACTGCGCGCAATGTCACGAGCAGGCGAACGCGCGCGTGCCGCCACGTGACGCCCTGCAGCAGATGCCCTCCACGCGCATCATGCGGGCGCTCGACGCGGGCCCAATGCTCGCTATCGCGATGACGATGAATCGCGACGAACGAATCGCGGTAGCCAAGTATCTCGGCACTGACACCGCAGAGTCTGGGCCTTCAGCCGCCGCGTTCTGCACTGATCGATCGGTTCGTCTCGCCGCCACACCGAAGGCCGCGTGGAACGGATGGAGCCCGACCACGAAGAATTCGCGTTTCGAATCGGCGGGTGCGGGGCTCACAGCCGAACGAGTGCCGCGTCTGAAGCTCAAATGGGCGTTTGGCTTCGCTGGCGACGTCGCTGCGTTTGCCGCGCCCACCGTGATCGACGATCAGATCTTCGTCGGCAGCGCCGCAGGCGTCGTGCACGCGATGCGCGCCGAGAGCGGCTGCCTGCAATGGGTGTTTCAGGCCAATGGCCCCGTGCGTGCGGCCATGGTCGTGGGCCCGCTCGAAGGCGGCCGCCACGCGCTGCTGTTCGGCGATCTAGCGGGTTGGTTCTACGCCGTCGGCGCCGAGACCGGCGAGCTCCTGTGGAAGCAACACGTCGAATCCCACGACTCCACGCGCCTTACCGCGGCCGCCGTCGTGCACGACGGCGTCGCGTACGTGCCGGTGTCCTCGTGGGAGGAAGCGCGCGCGGGCGACCCGACGTACGCGTGCTGCACGTTCCGCGGCAGCGTCGTCGCGCTGCGAGTGCGCGACGGCGCGCAACTCTGGAAAACCTATCTAAGCGACGCGCCGAAGGAGATCGGCAGGAACGCGAGCAACGCGTTGCGCTTCGGCCCGTCGGGCGTCGCGGTGTGGGCAACACCCACCGTCGACGCCAAACGGCGGTTACTGTACGTGACGACGGGAGACGACTACACCGAGCCCGCCTCCGCCACGAGTGACGCGGTGCTCGCGCTCGACATGCGGGACGGCAGTATCGCGTGGAAGAAACAGATCACGGCGAACGACGTCTACAACGGCTCATGCCGAAGTGCTGCGGCGAACTGCCCACAGGGCGCGGGGCCCGACTACGACTTCGGTTCATCGGCGATCCTGCTAGACGGCGAGGGCCAGCGCGAGCTCCTGCTCGCCGGTCAGAAGTCCGGCATCGTGTTCGCACTAGACCCGAGAAGACGCGGCGAGATCGTTTGGCAAACACGAATCGGTAAGGGCGGCACGAACGGCGGCGTCGAGTGGGGCATGGCGACCGACGGCGACGTTGTTTACGCGTCTGTTTCCGACGTGGGTCGAACACGACAGGACAACAATCTGCTCGACCCAAGACGCTACGCGCTCGATCCGGCGCAAGGCGGCGGACTCACGGCGCTGCGCGTGAAAGACGGCACGAAAGTTTGGTACGCGGCTCCGCAGCCCTGCCCCGCGGGCGCACCGGCCGGATGCAGCCCGGCACAGCCAGGCGCCGTGACACTGATCCCCGGCGTCCTGTTCGCCACGTCGTACGACGGCCATGTCCGCGCGTACGCAGCAGCCGACGGCAAAGTGCTGTGGGACTACGACACAGCACGCGAATTCACCACCGTGAACAACGTGCCGGCTCACGGCGGCTCGATCGACGGCCCAGGCCCCGTGGTCGTCAACGGCCTGGTGCTGGTCAACTCCGGTTATCCGCGTAATGGCGGAATGCCGGGCAACGTATTGCTCGCCTTCGGCGCCGACTAGGTTTTCGCCTGATCGAGCACCGGCGCCCACTTTCGGGGCTGCTGTAGGACCGAGCTGACGTTTCAAACCCGCCGCCGCCGATACGGCCGAGGCGGCCATTCCGGGATCATCGAACCTCACAGAAGGCTATCGAGGACCCGCAAATGAACACATCCTTTCGCCGTAACGACGGGGCGCGTCAGAACCAACTGCTCGCGGCCTTACCTGAGGCTACGTGGAAGTGCTGGCAGGCGAATCTCGAGCCCTTGGAACTTCAGACGGGCCAGGTGCTGTGTGAGCGGAGCAGCACACCGGCGTTCGTATATTTCCCGACGACGGCCGTCGTGTCGCTGTTATGCATGACGCAGGACGGCGGTTCCGCCGAAATTGCCGTCGTGGGCAACGACGGCATGATTGGTATCCCGCTATTCATGGGCGGCAACGCCATGCCGAGCCGCGCCGTGGTGCAAAGTGCCGGGCAGGGCTACCGGTTGCGCGCGCAGGCCGCGACACGCGAAGTGAACCGTGACCGGCCGGTGCTCGATATTTTGCTGCGCTATGCGCAGTCTGTGATCGCCCAAGTGGCGCAAACCGCCTTGTGCAATCGCTACCACACGATCGATCAGCAACTGTGTCGCCGACTGCTGCTCGGGCTGGATCGATCGGCATGCGACGAGCTCGAGATGACGCAGGAGCTGGTGGCGAATCTGCTCGGCGTGCGCCGCGAAGGCGTCACTGTCGCAGCGCTGAAGCTACAGCAGGCCGGAGTGATCAGGTACAGCCGTGGCCATATCGCCGTGCTCGACCGCCGGCGTCTCGAGGATCGTGCGTGCGAGTGTTACGCCGTGGCCAAGAACGAATACGCGAGGCTGCTGCCCACGCCGTTGGCCGCCTGAGCGCTCAGATATTGAGCCAGTTCAGGCCGAGCGTTACGAAGCCTGACGCCAGCAGCGCAGCGGTCACGTAGCGCACGCGGGAGGATTGTCCCGCTCCTGCAGTGCGCGCCGCGGCGCGGGCGTACAGAAACGTCCCGAGCAGCACGAGCGCAATCTCGAGCAGCGCCGATGCCGCCGGCCACCGCCAGAGACCAAATCCGAGCAGCGGAAGACTCCCCGCATTGCCCGGCAAAAGCGGCAAGTCCGCGTGGTGCATCGGCAGATCGAGCACCCAATGCGAGAACACCACGGCGCCGAGCACGAGGGCAACCGACCACCGCCACCAGATAGCCGCGACGAGCGCGAACGCGACGGAGATGAGCAGCGCTCCCAAGAGCGAGTGCGTGTAATCGGCGTGGATGACGCCTTCGCCATAGCCGCCACTCGTTCCCGGCAGCGGCACGATGGTCTCGATTCCGGCCACGAACAGCGGCACGAACACTACGTCGAGCCACACGCATGCGAGCATCAGCGCCCAGAGCGGTGCTCGCGGCGCCCTCGACTTCACTGCTGCCGCGAAACCGAAGTGGCCGGCGATCATGGCGCGTCCTTGGTGGCTCGCGGCCACGGCACACGCGCATCCAAGCGGCCTGCCACTACGACGAACAACAGAGTTCCGATGATGAACGACACGCAGCGCTCCTGTTCTTATCGGCGAGGGTGCGCGGCGAGCATGCGGCAATTGCCGAGGCCGCGATAGTCGAGAGTGTTAATTCGGCGCAATTCGGGCGTTTAAGCGGTTGACTGGAGCCGTTGCGGCGCACGCGGTAGATTGGGCGATTCGAAAACTGGACGCGCGAAGCAGGGAAACACATGGAACGCACTACAAAACTCTGGACCACGGCGCTAGCGACTGGGCTAACCGCGCTTTCGATCGCTGCGCCAACGCTGGCGCAAGACATGCCGGACATCGGCTTCAAGAGCGTGGGCCGTGGCCAAAAACTGGCCGCGAGCGTGCACGATCAGAAGACGGTGGGGCCGGCCTGGATTGGCGACGCATTTCAGCCGCGCGCCGACCAGAAGCTCGATGGCTTCCGTCCGGACGCCCTGCCGAAGAACATCAAGCCGCTGCCCGTCGACATCTTCACCAGCAAGGACTTTTACAAGGACAAGGAGCTCTGGAGCGACCCGCGTTACTTCCGGTGCAACAGCCAGATGGCCACGGAGTTCCAGCGCGGCATCTTGAGTCCCAATCCGCTGATCCCCACCGCGGGTAAAACCGAGGATGGCCCCTGGGGCCATTGCGACGTCGACTATCCGCGCAAAGCCATCGTGAGCCCGTACGGTTTCAAGACGGCGCAAGAGCACTACGAAGCGCTGATGAAGGAAACAAAAGGTCGCGGCGGGCCCAGTCTCTACACCTACAAGGACTTCCCGTCCGTCGAGTGGAACGGCGTCTACGAGCGCCCGGTGGCCGGGCCGCGCAACCAGCAGAACTGGTACTGGGGCGCGCACACGCAGATCTCGACGATGCTTTCGTTGCTCACACCGGAATACCGCCAGCGGTCAGTGGAGGAGGCCTACCACCAAATTCGCGGTCACGCGATTTGGCCATCGACGTTCTGCTGGCCGGAAGGCTTCATGCGCCGCTGGTATCCGTTCGCCGTCTGGGAGCACTACGTCATTGCGACACCGGATCTCGTGCAGATCTCGACGGGTGTTGCGGATAACTTCGTCACGAACGTCTACGTGGGACGCGAGTTCAACATGGAGGACGTAGGCAAAGGCGGCGTTCCGCGCCTCGGCGCCGCGGTCCCGCGCTGGTACGGCGAGACCATCGGCTTCTGGGACAAGGACACGCTCATCACGTGGACGAGCAACATCCAGCCGTGGAAGTCGCACTCGGAGTTCGAGTTTTCGAACAAGATGCAGTCGATCGAGATCTACACGCCGATTCGTGACAAGGCCGGCGCGTTCATCGGTCTGAATCACGAAGCGGTGTTCTACGATCCCGAAGCGTTGGTCGAGCCGATCCGCATCGTGCGCAACCTGCATAAGATCAACAAATACACCGACGCGACCGAAGCGCCCTACCCCTTCATCGAGTGCGTGCAGACCATCTTCTCGGTCAACGGTGTCAACGCCCCGACGACGCCGGGCACCACCATCCCGTTCGAGATGCCCGACATGTACGGCCGCCCGTGGGCCACGATCTGGCAGAAGTATTTCGAGCAGGGTATGTCACGGCCCGACGACAGCGAGAACCTGTTCAAATTCAACTAGGCGAAAACTGTGGATGCGACGCAGCTACGTTTCCCCGCGGAGCAGCGCCTTCGTCGCGTCGTGCTTCGGCGCGCTCAGCACCGCGCGCGGCTCACCGCGCTCTGCGACGTTGCCGTCGGCGAGGATCACGACTTCGGTGGCGAAGCTGCGCACGAAGTCGTCGTCGTGCGAGGTCACGAGCAGCGCACGCCCGCTCGCGGCCAGCTGCGCGAGCGATTCGCCGAGCGAATGGCGCCGCGCGGGATCGAGCGAAGCCGTGGGCTCGTCGAGCAGCAGCAACGGCGGATCCATGGCGAGCGCTCGCGCGATCGCGACGCGCTGCGCTTCGCCGCCGGAGAGATCGCGCGGGCGGGCCGCCGCGCGGTGCCCGACTCCGAGCTGCTCCAGCAACACTGAAGCCCGCGCACGCGTCTCGCCAGGCGACGCGTGTTGAACATGCAACGGCGCGAGACACACGTTGTCGATCGCCGACAAATGCTCGAACAGGTGGTGAAACTGAAACACCATGCCAACTTGCCGGCGAAGCGGATCGGCGCCTGACGGCCGCTGCACATTCGGTTTCAACACGACGTCGCCGACACTGATCTCGCCGCCTTCGAACGGATCGAGGGCTGCGATGCTGCGCAGCAGCGTCGATTTTCCGGAACCGGACAGGCCCATGAGCGCGACGATTTGCCCACGCGCCACGGCGAAGGACACGCCGCGCAGGACGTCGCGCGTGCCGCGGCGCACGTGTACGGAACGGACATCGAGCACCGTACTCATGACGCCTCCGGCACTTTCCAGCGCGCTTCCAGCCGCCGTGCAGCGTGCGCGAGCGGCAGCGACATCGCGAGATAGAGCGCCGCGCAGAGCGCGCCCGGCACCACCCAGCTACCGAGATTCGTCGCGAAGATCTGCGTCTGCTTCGTGAGCTCCATCACGGTGAGCACGGAGACGAGCGACGAATCCTTCAGCATCGCGACGAAGTCGTTCGTCATCGGTGCGAGCGCGAACCGGAACGCCTGTGGCGCGCGAACGAGCCGCAGCGCTTGCCACTTGGTAAAGCCCAGCACGCGCGCCGCCTCGAGCTGACCGCGCGCCACGGCTTCGAGCGCGCCGCGATAGATCTCGCTTTCATACGCGGCGTAGTTCAATCCGAGACCGATCAACGCGGCAGCGAACGCCGGCAGCCGCACCACCGGCGCAAGCCCGTAATAGATGACGAACAGCTGCAGCAATATCGGTGTGCCCCGCATGACTTCCACATACGCCGTGAGCACCGCGCGCAGCACGCGATGGCCGTACACACGCCCGATCGCAATCGCCGAGCCGAGACACACGGCAAGCGCCATCGACAAACACGACAGCGCGAGCGTCAGGCCAGCCGCTGTTAGCAACGACGGAATGTACTGCCACGTCATCGTCCACACGGAACGGGGTAGCTCCACCGCCGCGGCGGCGGGCGTGCCCTCGCCCGCAGCGAGCAGGCGCGCATGCAGCTTCGGCTGATCGTCGTTCCACACCAGCCAGCGGCGCAGAATCGTTTCAAGCCGACCGTCGATCATCGCTTGCCGCAGAATGCCGTCGACACGATCCCGCAGCGCGGTTTGCGCCGGCGCGAGAATGCCAACGTAGTGGCCCACAGCCGCCGCATCCGGCTGCGTGACGAGCCCCGGCATTCGGCGCATCGAACGTTCGGCAATCACATTGTCGAGCAGCACCGCGTCCACACGGCCATTCAGAAGATCTTCGTAGGGATGCACGTCATCGTCATACGAAATGGGCTCGATGCCTTGCTCGCGCTCGCCCGCGAGCAAGAGCTCGTACGCCGTAGTGCCGCCGAGCGTCGCGACGCGATGCCCGCGCAAGTCCGCCAGCGACCGAAACCGCATCGCATCCGCGGCGCGCACCGTGAGCACCTCGCGAAACTCGTAGTACGGCATCGTCACGGCGAGCGAAGCGCGACGCGCCGCCGAGTCCTCGATGCCGTCGAGCGCGATCTCGAAGTCGCCGCGCGCAGCAGACTGGTCGAGCGACGTGAACGCGATCTGCACGAACTCCGCCGGCCGCCCCAGCTCCTTCGCGATCAGCTCGGCAACGTCAACGTCGAGCCCGACGACGCGTTTTGGGTCCTGCGCGTCTGCCTCGACGTACGGTGCCCCACCTTCGGCATCGCCGCCCCATCTGAACGCCGGCGCCGCCTGCGCATGAACGGCACCGGCCGCGAGTGCAGCGGTGACAACGATCGCCGCCCAAAGCGGTACTCGTAACATGACCTTCCGGTTCGTTCTTCTTAGCGACCAAAGAATAGCGAATCCCACCGGCAAGTGCTGAAGCAGGTCGAGGCGTGGCTGCGGAGGGCCGCTTGCGCGACCGTCTGCGCACAGGGATGTGCGCAGCCGAGCCCCAGGGATGGGATTTCCGGCGTGTCGCGCAAGCGGCCCTCCGCAGCCGCGCCTCGACCGGAGCAAGAACGCCGCTAGACTCAATGCGACCGCTCATCTATAAACGGCTCGATATGAACCGATCGCGCGCCATCGCCAGTGCTGCCGGGATAGTCGTGCTCGTCGCGGCCGCGGTCGTCNNCGGCGGGCTCTTCCCCGACCGCGGCGCCGAGCACTGGACCATGCTCGACCGCTACTGCATGGACTGCCACAACGCCGCCGAAGCAGCCGGCGGCGTCGTGTACGAGAACCTCAAGCCCGAGAGTGTGGCGCAGCACCCGGAGCTGTTCGAGAAAGTCGTTCGCAAGTTACAGGGCCGGCTCATGCCGCCGCCCGGCANNCACCGCGCCGGCCACGTGCCCATGCAACGCATGACGCGCACCGAGTACGCCGCGGCCGTGAAGGACCTCGTAGGCGTCGACATCGATCCCGCGCAATACCTGCCGACGGAACAGGAAGTCGACGGCTTCGACAACATTGCAGCGGCGCTCAGCGTGTCGCC
>PMCP01000127.1:356-18772 GCA_003155415.1 Gammaproteobacteria bacterium | reverse complement strand
CGCCGCTGCTTCAACTGCACCTCGAACGAGCCGTGGAACGAGCGGTGAATTGTCTGAATCGCGGCCACGTTCACGACGAAGCTGCGGTGGATCTGCCAGAACGACCGAGGGTCCAGCTTCTCGCGCATCGTTTTCAGCGTATTCGTCAGCAGGTACTCGGCATTCGCGGTGAACAGCGACGTGTACTTGTTCGCGGCGCGCAGGTAACAGATCTCGTCCGTGGTCACCATTCGCAGCTCGCGGCCATGCGGCACCGTGAGCCAGCGGACGTGCTTCGCTTCGACAGGTGCCGCTGCTCGCAGCGCTTCCGTGAGCCCCGTGAGATCGGCCGGCGCGGTGCGCACCCGCTCCTTTAGCCGGGCCACGGTTTTGGAGAGCCGCGCGATGGAGAACGGCTTCACGACGTAGTCGAGGGCGCCCTGTTCGAACGCCGCCGCCGCGTGCTCGCTGAACGCAGTCACGAACACGACATGCGAACGGCCGCCGGCGTGTTCGGCAATCTCGAGCCCCGTCAGTCCCGGCATGTGAATGTCGAGGAATAGAATCGTTGGCTTGTGGCGTTCGAGCGCAAGCAGCGTCGCAGCGCCGTCGCCGGTCTCGGCGCAGATCGTAAGCTCCGGCCATAGCGTCGCGAGTCCCTCACGCAGCTCGGCGCGCAGCAGCGGCTCGTCCTCGGCGATCAACGCCGTCGTGCTCACGCTCGCACCTCTCGCTCTGCATCGACAGGCGCGAGCTTTGTGCGCAGGTCTGCGATCACTGCGCCGAGGCGAGCTTCCGCGTCGGCACGACCCTGTTCGAACGCGCCCCGCAACTCTTTCAAAGTTTCGAGCAGCTCGACCGCGTCCACATCGGTTCTGAGCGCCGCCAGCTGCGAGCGGACGATGTCCTGCTCGTGGTGGGCGCGTTCGAGCTCGGCCGCGCGCACGCGCCGTAGCAACCGCTCGCGTCGGCGGTAGTCGAGGTATACGAGTATGAATAGCACGCCGTACGTCAGAGTGTCGCAGCCGGCGTAGACCACCTGTGCATGACGCATCGTTACGTCGAACCCCGGCTGGTCGGCTATCGTCTGCAACCCAAGCCAGCCGCGGATCTGGAATTGAGCGACCGCGGAAAACACGGAAGCGATCAGAATCGCGAGCGCGTAGGAGCGGAATGGACGCGTGCCGCGAGCAACTGCCTGATCGGCGATCAGCACGGCGAACAGGATGCTGAACGCCATGGTTTCCTCGATGACGAGCCGCGACCCGGAGAAGCTCGGCGGCGTCGTGAACTGGTACACGAACAACAGGACCGCGAATACATCGAGCGCACCCGCGAGCAGTTGAGCGAGCAGTAGCTTTTGCCACGTGAACGTTCGCAGCACGTCGCGGCCGAAGTCGAGCATGTGGCGGATCACGTTGTGGCACTCTCGACAAGGGGCAACGAGATGTTGGCGACGAAACCTCGCGGCTCGCCTGGGCCCACTTCGAGCGCGGCGCGCGGACCGTACAGAATCGCGAGCCGCGCGCGCACGTTGGCGAGGCCCATGCCAACGCCTTCCGCCACTGTGAGGCCACGGCCGTTGTCAGCGACTTGCAGATGCAGATTGCCGCCGCGCCGTTCCGCACGCAGGCGCACGAAACCGCCTTCGGCAAGCGGATTCAAGCCGTGCTTGATCGCGTTCTCGATGAGCGTCAGCAGGATCATCGATGGAATTCGCACTCGCGCCAGGTTCTTCGGCACTTCGATCTCGTAGGCGAGGCGGGTGCCCATGCGAACACGGTGAATTCGCAGGTACGCGTCGACGAGCCGAGCCTCATCCTCCAGCGTCGTTTCGGGCGCGTCTCGGCGCGCGAGCGTGACCGAGAAGTACTCGACGAGATCCCCGAGCATGGCGGCGGCCGCTTTGCCGTCGAGCTGTGCGAGCCGGCGCACATTGGCGAGCGTGTTGAACAGAAAATGTGGCGCGATCTGAGCCTGCAGCATGCTCAAGCTCGCGTCGCGGAGCCGGGCATCGGCATTGACGCTATCGATCTCGACGCGGAGTAGCGACCCTGCAGTCGCCAATGCGCGGTGCCGGAACTCGAGCACGATGGCCAGCAGCACGATGAAGACCGCGAGCTGCCACAGACCGAACGGCGAGAGTGGTCTGCCTGTCAGCAGCGCCGGCAAAGGCAAAACAACGCACGCGAGCACCGCCGCCGACGTGGTTAGCGCCAACCAGACGTAACGTGGCCATCCCGACACCGGAGCTAGATTGCAGCCGGCGACGAGCACCGGTATGGAGACGACTAACGCGGTGCACAGCTCGATGCTCAAACGCACGAATGATTCGAGGCCGACCGCGGGCGTTTCGCGCAGCAAGTCGGGTGCAACGAACTTCAGCGCCGTTGCTGCGATCACGAAAGCAATCAGCGCGGCCGCGTGCCCGAGGCCCGCAAACGCGGCACGCATCCTCGGTAGGCCGAGGCTGTACCGGATGCGCAAGTGAGTCTCGCCGCCGCTCATGATCGAGATCCGTCGCCTCCCGCCGGTGCGGAGCCGATCATAACGCCTCGTGTGTACGCGAGACGGCCCGGGCCGCGGTGTCGCGCCCGTGGCAAAGGCATTCCCTCCGCCCACGCACCCGTTCACTCCCGAGGCACGCCAATCCGTCGGAATTTCGTGGCTCGGCGCTGGCGCGTCGCGAGAATGCGGCCGTCCGAGGATCGCAAACAATCACGGGAGGTCACCCATGCAAATCGCTAAAACTAAGATCGCGACGGCCGTCGGCGCCGTGCTGGTCGCCGCGTGTTTCACTTCCGCCGCTTACGCTGGCTGCGGGTCGTTCGATTCTTTGCCCACGCCGAACGGGCAGCCGTCCGCGCCGTCGCAGGCTGCGCCGGAAGCTCCGGGCGTAAACGGATTCAAGGGCGTGCAATTCGTGCAGGCATCCGCGAACGCTTCGTTCCTGCGCACCGATTGGCGCTGGGACGACCCTGCGCCGATCGTGGGCATGTGGCACATCCAGTTCATCGTCGATAACGGCACGCCGGAGGGTCTGGTCGTCGACGACGGTTTTGCGACGTGGCACGACGATGGCACCGAGCTCATGAATTCGGGACGCCCGCCGATCACCAGCAGCTTTTGCATGGGCGTGTGGAAGCGCGTAGGTGTGGCGACGTTCAGCCTGAACCACTGGGCGCTCTCGTGGGACGACACGGGCAAGACGTTCGTCGGTCCGACGAACATTCGCGAGACCGTGACCGTCGATCGGCGAGGTAACACCTACGCCGGCGACTTCACGATCACGCAGTACCTCCCTGACGGCAAGACGCCGGCAGGTCCGCCCGCTGCCGGTAAGGTCAAAGGCGCGCGCATCAATCCGTAGTCACGGTCGTTTGCGGCTTTGCGTGGCGCCCGCCGCACCCCCTGGGGCGGGCGTCACATGTCCGAGCGTGGCCGGTGTCAGCGAGCCGCGGGTTTCGCGAGCCGCTCGATCACAAATGCCGCCACGTCGCGAATCTGCTCCGGCGTCAGGCTCGTGCCGAACGCCGGCATCGCGTTGCGGCCTTCGCTCGCGACCTGTAGCACGACGGCGGCGCTGCGCAATTGCTGCAGCGTGGGTCCGCCGCCGTGGCCGCCTTCGCCTTGCTCGCCGTGGCAGAAGATACAGGCTGTCTTGAACACGGTCTCGCCATTGGCGACATTCGGTGGCCCGCCGGCAGCCGGCGCGAACGTCATCAAAGAGCCGGCCGGCGGCGCGGGCTCGAGTGTGCCGTCGAGCGCGAACAGCCACAGGCTATCGCCGCGTGCGCTGCCGCCGAACTGATTGCCGGCGGAGTAGGCGACGACGTACTGCCTGCCGTTGTGCTCGAACGCACTGGCCGGCGAATTCATGCCGGCGCCCGTTTGAAATTCCCACAGCTTCAAACCCGTCGCGGAATCGAGCGCCTGCAACCGGCCGTCGTTGCGGCCGACGAACACGAGGCCGCCGGCTGTCGCAAGCGAGCCGCTGTAGCACGGCTGCGCCCACTGCTGCTGCCACACGATCTTGTTCGTGTGCATGTCGAGGGCCGCGAATACGCCGAGCGCGTTCATGTGAAAGCCACCGATGCCGCCGCCAATGAACTCGGCGCCTTCACGCGGGCGCTCGGCGGTAACCTCTTTCGACAAGTAGGACCAGATGCGATCGGCCGCGCACACATACAAATAGCCGCTCGCGGGATCGTACGAGCTCGGGGGCCAGTTCACTCCACCCGGCGGGCCGGGCTTGATCAGCGTGGGCGTGGTCCAGAACGGCGTGAAGATCTTGCCGCCGTTCACGAGTGTCGCGCCTTCCGGCGCGATCTCGATCGACTGCGGAATGAACGCATCGCCGCGCGGATACGGTTGCGTCGGGGCGGTGCCCTGACGCGGCTCTTGCAACACGGGCCGCTCGTCGATGCCGACCAAGGGTTTGCCGTTCGTGCGATCGAGAATGTAGACCCAGCCGGTTTTGCTAGCTTGCGCGATGCCTTTACGTGGGCTGCCGTCGATCGTGAGATCGAACAGCGTAACGGGGGAGGCCGCGTCGTAATCCCAGATGTCGTGATGCACCTGCTGGAAGTGCCAGCGGTACTTGCCCGTCTTCGCGTCGACGGCGACGACCGACGTCGAGAACAGGTTGTCGCCTTTGCGGATGGAACCGTTGTAGTCGGGGCCGGGATTGCCGGTAGCGAAGTAGACGAGGCCGAGCGCGGGGTCGACCGCCGGCGTGTTCCAGACCGGCGAGCCACCGTCCTGCCAGATCTCGTTGTCCTGGGGCCAGGTGTCGTGGCCGACTTCACCGGGTCCTGGCACCGTGTAGAAAGTCCACGCGAGCTTGCCATTGCGCGCGTCGAAGGCTTTAACGCGGCCCCGAACGCCCTTCTCGCCGCCCGCGAAGCCCGTGTACACGAGCCCGTCGTAGTAGAGCGGCGCCGAGGTAATCGTGTACCCCTCTTGCCAGCGCTCCGCTTGCACTTGCCATGCGACCTTGCCGGTTCGCTGATCGAGCGCGACGAGCCTGCCGTCGAGCTGGCCCATGAACACCTTGCCGTCGCCCACCGCCACGCCGCGGTTGGTCCAACCGCAGCACACGGCGGTGTTCTTCGCGTCGAGATTCGCGCGGTATTCCCAGAGTATGGCGCCGCTGTCGACACTCACGGCGAACACGTCGTTCGCGCCGGTCGCAATGTAGATCACGCCGCGATACACGATCGGCTGCGCTTCGCCCGAGTACTGCGGCCCTAAACCCGAGCCGCGCAGGTGCGTGCGCCACACGCCCTTCAAGTTTGCGACGTTGCCGCGGTCGATGGCTTTCAGCGGCGAGTAACGTTGGTTGCCCCAGTTGCCACCGTTCGTCGGCCAACCGTCGGTGGGGGCCGCGACGAGATCGCTGTTATGAAACGCAGGCGCTCGCGCAATCGTCTGTGCCGTGGCGTGCGTTGCGAAGGAAAAGACGGCGAGCGCGACAACGGAGCTGATCTTCATGGGTGTCACTTCACTTGCCGGCGGGTACAGGATCGAGCGTGCCGTCGAGCGCGAACAGCCAGACGCTGTCGCCTTTGACCGAGCCCGAGAACACGGCGCCCGCGGAATAGGCCACAACGTACTGTTTGCCGTTGTGGCCGAACACGCTGACGGTGGAGTTCATGCCTGCGCCGGTCTGGAACTCCCACAGTTTGTTGCCGTTATTCGAATCGAGCGCGGTGAGCCGGCCGTCGTTGCGGCCAACGAACACGAGCCCGCCGGCCGTCGCGGTCGCGCCGCTGTTGCAGGGGTTGGCCCAGTGCTGCTGCCACACGATTTTGTTGGTGTGCATGTCGAGCGCGGTGAACGTGCCCTGCGGCGGCAACGGATTGCTGCCGAAGTTGCCGCCGATATACAGCTCGCCCGCCGGAGGCTGTGTCGGCTCGATGTCCCATGCGCGAAACGTGCTCGCGTTGTCGCGCGCGCAGACGAACATGTGGCCACTGACGGCGTCGAGCGCACTAGGCGGCCAGTTCGCGCCGCCGCTGATGCCCGGCTTCGCGACCATGTAGTCCGTCCAATACGGCGTGAAGATCTTGCCGCCGTTCACCAGCGTGTAGCCCTCGGGCGCGATGTCGACCGACTGCGGCACGAACGAGTCGCCGCGTGGATACGGCTGCGTGGCGGCGGTCGCCTGGCGCGGCTCCTGCGGCACGGCGCGCTCGTCGATGCCGACGAGAGGCTTGCCGTCGGTGCGATCAAGGATGTACACCCAACCCGATTTGCTGGCCTCCGCGACGGCCTTGCGCGGCCGGCCGTCGAGCGTGATGTCGAACAGCACGACGGGGCTCGCGCTGTCGTAGTCCCACAAGTCGTGATGCACCTGCTGGTAGTGCCAACGGTATTTTCCCGTCTTGGCGTCGAGCGCCATGATCGACGACGTGTACAGGTTGTCGCCCTTGCGGATGCCGCCGTTGAAGTCGGGGCCGGGGTTGCCTGTCGAGAAGAAGATCAGCCCGAGTTCGGGGTCCACGGCGGGGGTCTGCCACACCGTGGCGCCGCCGTTTTGCCAGATCTCGTTGTCCTGCGGCCAAGTTTCGTTGCCGGGCTCGCCGCGGCCCGGAATCGTATAGAACGTCCATGCGAGCTTGCCGTTGCGCGCGTCGTACGCTTTGACGCGGCCGCGAACACCGAGCTCGGCGCCGGCGAACCCGACGATCACGAGGCCGTTGTAGTAAAGCGGCGCCGCCGTGATCGTGAAACCTTCCTGTGGTTTTTCAGCGAGCGTCGACCAGGCGGTCTTGCCGCTCTTCGCGTCGAGCGCGACGAGCTTGCCGTCGAGCTGACCGATGAAGATCTTGCCGCCGCCCGCCGCGACGCCGCGGTTCGTCCAGCTGCAGCACACGGATTTGTTATCCGGGTTTAGATTCGCGTGGTAGTCCCACAACGTCGCGCCCGTGTCGACGCTGATGGCGAACACGTCGTTCGCTCCGGTCGATATGTACACGACCCCGTCGACGACCAGCGGCTGAGCTTCGCCGGAGTATTGCGGGCCGACGCCGGAACCGCCGAGCCGCGCACGCCACACGCCCTTGAGCTTGGCGACGTTCGTACGGTCGATCTGCGTCAACGGCGAGTAGCGGCGGTTGTACCAGTCGCCGCCGTTCGTGGGCCAGCCGACCGTCGGTGGCGCGACGTGCTGCGGGTCACGTGCGGTTTGTGCAAATGAAACCGATGCAAGCGCGACGAGAAGCGCGCCGGCCGCGAGTGCCGAAGTTGTGCAACACCGCAAAAACCTGACTCCTTAATCTTAGTGGGGCAGTTGAGTGGCAACGTACGCAGCGACGTCGCGGATCTGCTCGGGTGTCAACACGCCGGCAAACGAGGGCATTTCCCTACGGCCTTCGCTGACGGTTTGTACGACGAACACAGCTTCGCGCGCGTCTGCAAGCGGCTTACCGCCGCCATGGCCGCCTTCGCCTTTGTCGCCATGACAGAACACGCAGGCATTGTCGTAGACCTGTCGGCCCTTCGCCGGGTCGGCCGCTCCCTGCGCAGCGGTATTCAGTGTCAGCAACATGGCCGCGCCCGGCGCCGGTGCCGGCTCGAGCGCACCGCTCAGTGCGAACAGCCACACGCTGTCGCCTTTGGGCGAAGCCGCGAACAGATTACCCGCCGAGTAGGCGACGATGTATTGCTTGCCGCGGTGCTCGAACACCGTGACGGGCGCGTTCATGCCGGCGCCTGTCTGAAACTCCCACAGCTTGCTACCGCTGCGCGAGTCGAGAGCGGTGAGCCGGCCGTCGTTGCGGCCGACGAACGTAAGGCCGCCCGCTGTCGTCGTGGAGCCGCTGTAGCACTCATCGTTCCACTGTTGCTGCCACACGAGTTTGTTCGTGTGCATGTCGAGCGCCGCAAATACGCCGAGGCGCGGCACTGAGGAGCTGCCGAATGTGCCGGCCACGAAGCGCTTGCCCGTCACCGGTTCGGGCTCCGCGTCTTCCGTGTGGAACACGCCGATGCGATCTTGCGCGCACACATAGAAGTAGCCGGTCGTGGGGTCGTACGAGCTCGGCGGCCAGTTCGCTCCGCCGCTGAACGCGGGTTTGATCGGCACGGGCTGCTCGGTCCAGAACGGCGTGAAGATCTTGCCGCCGTTCACGAGCGCCAGGCCTTCGGGCGGGATCGCGATCGATTGCGGTACGAAGGAATCGCCGCGCGGATACGGTTGCGTGGCCGCCGTCGCCTGTCGCGGCTCTTGCGGCACGGGCTGCTCGTCGATGCCGATCAGTGGCGTGCCGTTCGTGCGATCGAGAATGTAGACCCAGCCCGTCTTGCTCGGCTGTGCAATGCCTTTGCGTGGCGTCCCGTTCAGCGTGAGATCGAACAGCACCACCGGGCTCGGCCCGTCGTAATCCCAAATGTCGTGGTGCACCTGTTGGAAGTGCCAGCGGTATTTGCCCGTCTTCGCTTCGAGCGCGACGATGGACGCGGTGAACAAGTTGTCGCCCTTGCGCACGCCGCCGCTGTAGTCCGGCCCTGGATTGCCGGTCGAAAAATAGATGAGCCCGAGCTTGGGGTCGACCGCGGGCGTTTGCCACACGGAGCCGCCGCCGCTCTTCCACGAATCATTGTCCTGCGGCCACGTGTCGTGGCCGCGTTCGCCCGGCCCCGGCACGGTATGGAAAGTCCACGCCGGTGCGCCGGTCTTGGCGTTGAATGCCTTCACCCGCCCGCGGATTCCGTACTCCGCGCCCGAGACGCCGACGATCACGAGCCCGTCGTAGTACAGCGGCGCAGCCGTGAGGCTAAAGCCTTCCTGCCAGCGCTCGGCCTGTGTTTGCCACGCGACTTTGCCCGTTTTTTGGTCGAGCGCGACGAGTTTGCCGTCGAGCTGGCCGACGAAGATCTTGCCGTCACCGAGCGCCACGCCGCGACTCGTCCAGCCGCAGCACACGACGTCGTTCTTGTCGTCGAGCTTGGCTTCGTACTTCCAGAGTATTTCGCCGCTCTCGACGCCCATGGCGAACACGTCATCGGCGCCCGTGACGACGTAGATCACGCCGTCGTACACGATCGGCTGAGCTTCACCCGAGTACTTCGTGCCGACGCCGGAGCCACCGAGCCGCGTGCGCCATACGCCTTTGAGCTTCGCGACGTTGTCGCGGTCGATTTGCAGCAGAGGCGAGTAGCGCTGGTTGTACCAATTGCCGCCGTTCGTGGGCCAGGCGGTTGTCGGGGGTGCGACCAGGTCACTACCCTTCCAGGCGGGCGCGAGACGGGCCGGCTGGCCGGTCGCCGTCGATACGCAAAGCACCAGGGTTGCGACCGCCCACCCGCGTGCGCTCGAGCGCGCGGGCCGCGCTTCTGTCGAACTCATCGTCATCCCCCCGCACCAGCACTCAGTCGCCAGGCCATTGCGTGGCCCGCACCGGCCACGCCCGTTGTTGTAGGTTGTGGGCTGAGGCGATAAAGTCCACGGATTCCGGGCCGTCTGGCCCGACGCAGTGTATCAAGGAGTCGCAGCATGGCCACTTACAACTTGTTGGGTAAGAACTTCGTGCCGCCCGATGTGCACGGCAAAGTTACTGGCAAGGCGAAGTACGCCGAAGACTTCCGCGCAGAGGGCATGGCGTTCTGCCGGCTCATGCTGAGCCCGATGCCGCATGCGCGAGTCCGCAGCATCGACATGAAAGAAGCGCTCGCCATGCCGGGCGTACTCGGCATTCTCACCGCCAAGGATGTGCCGGCGCAGCCGGCACCGGGCGAGCCGATCCTGACCGACGAGCCGATGTACGTCGGTCAACCCATTCTCGCGGTCGCTGCGGTGGATGAAACCACGGCGCAGGATGCGATCGACAAGATCAAGCTCGACCTCGAGGAGCTGCCGTTCACGGTGGACCCGCTGCAGAGCCTGTTCCCGGGCGGCCCCGACGCGCGCACGGACGGCAACGTCATCGACAACCGCCTGACCGGTCCGCCGAAGCTGAAGAAAGCCAAGTGGACAGCCGCGGATTTCGCGAAGGTCGAGGAAGGCCAGTTGCCGGCCGGCGAGCCCGTGCTTGAGTGGTCGTTCGGCGACGTCGACGCGGGTTTCAAGAAAGCCGCGCTCGTGATCGACGAGACGTTCGTGACGGGCACCATGTCGCACCACTCGATGGAGCCGCGCTCCGCGATGGCGTACTGGGAGAACGGCAAGTGCTTCGTGTACGGCTCCACGCAGAGCCAGAGCTTCATCGTGCCGGCGCTCGCGGGTTACATCGGCATCAAGCCAGAAGACCTCGTGTACGTCGCCGAGACCTGCGGCGGGGGGTTCGGCTCGAAGGGTTCGGCCTATCCCCAGATGGCGATACCGGCCTACATGGCAAAGAAGATCGGCAAGCCCGTGATGATGCGCATCAGCCGTGCCGAGGAGTACTTCATCGGCAACGCGCGCACGGGGTTCCAGGGCCGCATCAAGCTCGGCTTCGACAAGACCGGCCGCGTCACTGCTGCCGATCTGTACATCGTGCAGGAGAACGGCCCCACGACCGGGTTCGCGGACTGGCCGTCGGCCGGCGACACGGTGTCGATGCTCTATCAGCCGCCGGCCATGCGATTCCGCGGCATGTGCGTCATGACGAACACGATCCCGCGCATCGCGCAGCGCGGCCCCGGGCACAACCAGACCGTGGCGGCCGTCGAGCCGCTGATCGACAAGGCGGCCAAGCAGCTCGGTATCGATCGGCTCGAAATCCGGCGCATCAACGGCCCGAAGGCGGACGCGAAACTCGGTGCGCAACAGGGGCCGGTCACGAGCTGCTATATGCCGGACGCGATGGCCAAGGGTGCCGCGGCGTTCAACTACAACGAACGCAAGACGCGCAGTGGCCAAATGAACGGTAAGAAGGTCACCGGCATCGGCGTCGGCCAGGCGTTCCACCCCGCGGGCTTCGCAGGTTTCGACGGCCTCGTGCGCATCACGCCCGACGGCAAGATCCACTTGCACACCGGCGTCGGCAACCTTGGCACCTATTCGCACTCGGGCACGCAACGCGTCGCAGCCGAAGCCCTGAAGGCGAGCTGGGAGAACTGCGTCGTCGAGCGCGGCGATACGCGCAAGGGCTTGCCCTGGAACATCGGCCAGTTCGGCAGCAACACGTCGTTCACGATGTCGCGCTCGAGCTACGCGGCCGCGATGGACGCGGTCGGCAAGCTCAAAGAGATCGCCGCGATGGATCTCGGCGGTAAAGCCGAGGACTACGATATCGCCGACGAGAAAGTGTTCCGCAAAGGCGATCCGAGCAAGAACCTGACGTATGCGCAGGCCGCGAAACGCGCGATCGAGCTCGGCGGCAAGTTCGACGGGCACGAGACACCGGCTGACGTGAACCCGATGACGTCGGGCGCGGCCAAGGGACTGGCCGGCACGGGCCTGGTCGGCATCGCGAAGGACAACATGCCGCTCACGGCGCAGCCGGCGGCGTTCGTCGCGGGCTTCGTCGAGATCTCGCTCGACACGGAGACCGGTGCGTTCGACATCGTTGACTACGTGGCGGTGGCCGACTGCGGCACGGTGATTCATCCGCAAAGCCTCGCGACACAGATCAAAGGCGGCGCGGTCATGGGCTTCGGCTTGGCGTCGCTCGAGCGGCATATTTACGATCCGCAGAACGGTCTGCCGCAAAGTGTGGGCCTCTATCAGGCGAAGCCCGCGAGCTATCTCGACGTGGCGCAGACCTTCGCGACGGACGCCGTCGACAAGCCCGATCCGCAAAGCCCGCTCGGTACGAAGGGTATCGGCGAGCCCGTCATGGGCGCCGGAGCGTCGGCGCTCTTGTGCGCAATTTCGGATGCGCTCGGCGGTCACTACTTCAACCGAGTGCCCGTCATGCGCGATCACATCGTGAACGCGCTCGCGAAGCGCCCGCAGTCGCACAAGCCGCTGCAGGTCAACACCGCCTGAAGGTTCCTCAAGGAGACGCCGCGTAGTTCTACGCGGCGCGTTCTACCGGAGTCGCGCCCGTTTTCGGGCGCTATACTCTCCGCTGTATAGAAGAGAGCATAGCGAAAGCTAGGTTAGCGATCGCCATCACCCATGAGGAACCGCCGATGAATGCCGTCACGCAACTGCAGTCTTCGATCAAGAACCCTCACTTGCTGTTCATCGGCGGCAAATGGCAGAAGCCTGCGGGCAGCGGCAAGTTGACCGTGATCTCGCCCGTCACCGAGCAGGCCATCATGACGTTTCCGGAAGCGTCGACGGCGGACGTCGACGCGGCGGTGGCGGCTGCGCGCAAGGCGTTCGACACAGGTCCCTGGCCGCGCATGTCCGCGCAGGACCGCGGCAAGGCTTTGCTCAAAGTGGCGGAGCTGCTAAGAGCGCGGTTGCCGGAGCTGGCTGCGACTTGGACGGCCCAGGTCGGCGCGCCCATCAGCCTCACGCAGTATCTGTCGGGACAACCGCCGCAGCTGTTCGAGTACTACGGCAAGCTGATCCAGTCGTACAAGCTCATCGACGAGCGCGTCGGCAGCTACAAAGAGAAGGCGCGAATCGTCAAAGAGCCCGTCGGTGTCTGCGCGGCCATCACACCATGGAACGCGCCGCTCGTGCTGCTCTGCTACAAAGTCGCCGCGGGCCTTGCAGCCGGTTGCACGATCGTCGCAAAGCCGGCGCCCGAGACGCCCGCCGACGCATACATCCTGGCGGAGTGCATTGAAGCCGCGGGCATTCCGCCCGGAGTGTTCAATTTGATTCCTGCCGGTCGCGAAACTGGCGATTACCTCATCCGTCACCCAGGCATCGACAAGATAAGCTTTACTGGCAGCTCGGCGGCGGGTCGGCACATCGCCGCCGTCGCGGCCGAGCGCCTCGCGCGCACGAGCTTCGAGCTCGGCGGCAAGTCTGCGGCGATCTTCCTCGAGGATGCCGACGTCGCAAAGGCTTTGCCGAGTCTCGTGCAGTTCTCGATGCCGATCACGGGCCAGGTGTGTTTTTCGCTGACGCGCGTGCTCGTGCCGGAGAAGCGCAAGCAGGAAATCCTCGATGCATACGTCGCCGCCATCAAGACCGTGAAGGTCGGTGACCCAATGGATCCCGCCACGCAGATGGGGCCGCTTGCGATGCAGCGTCAGCTCACGCGCGTGCAGGGTTACATCGCGAAGGGGAAGGAAGAGGGCGCGAAGCTCGCGCTCGGCGGCGGCCGGCCGAAGGGCTTCGACCGCGGCTGGTATGTGGAGCCCACCGTGTTCACCGACGTGCAGCCGTCGATGACGATCGCTCGCGAGGAAATCTTCGGGCCGGTGGTGTCGTTCATCAGCTACACGGACATCGACGACGCCGTTCGAAAAGCCAACGACACGATCTACGGTCTGCACGGTGCGGTCTACACGCAAGACGCGGAGCACGGTTACGAAGTAGCGCGCCGCGTGCGTTCGGGCAGCGTCACGGTGAACGGGCTCATCGTCGATCCGGAGTTGCCGTTCGGCGGCTTCAAGCAGTCGGGCACGGGCCGCGAGGGCGGCGTCGAAGGCCTCGACACGTATTTTGAGATGAAGACCATCTATTTCGCTTGACGCGGATACACAGCGCTCGACGACGGACGTGGCAACGCAATCAATCGGAGCAAACGCATGAACCTCGCACGACGTCAGTTTCTTCAGGCCGGTAGCGCAGTTGCCTTCCTCGGCGCCATCGGAGCTCTCTCCTTCGGCGTGCGCCACGCCTTCGCCGCGGACGCGGCCACCTTCGAGGTGACTCACACCGAGGAAGAGTGGAAGAAGATCCTCACGCCGAATCAGTTTCAGGTGCTGCGCAAGGAAGCTACGGAGCGCCCGTTCTCGAGCCCGCTGAACGACGAGCACCGTAAGGGCGTCTTCCATTGCGCCGGCTGCGATCTCGATCTGTACGCGTCGGACACCAAGTTCGAGAGCGGCACGGGTTGGCCGAGTTTTTACCAGCCGCTTCAGAACGCGATAGGCACGAAGACCGATAGCACCTTCGGCATGGCCCGCACGGCCGTGCACTGCCGACGCTGCGGCGGCCACTTGGGCCACGTCTTCAACGACGGACCGAAGCCCACCGGGCTGCGCTACTGCATGAACGGTCTTGCGATGAAGTTCGTGCCGGCCTGAGGATCACTGCATGGTGCTCTTCATCCTGGCGTTTCTCGGCGGTGTACTCACGATCTTAAGTCCGTGCATCCTGCCCGTGCTGCCGTTCGTGTTTACGCGCGCAGGCGAACCGTTCCGACGTTCCGGTTTGCCGTTACTCGTGGGCATGGCCGTGACGTTCGCGGGTGTGGCCACGCTCGCGGCGGTCGGTGGCGGTTGGGTCGTCAGCGCAAATCAATGGGGGCGGTGGCTCGCGCTCGTACTCGTTTTCATGTTCGGGCTCACGCTGCTGGTGCCGAGTCTCGCGGACCGGCTGAGCCGGCCGTTCGTGGCGCTTGGCAACAAGCTGTCGAGCTCGGCCTCGGCTAGCGAGGGCAGCCCGCGCTCGTCGCTGTTGCTCGGCGTCGCTACAGGCCTGCTCTGGGCGCCGTGCGCGGGCCCGATCCTGGGTCTGATCCTCACGGGCGCTGCGCTGCGCGGCGCGAACGTCCAGACGTCGCTGCTGCTGCTCATGTTCGCTGCCGGCAGTGCCGTCGCGCTTGGTGCTGCGTTGTTCCTCGGCAATCGCGTGTTCGCCGCGTTGAAGCGCTCGCTTGGCGCGGAGGAGTGGGTCCGCCGCGCGCTCGGTGCCGCCGTCGTCGTCGGAGCCGTGGCGATCGCGCTCGGGCTCGACACCGGCTTGCTTGCGCGTGTCTCCACCGCGAGTACCACGAAGATCGAGGAGACGTTGTTCGGGCGTCTCATGCCCCAGCGTACGCTGCCACAGTCGAGCGACGACGACGTGCTGCTGCCTGGCCCCGCGATGGCGGGCAACGGCGCCATGATGTCCGGCAACGTGGCGATGACAGGCAATGGCGCGATGATGGCCGGCAACGCCGCGATGACCGGCGGCGCCATGATGTCGGGCGCGCATGGAGCGGCCGGTGCGCTGCCGGTACAGGCGCCGATGCCGGCGCTCGACGGTGCCACGCAGTGGCTGAATTCCGAGCCCCTGACGCGCGAAGGACTTCGCGGCAAGGTGGTAGTGATCGACTTCTGGACGTATTCCTGCATCAACTGCATTCGCGCACTGCCGTACGTCGAGGCGTGGTACGAGAAGTATCGCGATCAAGGGCTTGTCGTGATTGGCATTCACGCCCCGGAGTTCGCGTTCGAGAAGGACGTGAAGAACGTGCAGCGCGCGATCCGCGACTTCGGGCTCAAGTATCCCGTTGCGGTCGACAACGACTACGCGTTGTGGCGCGCGTTCGCGAACGAGTACTGGCCCGCGCACTACTTCGTGGATGCGAAGGGCAACATTCGCCACACGCACTTTGGTGAAGGTGAGTACGACGCGTCCGAGCGTGTGATCCAGCAGTTGCTGGCCGAAGCCGGTGCCGCCGTCACGGCGGATCTCGTCGCACCGAGCGCCGAGGGTGCGGCCATGCCCTCCGACCAGCTCGCCGTGCTGAGCCCCGAGACGTACGTCGGTCACGAGCGCGCCGAGCACTTCGCGTCGCCCGGCGGCCAGGTGCCAGGCGTCGAGCGCGATTACGCGGTGCCCGCGAAGCCCGCATTGAACGAGTGGGGATTGGGCGGGAAGTGGACGGTCGGCGAACAGGACGCCGTGTCGAACGCCGCTTCCGCCAAGATCGTGTTCCACTTCCAGGCCCGCGACCTGCACCTCGTGCTTGGCCCTGGCTTGGACGGCAAACCGGTGCGGTTCCGCGTGCGCGTGGACGGCGCGCCGCCGAGCGGCGATCATGGCTCCGACATCAATGCGGATGGCGCGGGTGTCGTGGAGCAACAGCGGCTCTATCAATTGATCCGTCAACAAGGTGCCGTGCGCGATCGTACCTTCGAGATCGAATTCCTGGATCCCGGTGTCACCGCGTACGCGTTTACGTTCGGCTAGAGGAGAATCGGCATGAGACTGCAAGCTTCGATCCCGTTTCGCGCCGCGGTAGTTACCGCGCTCGTCGCGTTGCTCGGCTGCGCGCAAGCAGCGGAAGACGCCTTCGTAATTCCGGCACCCGCATTCGACGAGGCGCCTTCGAGCTCCTCCGCCACCGCTGTTGCTGTGTTTGCGGGCGGTTGCTTCTGGGGCATCCAGGGCGTGTACCAGCACGTGCAGGGAGTGCTGAAAGCCGTGTCGGGCTACGCCGGCGGCTCCGCAGTTAACGCACACTACGAAATCGTCGGTACCGGCAGCACGGGGCATGCAGAGACCGTGCAGATCACGTACGACCCGTCCAAGGTCACTTATGGCAAGCTGCTGCAGGTGTTCTTTTCGGTGGCGCACGACCCGACGCAGTTGAACATGCAGGGTCCCGATCACGGCACACAGTACCGGTCGACGATATTTCCGGTGGATGCGAAACAGCGCGAGATCGCCGAGAAGTACATCGCGCAGCTGAACGCGGCACATGTGTACAAGAAGAACATCGTGACGACGCTCGAGGACGGTAGAACCTTCTACGCGGCCGAGGCGTATCACCAGGACTTCCTCGTACATAACCCGGATCATCCGTACATCGCGATCAACGACATCCCGAAGGTACGTAACCTCGCGCAGATGTTCGCGGACATCTACCAGAAGGAGCCGGTGCTCGTGACGCCGCGCGCGAACGCCAAACGTTTTAACCCTGGCGGTCAGTAGTCCACGTGCGTTGGATGCTAGCCGTTGCGGCGTGCGCGTGGTTCGCACACGACGCTAGCGCACAGCCGCGCGCCGTCACTCCGCGCGGCCCGCTGTCCGCCGAAGAGCGGAATACGATCGGCGTGTTCGAGAGCGTGAGCCCGTCGGTCGTCTACATCACGACGGTGCAGCACGTGCGCGACTTCTTCAGCCGCAACGTCACGCGCGTGCCGCAGGGCACCGGGTCTGGCTTCGTGTGGGACGAGCAGGGCCACATCGTCACGAACTTCCATGTGATCCGCGGCGCGCAGGAAGCGCTCGTGACGCTCGGCGATCAGCGCAGCTTTCAGGCGCAGCTCGTGGGCGCGAGCCCCGAGCACGATCTCGCCGTGCTGAAGATCGACGTGCCGAAGGACTTGCCGAAGCCGATCCCGCTCGGCAGCAGCAGCGAGCTGCGGGTCGGCCAGAACGTGCTCGCGATCGGCAATCCCTTCGGCCTGGACCACACGCTGACGACCGGCATCGTGTCCGCGTTGAACCGCACCGTCGACAACGAGCAAGGCGGCACGATCGAAAATGTCATTCAGACCGATGCAGCGATCAACCCCGGCAACTCTGGCGGGCCGCTGATCGACAGCGCCGGGCGGCTGATCGGCATCAACACCATGATTTACAGCCCGTCGGGCGCGTATGCGGGAATCGGCTTCGCCGTTCCGGTGGACACGATCAATCGCGTTGCGCCACGGTTGATCGGCTTCGGCCGCTACGTGCGGCCCTCGCTCGGCATTTCGGCCAACGACGACGTGAGCCGGCAGCTCTTGAACGACGACGCAAAAGGCGTGCTTGTGCTCGGCGTCTCGCCGGGCTCCCCGGCCGCGCAGGCCGGGCTGCGCCCGACGGAAGTCACGCGCGCGGGTCGTGCGTCCATCGGCGACGTGATCGAAGCCGTGGACGGTAAGCCGGTCAAGGATTTCGCGTCGCTGGTCAACGTGCTCGACAACCACGAGTTCGGCGATCGCATCGCGCTCACCGTGCGCCGCGGCGGCGCGCGTCTCGAGGTGCCGATCACGCTCACCGGCTCGCGCTAGTCGCGGCGCGGCCGGGGCTTCGCGCGTTTCGTCGGCTCCGCTTCGAGCGGGTTCTCCGGCCAATAGTGCCGCGGATAGCGGCCGCGCATGTCCTTGCGCACCTCGACGTAAGCGTTTTTCCAGAAGCTTGCGAGGTCGCGCGTGACTTGCAGCGGCCGGTGTGCGGGCGATAGCAGTTTGAACGTGACGGGCACAGCACCGCCGCCAATATTCGGCGTGCTCGCGAGGCCGAACACCTCCTGCATGCGCATCGACGCGCACGGCGCGTTGTCGTCGCGGTAGTCGATCTTCGCGTGCGTGCCGGTGGGAAGCACCAAATGAGCCGGTGCGAGCTCTTCGAGCCGGCGCTGCTGCGCGTGCGTTAGCCGCGAGCGCAACGCGTCCGCTAGCGGAACGCGCGAGAGATGTGAGCGGCGTGTGAGGCCCACCAGGAACGGCTCCAGCCAGCGGAAGTCGGCGAGCAGCGCGGTCTCGGAGAAGTCGGGCCAGTCGGCGAGATCGCTGCGCTTCAGTGCACGCACGAATTCGCCGCGGGCCGCGAGGTCTCGACTGTCGTCGTCCCACGGCAGCGCGGCGGCGCCGAGCGAGCGAAGACCTTCGGCGAACGCCGCTGCTGCGGCCTCCGGAGGAATTTGCGGCAGCGGCTTGTCGTCGACGACGAGCTCGTC
>PMCP01000127.1:0-251 GCA_003155415.1 Gammaproteobacteria bacterium | reverse complement strand
GGCCGGCGTTTGCCGATGCGGTCCGGGTAGGCGAACGCGAGCAGCACGCCA
Source organism: Gammaproteobacteria bacterium (assembly GCA_003155415.1). GTDB lineage: Bacteria > Pseudomonadota > Gammaproteobacteria > Steroidobacterales > Rariloculaceae > FEN-1219. The sequence goes on along the minus strand of PMCP01000127.1, from coordinate 200 downwards.
GTCGCGAGTGGCGAGTCGATGACCCTTGCGCCCGTCGGCACGCCGAGCTCGCGGCGGAAGTTCTTCTCTGCGCGCCGCACGCGTTCGAGCGGGCCGCGCCCGGAACCGCGCCGCAATGCGTCGAGCCGGGTGCGAATGTCGGTGTCGCGCTCGCGGCTGCCGTCGGGCCCCGTGGTGCCGCCGCGTAGCACGTCGCGCTC
>PMCP01000097.1:3542-4353 GCA_003155415.1 Gammaproteobacteria bacterium | reverse complement strand
GTCGATCTCGACCCCGCGGCCGTGAAGCAGGCGCTGGAGGTCTCGGCGTACGGCGGCTTTCTCGTGGCGCAGGCCGCTGCGAAGCGCATGCTGCGCAAAGGCCGCGGCACGATCCTGCTCACCGGCGCTTCCGCGAGTGTGAAGGGGTATGCGCAATCTGCGGCGTTCGCGATGGGCAAGTTCGCGCTGCGCGGGCTCGCGCAGAGCATGGCGCGCGAGCTGCATCCGCAGAACATTCACGTGGCGCACTTCGTGATCGACGGCGGAATTCGTTCGGCGAGCCGGCCGGTGCCGGCGGAGAGCCCCGACTCGCTGCTCGATCCCGATGCCATCGCCGATACCTATTTCCACGTTGCGCGTCAGGCGCGCAGCGTGTGGACGTGGGAGGTAGAGCTCAGACCATGGGTCGAGAAGTTCTAGTGAGATGTGCGCGGGGATCCGCCCGTGGCGGCGTCCCCCCCGCGCAGGGCGAGGCGGCTATTTCTTGATGTCCTTGCCGGCCTTTTTTACGTCATCCACCGCGTCGTCGACATTCCGTCCCGCCTTTTGGGCGGCGCGGTTGTCGTTACCAGTAGCGGTGTCGACGCGTGCTCCCAGCCGCTCGGCGGGGCCCTGTGTCTGACAGGCCCAGAGACCCACTGACAGCACGCATACGGCGAACATCTTTTGCGCTTTCATTCGATCTCCAGAAATTAACGGCGCAGGAGCAGGCCGCACACGATGACGCCGGCCGCGAATGCGACGCCGACACCCGTAAGCGGGTTGCGGCGCACGTAGCCGGTGGTCTTCTTCACCTGTGAGCGCATCAACG
>PMCP01000097.1:0-3468 GCA_003155415.1 Gammaproteobacteria bacterium | reverse complement strand
GTACGGGTCTGCCTCACGGAGTGAGGCGCCTGCCTAGGACACGTCCTACGTACGCCTTAGCAAAGGGCAGGCTGCCCGCGGGGTCGCGGGCAGCTCGGATTGAGTCTTAGAACTCTGATCTATTCTTTCAACGTGGCGTCGAGTGTGATCGTGAGTCCGTTGCGCAGCAGATTCGAGACCGGGCACTTCTTCTCGGCCTCGGCCGCGTACTGCTTGAACGACTCGGCCTTCATGCCCGGCACCTGGCCTTCGGTGACGAGGTGCATCTTGCCGATCACGCCGTTCTCGAGCGAGACCGTGGCCTTCGTGCTGATCGACAGCGGCCGGTGACCCTGGGTGCTCAAGTAGTTCGCGAACGCCATGCTGAAGCAGGCGGCGTGCGCGGCGGCGATCAGCTCCTCGGGGTTCGTGCCTTTGGCGTTCTCGAACCGCGTGGCGTACGTGAAAGGCGTGTCGCGCAGTACCCCGCTGGTGGCGCTGATCGTGCCGGCGCCGGTTTTGAGATCACCGCGCCAGGTTCCAGAGGACGTGCGTTCGATGGCTGCCATGTCGCTATTCTTTCTTTGTACGCCAGCTGTCGGCATAGTGCTCGCGTGCCTCGCGCGCGTACGGCGTGGGCGCCACGCGCACGCGGATCTCGGCCTGCTTGTGCGGCTCGGTCGAGGTCTTGCCCGTGGTTTCCGGCTCGCCCCACGTCAGCGTCAGCTGATCGCCGATCTTCACGTCGTGGTTCACCACGCCGAGCGACAGCATGCAACGCTCGTTGTACGAGTAACCGTTGAACATCGACATGCCGACCATTTTGCCGCCGCTCATCAACGTGTCGGCATTCGTGGAGGCGTAGTTCGGCTGCGGGAAGTCGATCCACTTGTAGGCCAGGCCTTCCTCGAACTGTGACGCCACGACTTTCAGCAGGTCGTCGCGATTCCACTCGAGTGTGACCTTCTGGCGATTCTTCTGGTCCTTCAGCTTGGTCAACGCCGGCTTGCCGATGAACTCTTTCTTCCAGCCGATGTAGAAGCCGTAGCCGAGCTCGAACGGGTTGACGTAGTAGTCCTCGATCTTGTCGCTGACAAAGCTGCCGCCAATCGAACCGACGGCTTCGTAGCTGTCGGCGCCGAGCCAGTCACGGTAGTCCTGCATCATGCCGTCGCCGGTATAGATGCCCGGCAGCGGCGAGGGGATCCAGCCGGACTCGAGCGTATTCGTCGAGTACGCGCGAGCGCCGACCAAACGCAGATCGACGCCCGCGTCACGCGCGGCTTCAATGATCGTCGACTGGATGTAGTGCTTGTCGGCGTAGGGGCCGAATACCTCGAGCCCGGGCGCGCCCGCCATGCCGTGGCGCAGCGCCTGCACGCGCCGCGAGCCGATCTTGATCCAGTCCACGTGGAAGAACTTGATGTCGGGGACGGGGCCGCCGTTGATCTTGTCGAAGATCTTGTTGGCGTCGGGCCCCTGGATCTGGAACCGATAGTGCGTGCGGTAGATGGCTTTGCCATCCGGGCGGCTATCGGAACGCGGATCGTGCGTGAGGCGCACACGGTACTTGTTGATGGCGGCCTGGAACTTGACCCAGTTCGCCGTCGGCGCGCGGCCGACGAGCACGAACTTATCCTCGCGCTCGCGGAAGATGATCATGTCGCCGATTACGTGGCCGGCCGGTGTCACGGGCACGAAGTGCTTCGCGCGGTTCAAATCGAAGTTGGCGAAGCTGTTGATGCCGACGTGCTCGAGGAAAGCTGCGGCGTCCGGGCCTTCGACGATCAGCTCGTCCATGTGGTGGGTCTGGTCGAACAGCACGGCCGAATGGCGCCAGGCCATCTGCTCGCTGCGCCAGTTCGAAAACTCCGGCGCGACCACGGGATACACGTACATGCCGATTTTGGAATTGCGCAGTAGCTTGACAGCGTTGCCGTGCGCCTTGAGCACGGCGCTCAGGTTATTTGCAGCCATTAGTTCCTCTCAAAGGGACGAGTCAGATGGGATGTAGAAATTCTTCTTCCCAAATGATCGCATATCCGGGCGGGGTTTTCGCCAGTGCGGCGCCGCGTAAGGCTCAACGGTCAAGCACGGCGCGAAAAGAAAAGGCGCGCCCCTCGCGGGGCGCGCCCTTGTCTTAGGCCCGACGCGGCGTGATTACTTCGGCCGATACGCGGTGCGTGCCGTCTCGCCATACGGCGCCGGCTGCACGGTGGCACGAATCTTCACTTGCTTGTGGCGCTCCACGGTCGGTTTCGTCGAACCGCCTTCTTCCTCGCCCCAGATCACGTGGACCTTGGTGCCTGGCTTTGCGTGTTTGATGTCCACGCACGCGAGCGACAGCATGGAGCGCTCGTTGAAGCTATAGCCGGTATAAGTCGAGACACCGACGAGCTTGCCGCCCTTCTCGATGCGATCGAAAGGTAACGTCGAATAGTTCGCGAGTGGCAGGTCGATGTACTTGCGGAACTTGCCGGCATGGAACAGCGTCGTGAAGACTTTGTCGACGTCGTCGCCGTCCCACACGAGCGTGACTTTCTGCTTCTTCGGCTTCTTCGCGATCCTCTCGAGCGCTTTGCGGCCGACGAACTCGTGGTCGAACTTCACGAACCCGCCGTACCCCATGTCGAAGGGCGTGAGGTAGTAGTCGTCGATCTTCTTCCCGTAGAAGCTGCCGCCGAGCGACGCCGTGGTCTCATACCCGGTGCCCGCGAGCCACTGCCGGTACGGTTTCATCTGGTCGCCGCTATAGACCGCGGGCAACGGCGACGGAATCCAGCCCGACTCGAGCGTGCTGGTCGGATACGTGCGAGCGCCAACGCGGCGAATACCGAACTCCGCACCGGCGGCGACGATCGCGTCGCGCACTTTCTCGCCGTCGGCCCAGGGCCCGAAGATCTCCCAGCCGAGCTGGCCCACCATTCCGTGGCGCAGCGCGCGAACCTTGCAGCCCGCGATGTCGATGGTGCTCATGTGGAAGAACTTGATGTCGGGCATCGGTTTGCCCGTCACTTTGTCCATGACCTTTTTCGCGTTCGGCCCCTGCACCTGGTAGCGGTACACGCGCCGTCCGCCGGTCTTGTTAACGAACGAGCGTTCGTCGCGTTCGGCTTTGACGTTGTACTTGCCGGCGACGAGGTTGTACTCGACCCAGTTCAATGCCGGCGGGCGGCCGACAAGCACGAAGCTGTTCGGTGCAAGGTGAAACAGGATCGCGTCGCCGATCACAAAGCCATCGTGGTTGCAGGCCACGAATTGCTTGGCCGTATCGACGCGAAAGTTATTGAACGTGTTCACGCCGAGCGACGAGATCAGCTTCAGCGCATCCGGGCCTTCGAGATAAAGATCCGTCATGTGATGCGACTGATCGAACAGCGCGCACGTCTCGCGCCACGAACGTTGCTCGTCTCGCCAGTTCGTGAATTCGCTCGGCACGACCGGAAACGCGTACGGTCCGATTTGCGAGTTGCGCAGCATCTCGACCGG
>PMCP01000042.1:390-4825 GCA_003155415.1 Gammaproteobacteria bacterium | reverse complement strand
ACGTCGATGCCTTTGATCACTTCGTCGTACACGGCGTGCGGGGTCGTCATGCCGATGAACAACGCCTCGAGCGCGAGCAGGCCGCCGGGCTGCAACGGATAGCAGCGCAGCGCCATCGCGAGCGTGAAGATGAACTCGAACACCAGCGCCCAGCCCGCGAGGTACGGGCTCATGGCGTACAGCACGGGGTTCAGCACGAGAAACGCGACGATCGTGCGTTTGTACCAGGCCGCAGAGTGGCCCAGGAAATTCGCCGCCAGCGCCGCGGCCATGCTGGCCGGCGCGCCTGCGGTCACGCGGCAGCTGCGGGCTCGGCGGCGCGAGCAGCTGCTTCGGCGGCCTGCTGGTCCATGTCGCGCCAGATCGGCTTGCCGCGCTTGGCCATGGCGGCCAAGAGCACTTCGTGAAGGCGCAGCTCCTCGGCGGTAGCCATCTGCACCGTAAGCTCGACCCCCCGCCGGTCGATGCGCTGCTCGGTCGACACGGCTGCGGCCGCGCCCGAGTCGCCGGTCTCGAGCGACAGCTTGCCCTGGCCGCCCGTCATCGCAAGGTAGATCTCGGCCAGGATCTGCGCGTCGAGCAACGCGCCGTGGAATTCGCGTTTGCTGTTGTCGACGCTGTAGCGCTTCGCGAGCGCGTCCAAGCTGTTGCGCTGGCCGGGGTGGAGTTTGCGCGCAAGAGCGAGCGTGTCGAGCACGCCGCAGCACTCGCGCATGTCCTGCGGCACGCCGGGCAAACGGCGCAGCTCGTGGTTCAAGAACTGCACGTCGAACTCGGCGTTGTGGATCACGAGCTCGGCGCCTTTCACGAACGCGAGGAACTCCTGCACCACCTCGGCGAACTTCGGTTGGTTCGCGAGAAACTCGTTCTCGATGCCGTGCACCTCGAGCGCGCCGCGGTCGACTTCGCGCTCGGGGTTGATGTAGCGGTGGAAGCGGTTGGCCGTGGGGCGCCGGTTCACGAGCTCGACGCAACCGAGCTCGATGACGCGATGGCCTTGCGCGGGCTCGAGCCCGGTGGTTTCCGTGTCGAGAACGACTTGGCGCATCAGCGGTGAAGGACTCGCGCGAGTGAGGTTTCGGGCCGGGGGTATCTTGCAGCACGCATCGCGAAAATTCACGCCTGTGAAAGGCGCGCCTCCAAGCCCTGGTTCGCGAGCTCGTCGGCGCGGTCGTTCTCGGGGTGGCCCGAGTGGCCTTTCACCCAATGCCAGCTCACTTCGTGGCGCTCGGCCTGCGCCGCGAGCGCCTGCCACAGATCCTGATTCTTGACGGGCTTCTTGTCCGCCGTGCGCCAGCCGCGCGCGCGCCAGCCGGCCAACCACTCCGTGATGCCGCTGCGCACGTACGTGGAATCCGTATAGACCGCCACGCGGCAGCGCTCTTTCAGCGCCGTGAGCGCCTCGATCGCGGCCGTGAGCTCCATGCGATTGTTCGTGGTGGCGAGCTCGCCGCCGCAGAGCTCCTTGACGCGCGTGCCCGCGCGCAGCAACACGCCCCAACCGCCCGGGCCGGGGTTGCCGCGACAGGCCCCGTCCGTGAACGCTTCGACGTCCTTCATCGGCGCTTGGGAAGCTCTGGGGCCGGCGGGTGCGGGACGATGCGCGCGGGCGAGCGCGTCGTAGGCTCGACGAGGCCGCCCACCACGCGCAGGCGCGGAGTGCGGCGGAACGTGCGCACGGGCGTCAACGGCTGGACGCGCTTTTGCGCCTTCAAGAGATAACCGCCGCTGAACACGGGCAGCCAGCGCTGCGCCCATTCCTCGCGGGGCAACACTCGCAGCTGCTTGAAGCGTTCGATCGGCAGCGTGTGGCAATAGCGCGTCGCCGCGGGCACGTCGAACGACAACAGCTCGAGCCAGTCGCGCAAGCGGCCTTCGCGGATCATGCGTTCGCGGCCGGCGGGGAACCCGTGTCTCGATAGCAGGTGCCGGAGCCCCCAAAAGCCGCCGGGCGCGAAGCTCAGCACAATGAGTTGGCCATCGGGGCGCAGCACGCGATCGACCTCGCGCAGCAGCGCGTGTGGCGACGGCGTGCGCTCGAGCGTATGCGGCAACAGCACCACATCGACCGAATCCGTGGCGATGGCGAGCTGCTCGGGGTTGCTCACGATGTCGGCGGCAACGCCAGGCCGCCAGTCGAGCAGCGCGCGACGCTGCGTGCGGGCATAGCGCAGGAACGAGTTACGTGCGCCCCAGGCGCCGATCTGCAGGAACTGNNGGCGTTGCCAGCCATTCCGTGACCGCGGGGGACTCACCGTGCATGCGTCCGATCGTGCCTGAGAGAGCGATCACAATTCAATGCACGGGATCACGCGGCCCCGGCAGGCGCCCTTGCGCCCTAAGCGATCATCTGTTTGGATACGGTCATTCCCGCAACTTAAGCTCCGGCCGCCTATGAAGAACAACGAAAATGGTGTGCGCCGGAGGTTAGCCATTGCGGCGGTAATGCTAACCAGCGGCGCCCTCGCCGCCTGCCAATCCTTCACGCCCGTGGCCGTGGCGCCCCCGCCGGTGCTGCCTGTGGCCGAGCCGGTCGATGTGGCGGCACTCACACCGGTGGAGCTGCCGAGCGTCGACTACCGCGAGCGCGTCGCCGCGCCGGATCTGCTGGCTCGCGTACGCGCCAGCTTCGGGCTGCCGATCACCGCCGATCCGGCCATCGTCCGTGAGCGCGACTGGTACGCGCGCCAACAGGCTTACCTCGACCGCGTGTTCACCCGCGCGGAGCCGTACCTGTTCCACATCGTAGAGGCGCTCGAGCAGCGCGGCATGCCCACGGAGCTCGCGCTGTTGCCGGTCGTCGAAAGCGCGTTCGATCCGTTCGCCTACTCCCACGGCCGCGCTTCCGGCCTCTGGCAGATCATTCCGGGTACCGGCCGCCGGCTCGGGCTCGAGCAGAACTGGTGGTTCGACGGCCGCCGCGACGTGCTCGAATCGACGCGCGCGGCGCTCGATTACCTGCAGGAGCTGCACGAGGAATTCAACGGCGACTGGCTGCTCGCGGTGGCCGGTTACAACTCCGGGGAGGGCAACGTCGAGAAGGCCATCCGCAGCGCTCAGGCCGCGGGACGGCCGATCGACTTCTGGGGCGTGAAGAGCTTCCTGCCGCTCGAGACGCGTACCTACGTGCCGCGGCTGCTCGCCATCGCGAGCATCGTCGCCAAGCCCGAAAGCTATGGCGTAGTGCTGCCGCCGCTCGCGAATGAGCCGCGGTTCGCGGTGGTCGAGACGGGCAGCCAGATCGATATGGCGTTGGCGGCCCGGCTCGCCGGCATCAACACAGATCAGCTCTACAGCCTGAACGCGGGCGTGAACCGCTGGGCCACGAACCCGGACGGCCCGCACCGGCTACTGCTGCCGACCGACCAGGCCGCGCAGTTCGCATCGGCACTCGCCGAGCTCTCCGACCGCGACCGCGTGCAGTGGACTCGCCACCGCGTGGCCCAGGGCGAGACGATCGGCACGATCGCGCAGCACTACGACACGACGCCCGCCGTCATTCGTGAGGTCAACGAGATGCGCAGCAACGCGCTGCACGTCGGCGACTATCTGACGATCCCGCATGCCACGCAGTCGCTTGCGAGCTACACGCAGAGCGCGGATCTGCGCGCCGAGCGCCAGAAGAGCCTCGCGCACAGCGGTGTGCGCAAGGAGCACGTCGTCGGCAGCGGCGACACTTTGTGGTCGATTGCGAGCACGTACAAAGTCGACGTGCGCGCACTTGCCAGCTGGAATTCCATGGCGCCCGGCGATGTGTTGAGCGTCGGCCGTTCGCTCGTCGTGTGGACCGATGCACCGGCTACGGGCAAGCAGAACACGGCGCAGGCGCGCGTAGCTCGTACCGACTCCGTCGCCGGCTTCGCGCTGAACGACCGCATCCGCCAGGTGACTTACATCGTGCGCTCCGGCGATTCCCTATCATCGATCGCTAGGCGCTTTCACGTGACGGTGCCGAAGCTCGTCGAGTTGAATGCCGGCGCCTCCGACAAGTACCTGCAACCGGGCCAGAAGCTCACGATGTTCGTCGACGTCACCGAACAGAGCAATTGATGAGTTCTCTCTCTGGGGGATTTCTCGCCGGTAAGCGCGCCGTCATCATCGGTCTTGCGAGCAGCCGTTCGATCGCCTGGGGCATCGCCGAAGCCATGCGACGCGAGGGTGCCGAGCTCGCGTTCGGCTACCAGACCGACAAGCTCAAGAGCCGCGTCGAAGGCATGGCCGCGGAGCTCGGCAGCGACTTCACACTGCCGCTCGATGTGTCCGACGACGCGCAGATCGATGCGTTCTTTGCCGGCCTCACGAAGCGCTGGGACGGCTTCGACATCCTCGTGCACTCGGTGGCGTTCGCACCGGCGGACCAGCTCGAGGGGCGTTATCTCGACTCGGTATCGCGCGACGGCTTTCGCATCGCCCACGACGTGTCGAGCTACAGCCT
>PMCP01000042.1:0-380 GCA_003155415.1 Gammaproteobacteria bacterium | reverse complement strand
GGCGGCAACGGCATCCGCATCAACGCGATCTCGGCCGGGCCGATACGCACGCTGGCGGCGTCAGGCATCAAAGGCATTCGACAGATGATTGCGCAGGTGGGAGCGGCGTCGCCGCTGAAGCGCAATGTGACGATCGAGGACGTGGGTAACGCCGCCGCGTTCTTGTGCTCCGACCTCGCGGCCGGCATCACGGGCCAGGTCGTTTATGTCGACGGCGGCTACAACATCGTGGGCATGGCGTTTCCCGACGCCGATGCCGGCGGAGCCGAAACCCCCAAGCCTCAGTAGGCCGGCGGCTCGAGCACCTCGGCCGGGATCTTGATACTGGCCGCGTCACGCACGCTGTCGATGTAGGCCGTGAGCTCTGCTCGGGCCGACTG
>PMCP01000195.1 GCA_003155415.1 Gammaproteobacteria bacterium | reverse complement strand
TTGCTGCGGCGGTGGGCGACCACGAGTCCTGCGGTCTCGAAGCGCCGGAACCGGCGACAATGACGCACATCGTCGCGGTGGCCCACTATTTCGCGGAGCAGAGTGAAGCCGCCTGCGCCGATCTCGAGTTCTACGGCAAGCTGCCAAACTTGGGGTCCTTGTCTGTCGACAAGCCGACGTTCGACTGGCTGATTCGTGCCGCCGATATCGACGTTCGGCTGCTGATGCTCGCGTTTGGCGTCTGATGCGCCGCCCGCGTCGTTCGACATAATCACTGATTAACCACCGGTCTCCGCCGCGGTGCTGCACGCTTCGGCTGCAAGCTGGGCGCGGGGGCTACAAATGCGAACTGTTCTCATTGACGAAGCGAATGCGACCGATTAGCATTTGCAGCGCTCACCCACAGGGGATTCGTCAATGCGGACTTCATCTCGACGGCCGATCGGTCGGCTGCCCAACCGCGCTCTGCTCGCGAGCGCCATTGGCCTCGCTCTAGCTTCCGCCGCTGCCCTTGGCCAACAGAACGGCCCCGCCGCCGAAATCGTCGTGACTGGTGAATCTCCGCGCGCGGAATCCACTTCGAACAAGTTCACGGCGCCGCTGCTCGAGACGCCGAAGTCCGTCACGGTGATTTCTCAGGCCCTGATCGCGGCGACGGGTTCGACGTCGCTCGTCGACGCATTGCGGACGGTGCCCGGCATCACCTTCAACGCGGGTGAGGGTGGTCAACCCGCCGGCGACAACCTGAAGATCCGCGGCTTCGATGCGGGCGCGGACGTTTTCATCGACGGTTTGCGCGATGCCGGCTCGCAGACGCGCGACATCTTCGCGCTGGAGCAGATCGAGGTCGTCAAAGGCCCGGGCTCAACGTACTCGGGACGCGGCTCGAGCGGCGGCTCGGTGAATCTCGCGACCAAGAAGCCGCGCGCCGAGGACTTCGCCGTCGCCGATTTGGGCGCTGGCAGTGACAGTTACGGCCGCGCTGCTCTCGATATGAACTACGGTCTCAGCGACAGCGTGGGGTTCCGTTTGAACCTGTTAGCGCAGGACTTCGACGTGCCGGGCCGCAACCAAGTCGGCGGTTCGCACCGCGGTGTGGCGCCGTCGTTCGCGTTCGGTATGAACACGGACACGCACATGAATCTCGACTTCTACCGTTACGAAACCGACGACGTTCCGGACTACAGCATCCCGTATACCCGCAATGCTGCGAACACAGCGCCCGCCGGCGAGCCGGTGGTGGTGGACCGGAACAACTTCTACGGCTTGCTCGATCGGGACTTCCAGAAAACGAGCGCGGACGTGCGGACGTTTCAGGTCGCGCACACTTTCGCGAAGGGCCTCACGCTCAGCAACGTGACGCGCTACGGCCGCACGAGCAACGATTACATCGTCACGAACCCCGACGATGGTCGCGGCAACCTCGTGAACGGGTTCATCTACCGCAGCCCGAAGAGCCGCAACTCCATATCCACGACGACCGCCAATGCCACGAGCATAGCCGGCCACGCCAAGACGGGCCGCCTCGAGCACAGCTTCGCGGCGGGCGTCGAGTTGGGCGACGAGGGCATGACGAACACGCCCTACGTGGTCACGACGACCTTCGCGGGCAACGCCGGTACGGCGTTTGCCACGTCGTGCAGCGCTCCGGGCGCAGTGGCTGCTTCCGGCTTCAACTGCACGTCGATCATCAATCCGAATCCGAATGATCCGTGGGTCGGCACCATCACCGCGTCGACGGCGATAACCAGGGTATCCACCGATACGCGGGCGGTATACGGATTCGACACGCTGACTTTCAACAAACACTGGGCGCTGAATCTTGGGGCACGTTGGGACGACTACGACACGGTACAAAATGGCTTCGCCGCTAACGTGCCGCAGGTGCTGCGCAACAAGGCGGATTTCTGGAACTACACGGCGGGGCTCGTCTTCAAGCCCACTACGCGCGGCAACGTGTATCTGTCGACCGGCACGTCGTCGAGTCCCTCGGGCAACACGCTCGGCGATGGCACGGAAAATCTCGCGCTTACTAATCAAGATCTCGCGCCTGAACGCGATCGCACGTACGAGCTGGGCGTCAAGTGGGGCTTTGGAGCACGGTTGGCGGTAACGACTGCTCTGTTCAGAACCGAGACCGCGAATGCCCGCGCGGCGGTGACCGGCGGCTTGCAACAGCTGATCGGCGACGAGCTCGTGCGCGGATTCGAGGTGGGCTTAACCGGCAACATCACGAACCGCTGGCAGATGTTCACGAGCTTCGCGTTCCTCGACAGCAGGATCGTGGACGACGGCCCTGTCGCGACGAATGAGGGCAAGGCGTTCCCGAACACGCCTCGCAACAGCTTTTCGCTTTGGACGAGCTACGAAGTCTCGCCCCGAGTTACGCTCGGCGGCGGCGCCAACTACGTGGACGAACGCTTCGGCAACGTCGCGAACACCGTTTGGATTCCGGACTACTGGCGTTACGACGCGATGGCTGCGTTCACGATCAGCCGCAAGGTGAATCTTCAGGTGAACATCCAGAACCTCACCGACGAGACTTACTTCGTGCGCCCGTATCAGAACCACTACGCGTCGCTCGGCGCCGCGCGCTCGGCCGTGGTCAGCGCCAAGATCAACTTCTGAACGCCGGCTGCGCGACTAGCCGCCAATGCTGCTGCACGTTCCCGATGTTCTGACTGCGGCCGAGGTCGAGCATGCGCGCCGGGTGCTCGACGCGGCTGAGTGGGTCGACGGTGCGGCGACGGCGGGTTTTCAGTCGACGCTCGTGAAGCGCAATGCGCAGCTGCCGGAGGGCTCGCCCGCGGCGCGCGAGCTCGGCGNNGTGGACGGCGAGGCATTCGGCAATCACGTCGACAACGCTATCCGGCAGGTGCGCGGCTCGAATCAACGTCTGCGAACGGATCTCTCCGCGACGTTGTTCCTGTCCACTCCGGACGAGTACGACGGCGGCGAGCTGTTGATCGACGACGCGTACGGCCCGCGCTCCGTGAAGCTGCCGGCCGGTCACATGGTGCTGTACCCCGCGACGAGCCTGCATCGCGTGACTCCCGTGACGCGCGGAGTGCGCCTGGCCTCTTTTTTCTGGATTCAGAGCCTCGTGCGGGGCGACGCTGAACGCACGCTGCTGTTCGATCTCGATATGTCGATCATCCGGTTACGCCAACAGGTAGGCGACACTGAGGCCGTGGTGACGCTCACGGGCGTGTACCACAATCTCCTGCGCCGCTGGGCGGAGCTCTAAACCGCTGGCGACCGCTAGCTGCGTGCACGATTGGCTCACGCGCTCGCGACGAATCCTTATAATGCGAGGCCGTGGCGGCCTTCAGCTTCAACGAGTTCTACCAGCGCAACCGGCGCATCGTCATCTGGGTCATCCTGTTCGGCCTGCTGTGGCTGCTCCGGGATTTCTTCGGCGTCGTGCTGCTGTCCTTCGTGCTGGCGATCGTCGCGGCGCCGCTCGCGGACATCGGCACGCGGCGGTTGCGGCTGCCGCACTGGTTGGCGCTGACGCTCGTCTACGTGCTCTTCCTCGTCGTGCTTGGCTCGTTCGTGCGGTTCGTCGTGCCGAGCGTGGCGTCCGAAGTGAACCGCATGATCGGCAATCTGCCGGCCACCGAGTTGCGCGTGATCGAGACCAAGAACCGGCTCATCGAGACCTACCCGACGCTGCGCCAGCCCGTAAACGGTTTTCTGCGCAGCGCTTTGCCCGACGAGCGCGTCGCGAGCATCGAGGCGCAGCTCACCGCCGAACGCAAGCGACTGGGTGTGACCGACGAGCAGATTGCCGCGAGCGCGAGCGCCACGGAGCCGCCGTCGGGCGTCCTCGCGGACTACTTCAATCGCCAGGATCAGCTCTACGTGAACGAGCTGATGGCCGGGCAGTTCCAGCGGGTTCGTGACTACGCACCGGCCGTCATCAACATGATGTACCGGGCCACCGCCACCACGCTGCTCGGCCTTCTGTTCAGTTTCCTGATCCTGATCGATCTGAAGCGCATCGCGCGCGGCATCGAAGGTCTCCGCAACTCGCGCGTTGGTGACTTCTACGCCGAAGCGGCGGAGCCCGTCGCGAGGTTCGGCCTGGTGCTCGGGCGCGCCATCGAAGCGCAGGCCGTGATTGCTGTGGTGAACACGGCACTCACGTTGATCCTCATGCTGATACTTGGCATCCCGCTCGTGGCGATGCTGTCGTTGATCGTATTCGCGTGCAGCTTTCTGCCCGTGGTGGGCGTGGTCGCTTCTACCGCGCCGATCGTGCTCGTGGCGCTGAACGCGGGCGGCCTCGGTTTGTCGTTCACTGCGGTGTGGACCTTGATCGTGCTGCACGCCGCGGAGGCGTATCTCCTGTATCCGTATATCTACGGCAGGCACCTGAAGCTGAATCCGGTGCTCACAGTGATCATCTTATATGTCGCTTACCACGCGTTCGGGCTGTGGGGCATGCTGCTCGGTGTTCCGGTGGCGCGTTACTTCATTCACGACGTGATCGGCCTGGGGTTGCGAGACGACCCCCTGGCGCCGACCGTTTCGCCGTGAGGCTTCCGATGCAGCAACCCTCGAATCGCGTCATCGTTACCGTCATCGGTGAAGACAAGGTCGGCATCATCGCCAACGTGTCCACGTTGCTCGCGGAAGCGAACGCCAACATCGTCGACATCTCGCAGACCACGCTGCGCGAGTTCTTCACCATGATCATGCTCGTGGACATGGAGAAGGCCTCCGTGCCGTTCGACGAGCTCAAGCGCCGCCTGAACTCGAAAGGCGAAGCCATGGGCCTGCGCATCGATGCCCAGCACGAAGACATCTTCAAATTCATGCATCGCGTGTAACGCAGCGCCGCCGTGTCCATTCAGTTCTCGCCGCAGGAGATTCTCGAAACCATCCGCATGGTNNTGCGCAACTGCGCGCATCCGGATCTCGAGATCGCGGCGGCGAAAGCCTACGAGAAGATCTGCCGCTCCGCCGAGCGGCTCGTCGCCGTGGGCGATGAGATCGAGCGCGACTACGGTATTCCGATCATCAACAAGCGCGTCTCCGT
>PMCP01000030.1 GCA_003155415.1 Gammaproteobacteria bacterium | reverse complement strand
TGCTGCCCGGCTACGACTTCATCACCGATTCTCGCGTAGCGAACGATGGCGATGGCCGTGACGCTGACCCGACTGATCCGGGCGACTTCCTTACACCGACCGAGGCGGCGACTGACTTCTTCAAGAACTGCGGTGGCGCTGACAATAGTTCGTGGCACGGCACGCGCACGGCCGGAATTTTGGGTGCGCGCACGAATAACACGCAAGGCATTGCGGGCACGACGTGGTCGCCGTGGATCGTTCCGGTGCGTGTGCTAGGCAAATGCGGTGGCTTCGACTCCGACATCATCGATGGGATGCTGTGGGCCGCCGGCATTCACGTCGACGGTGTGCCCGACAACCCCTATCCGGCGCAGATCGAAAACCTGAGCTTGGGCGCGACCGGTGCGTGCGGCCAGCTCTACGCCGACGTGATCGCGGCCGTGGGCGCACGGGGCGTCGTCGTGATCGTCTCGGCCGGCAACGAGGGAGGGCCGGTCGACGCACCCGGCAATTGTCCTGGCGCCGTTGGCGTCGCGGGTTTGAGGCACGCGGGTACGAAGGTCGGGTTCAGCAGTCTCGGGTTGGAGATCGCCTTGTCGGCGCCCGGTGGTAACTGTGTAAATCCCACGGGCGCATGTCTATTCCCAATCAACACGACCTCGAACAACGGAACCACGACGCCAGGAACGAGCATCTACACCGATCAGTTAACCCCGAGCGTCGGCACGAGCTTCTCAGCGCCGATCGTGTCTGGCATCGCAGGCCTCATGCTCGGCGTGAACGGCAATCTGGGCGCGCGGCAGATCCGCGCGCGGCTGCGAGAAGGTGCGATTTCGCCGTTCCCGGTCTCGACTGATCCCACTGCGAACCCGCCCGTGCAGCAGTGTCACGTGCCGACGGGTCCGACGGATGTGCAGGCCACGGAATGCAACTGCACGACGTCGACGTGCGGCGCCGGCATGGCGAACGCGCCGGGCGCCGTGCTCGCCGCACTGCGTCCGATCGCGGCAGTCACCACACCCGCCAGCGTCAGCGCGGGACAGAACGTTTCGTTGTCCGCCATCGGTAGCGCAGCGGCTTGCGGCAGAACGATCGTGTCCTACACGTGGACGGGAACTGGTCTCACGACTCCACCGAACCAAGCGGCGGCCACGTTCCTCGCGCCGACTTCCGGCAGCGTCATAGCCACCGTCACGGTCACGGACGACGCCGGTAAGCAGGATTCCGCGGATGTGGTATTGACTGCGAACTCTGCGACGACAGCCGCTCCTTCCACGGCTGGCACGAACGCGTGCCGCGCGGCGGTCACACCGCCACTGCCTGTGATCGTGACCGTCGACCCGCCCACGGCCGCGTTGGTGGCCGCGGCCACGCAGACGTTCTCCGCGACGGTGGCGAACACGACGAATTCCGTGGTGAGTTGGAGCGTAAACGGGATCGTTGGCGGTGGCTCGACGACGGGCACGATAACGACGGCCGGTGTGTTCACCGCGCCTTCGATCGTCACGACCGCGCTGGTCGTTACGGTCACCGCGGCGTGGTCGGGCGACTCGACACGCACGGGCTCGGCTCAGGTCACGGTCAACCCCGCTCCTGCGTCCGTGCCCGTGCAGCCGCAGAGCTCGAGCGGTGGTGGTGGCGGCGCCTTCGGCTTCGTCGAGCTCGTCGGGCTCGCGGCCGTGGGTTTGCTGCGACGGCGACGCGCGCAACCGCGCTAGCCTCGTCCCCCCGACAAACCTCGCCGCAGGTTGCGGTGGTCGCGGTCGTGCTTACACTACGACCTGCGGCCCACGCCGCTTCGGGGGGAGCATGCATTCTTCTTGTCGTGCCGCACTGTTCAGTGCGGTGGTCACCGCGTCGTTCGTAACACCCGGTTTCGCGCAGACGGGTGCCAGGGACTTCGCCGGTAGCGCGCTCTCAGGGCCGCCTCGCGCGGGTTGGCCCACCAATGGCGGCAACCTTTTCAACCAGCGGTACTCGCCGCTGAATGCGATCAATGCGGCGAATGTCGGCGCGCTGAAAGGCGTGTGGCGCGCGCGGTTGAAAGGCTCGGGCGCGGCACCACAGTACTCCGGCGAAGCGCAGCCGATCGTGTACGACGGCATCGCGTACGTCAGCACAGGTGCCAACGACGTGTTTGCGCTGTCGCTCGACGACGGCAAGATCCTCTGGCAGTACGAGGCTCACCTCGATCCGAAGCTGACGTCGGTCTGTTGCGGCTGGGCCAGTCGCGGAGTCGGGCTCGGCGAGGGCAAGGTGTTCGTCGGCCAGCTCGACGGCAAGCTCGTCGCACTCGACCGGCTTTCCGGCAAAGTTGTGTGGAGCACGCAAGCGGAGCGCTGGCAGGACAACTTCTCGATCACGGCCGCGCCGGTGTACGTAGACGGCAAAGTCATCGTCGGCTTCGCGGGAGCCGATCGCGGCACGCGCGGGCGCGTCAAAGCGTACGACTCGAAGAAGGGCAAGCTGGTCTGGACGTTCTATACGATCCCGGGACCGGGAGAGCCCGGCCATGAGACGTGGCCAAAGAACGACGCGTGGAAGTACGGCGGCGGTTCGGTCTGGCAGACGCCCGCGGCCGATCCCGAGCTCGGCCTCGTGTACTTCTCCACCGGCAACGCGGGCCCCGACTACAACGGCGCGTACCGCGCGGGCGACAACCTCTACACGGCGTCGATCGTCGCCGTCGATCTGGCCACCGGAAAGTACCGCTGGCATTTTCAGCAAGTACATCACGACCTCTGGGACTACGACGCGCCGAACCCGGTCGTGCTCATGGATTTGAACGTCGGCGGCCGCGCGCGCAAGGCGCTGGTCGAGGTGGGCAAGACGGGCTTCGCGTACATCCTGGATCGCGCCACGGGCGAGCCCATCGTCGGCGTCGACGAGCGCCCGGTGCCGCAAGAGGCGCAGCAGGGCACGGCCGCGACGCAGCCGTTCCCGCGCGGCGACTCCGTCGTGCCGCAGGTCGTCGAAATTGCACCGGAAGGTTTCGAGTTGCGCAACTCCGGAAAAATCTTCACTCCCTTCGTGGGCGATAACCCGACGATCGTGAAGCCCGGCATCTGGGGCGGCGCGAGCTGGCCGCCGAGCGCGTACGACCCCACTTCGCAGCAGCTGTTCGTGTGTGCGTCGTCGGTGGCCGGCGCGTACGCCGGCGGCGGTGACCCCGACTTCGTCGCGCCGGGGCAGGGCGAGCGCTATCTCGGCGGGCGGCAGGCGGGGGCGCGCGTCACGCGCAACGGCATCCTCGCGGCGATGGACATGACGAACAACAAGCTCGTGTGGCGCTATCGCTGGCTCGACCAATGCTACAGCGGCGTACTCGCGACCGGCGGGGGTCTGCTGTTCGTCGGCCGCAACGATGGGCGGCTCACGGCGATCGCGTCGGCCACAGGCAAGCAGCTCTGGGAGTTCCAGACGGGCGCTGGTATGAACGCACCGGTGAGCACGTTCGAGTATCGCGGCAAGCAATACGTGATCGCGTACTCGGCCGGCAACGCGCTGATCGGCTCTCCGAGGGGCGACAGCGTGTGGCTGTTCGGTCTCGAGGGCACGCTACCGCCGGCGGAGGCGGGCGTTCCCGCGCCGCGCACCACAGCGGTGGAAGGGCCCATCACAGGCGCCACGGCGGCGGCGGCGCGTACCGTACCGAGCGGTGCGGCCGATGTCGCCAACGGCCAGCGCCTGTACGAGCAAACCTGCGTGATTTGCCACGGCGAAGACGGCCGCGGCGGGCACGGCGGCGGGGCGCCGCTCGACAAGCTCACCGACGTCGCGGCCGCACTGCAGACCATGGGCACCGGGCGCAACGCCATGCCGCCATTCGCCGGCGTGCTCGCCCCGGAGCAGATGCGCGATATCGCGACCTACGTCGTGACGGGACTTGGCGCGCAGGCTCCGCGCTGATGTTTCTTGGGATTGCGGCCGGAGCCAATTTTGTAAACTCGTGCGTGCTCCGGGACTTGGCCGTGGGTTGCCTGCCCGGTGCCGGGCCTTAAGTCTCGGCAGTCCGCGCGGCATACGGCTATTATTAGGAGTCCGCTGCCGCGGACACGTTGGGGAGCGTGCTGGTGTCGATGTTGTCACGTCGCGCAATGCTGAAGACCGCAGCTGGCGGGCTCGCCGCGGCATCCTTCGGCGGCGCGTTGTTCCGGCCCGCCGCGATCTCTGCGCAAGCAGCCCCGAGCGCTCAGCGCGCCACCCGGGATCTCGGCAACGGCGTCCACGTGCTCACGCTCGGCGCCACGAACGTTCTCGCAATGACGGGCGCCGACGGCGTCGCGCTCGTCGACGGCGCTCCCACCGGCCAGCATGCAGTGCTCACCGAAATGCTGGCCGCGCTGCCGAAGACCGGCCGCGTGCATACGCTGTTCAATTCGCACTGGCATCCGGAGCAGACCGGATCGAACGAAGCGCTGGGCAAAGCAGGNNGTCAAGCCACTGGCAAAGGAAGCGTTGCCCACGAAGACGTTTTACTCGCAGGCCGAGTTCGACGTCGGCGTTCGCAAGGCGCAGTGCGGCCACCTGCGCGATTGCCCGCACACCGACGGCGACATGTACGTGTTTTTCCCGAACGACAACGTGCTCTGCGTCGGCGATGCTGTGTACAACGCCGGCTGGCCGTCCGTCGATTGGTGGACCGGTGGGTGGATCGGCGGGCAGGTCGGTGGCATCGACATGCTGTTTTCCGTGACGAACAAAGACACGCGCATCGTGCCCGCGCGCGGTCCCGTGATGACGCAGGCGGATCTGCGTAGCCAGTACGAGATGTACGGCGCGATCTTCGAGCGCCTCTTGAAGACTCTCTATAGCGGCGGCGGGCCCGACGAGGCCGTAGCCGCGAAGCCGACGCAGGAGTTCGAGGCCAAGATGGGGCCGTCCGAGCCGTTCGTGCGCCGGGCGTTTCAAAGTCTCTGGGCCTATCTTTCACCAGACGCATGACCACATCGCACACGATGAAAGCGACTCGAAATTTTTCCTGGCTTGCGGCGCTTGCGTTGATCGCGGGCTGCGGCAAGTTTGGTGGTGAGCAATCCGTCGCAGAGGCCGGCAAGCAGCAGTGGCCGATGGTGCAGAAGTACTGCTCCGATTGCCACAACGACTCGGAGCTTGCGGGCAACATCGACTTTGCGAAGATCAATCCCGACAACGTTGCGCAACATGCGGCGACGCTGGAGATGGCGGTTCGCAAATTGCGCAGCCATGCCATGCCGCCGCCGAAAGAGCCACGGCCGGATGCGAAGCAGCTCACGGCCTTCGTCGCGTGGCTCGAACGCGCGCTCGACGACGCTGCGGTAAACACGCACGGCTATCAGGCCATCGTGCCGCACCGGTTGAACCGTAAGGAATACAACAACGCGGTGCGTGATTTATTGGCGCTCGACGTCGACTCTGCCGAGTTCCTGCCGCCTGACGACGAGGTCAAGCACTTCGACAACATCGCCACCGGTTTGCAGGTGTCGCCGTCGTTCATCGAGCAGTACGTGATTGCCGCGCGCTCTATCGCCGTGCGCGCTGTTGGTCGGCCCGATGCGCGCACCGGCAGCCAGACGTATACAGCGGGCCCAGGTAATCAGCAGACTCATGTGACGGGGCTGCCGCTCGGCACGCGCGGCGGCATGGTCGTCAATCATCTGTTTCCGTCGGACGGCGAGTACCAGGTCAACATCGCCGACATGTTCACGCACATCTGGGGCAACGACTCGGAGTTCGAGAACGGAGTCGTCGTTACCCTCGACGGCAAACTGGTCTACGAGACGACGGTCGGCGGCGACGAGGATACGAAAGCCTACGACCAGATCCAGAACGGCGTGATGGAGAAAGTGAACGGACGTCTGAAGAACATCCGTTTCACGACGACCGCCGGGCCGCACAAGGTCGGTGTCACTTTTCGCCGTCGCACATTTGCCGAGTCGGACGACCAGCAGCAGTTGTTCGTGCCGGGCGGCGGCCAGGACCGTGTGTTCCGCGTCAGCTCGTTCGAGATCAGCGGGCCGTACAAGCCGACGGGACTCAGCATGACGCCGAGCCGCGAGCGCATCTTCTCGTGCAGCCCGCAGCGTGGCGACGACGAGAAGCTGTGTGCGGAGAAGATCTTGAGCGATCTCGCCAAGCGCGCGTTCCGCCGGCCGCTGACGGAAACCGATGTCGCGGATTTGCTCGAGTACTACCGCGAAGGCCGGGCAGCTAACGGCTTCGAGGAAGGCATTCGCGCAGGTGTCACCGGAATACTCGCGAGCCCGTACTTCTTGTATCGCGTTGAGCGTGCGCCGGAAGGCGTGCAGCCGGGGCAGATCTACCGCGTCGACGACCTCGCGCTCGCGTCGAAGCTGTCGTTCTTCCTGTGGAACACGATTCCCGACGACCAGCTGCTCGATCTCGCCGCGCGCGGCGAGCTTGGCAAGGAGAAAGTGCTGCGCGAACAGGTTGCGCGCATGCTGAAGGATCCGCGCGCAGAGACGCTCGCGGCGAACTTCGTGTTCCACTGGCTCGACATGCGCCGCCTGGGTGAAGTGGAGCCCGATCGCGCGATCTTCCCGTATGCCTCCGGCCGCGGTGATCCGCGCGGCGACTACCTGAAGGAGCTCGAGCTGTTCGCGAAGGGCCTCTTCGACGAGGACCGCAGCGTCGCCGATTTCCTGACCGCGAAGGAAACGTATCTGAACGAGCGCGTCGCGCTGCTGTACGGCATCACTGATGTGAAAGGCGATCAGTTCCGCCGCGTGGAGCTGAAAGATCCGGCGCGCTGGGGCCTGCTCGGCAAAGGCGCAATCCTGATGGCCGCAGCGTACCCGAACCGCACGTCGCCCGTGCTGCGCGGGTCGTTCATCCTGGAGTACATCGCGGGCGCGCCGCCGGCGCGACCGCCG
Source organism: Gammaproteobacteria bacterium (assembly GCA_003155415.1). Lineage (GTDB taxonomy): Bacteria > Pseudomonadota > Gammaproteobacteria > Steroidobacterales > Rariloculaceae > FEN-1219. The sequence goes on along the minus strand of PMCP01000030.1, from coordinate 15,489 downwards.
CTGAACGTGCCGGCGTTCCCCGAGGCCGAGATTGGCACCGCCAAAGCGCGCACCGTGCGCGACATCATGGCCAAGCACCGAGAGAACCCCGTGTGTTTCTCGTGTCACGGCGTCATGGATCCTCTCGGCTTCGCGCTCGAGAACTTCGACGCCGTCGGCGCGTGGCGCGACAAGGATCGCTATGCCGGCACGGTGATCGATTCGCAGGCCGTGCTGCCGGACGGCACCACGGTCAAGGGCCCGAACGAGCTGCGTGAGGCACTCGCGAAAGATCCGGAGCAATTCGTGCGCACGTTCACCGAGCGGTTCCTGACGTACGCGCTTGGCCGTGTGGTGGATTACCGCGACATGCCGGCCGTGCGCAAGATCGTGCGCGACGCGAAGGGCGACAACTACAAGTTTTCCACGCTCGTCTGGGAGATCGTGACGAGCGAACCGTTCCAGATGCGGCAGGCGCCGGAAGGCTCGGCACCGCCGGTGGTAACGGCGCAAACGGCTTCGACGAAGTAGGGCAGGCGCAACACGCCGGCCAACAGGAGATAGCGATGTTCATCAGCAAAAAGCATCTTTCCCGTCGGACCGTGCTACGCGGAGCCGGCGCCGTCATCGCGCTGCCGCTACTCGATGCGATGGTGCCTGCGATGGCCGCCAACTCGAAGCCGACGCCGCAGCGTCTGGCGTTCGTTGGCTTCCCGCACGGCGCCGTGATGCGGCACTGGTCGCCGGAGCAAACGGGCAAGGATTTCCAGATCACGAAGATCCTGGAGCCGCTCGCGCCGTATCGCCAGCACCTCACCATCGTCTCCGGGTTGCGCAACAAGCCGGCCGAGAATCCCGAGCCGCATCAGTACGTCGAGAAAACGTGGCTCACGTGCGTGCCGTACGACAAGGCCGGAACGAATGGCAAGGACTACGGCGTGTCGGCGGACCAGCTTGCGGCGCGCCACATTGGCCAGGAGACGCGCCTGCCGTCGCTCGAGATGACGACGACGCAGCAGGGCGCGCAAATGTCGTGGCGCACGCCGACGCAGTCGCTGCCGCAGGAAATCAGCCCGCGCGCCGTGTTCTACCGTTTGTTCGGCCAGGGCGACACCGACGCTGAGCGCACGGCGATCGTGAAGGAAACCGGCAGCATTCTCGATCGTGTCACGGGCCAGGCGCATGGCCTGCAGCAGAAGCTTGGTAGCCAGGATCGTGTGGCGGTCGACGCGTATCTCGATTCCGTCCGCGAGATCGAGCGGCGTCTGCAACTCTCGGCCGAGAAGGACACGAGTGGCCTCGAGATCCCCGAAGCGCCCATTGGCGTGCCGAACGATATCGACACGCACTTCAAGATGATGTTCGANNCGAGGCGTTCCATCCGCTGTCGCACCACTCGAACGATCCGGCCAAGCAGGATCGGCTGGCGGTGATCCAGAATTACCACACGAAGGTGTTCGCGCGCTTCATTGAGCGTATGGCGAAGACGCAGGACGGCGATGGCACGCTGCTCGACCACTCGATGGTCATGTATGGCAGCAACATGAGCGACAGCAACCGCCACAACCACGATCCGCTACCGATCGCGATTTTGGGGCGCGCGCACGGCAACATCAAAGGCGGTCAGCATATTCGCTACCCGCAGGATTCGCGCTTTGCGGACTTGCTGCTCACTGTTCTTCAGCGCACGCAAATCCCGGTCGAATCGATCGGCGATAGCGCCGGTGTGATCTCGGAGGTATAGGACATGAACGCGCGCCTGATCGCTCTTACTTTCGCGTTCGTGGGCACGGCGGCAGGAGCCGCCGAACAGTCGCTGCTCTCGGCCGCCGAGGCTGGTGACCACACGGCCGCAGTCGCGCTGATCAAGGGCGCCGACGTCAATGCACGCGGGCCCGATGGGGCCACGGCGCTGCTCTGGGCCGTGTACAACCGGGACACCGATCTCGCAAAACGGCTCATCGTTGCAGGTGCAGACGTCAACGCGAGAAACGAATTCGGCGCATTCGCATTGTCGGAAGCCGCGATATCCGGCGACACGCCGCTGATCAAGGCGCTCGTCGAGGCGAAGGCCGACGTGAACATGGCGAATCCCGAAGGTGAGACGGCGCTGATGGTCGTTGCGCGTGCGGGCGACGTGCCCGCCGCCGAGCTGCTCGTCAAAGCCGGCGCCGACGTGAATGCCGTTGAAGCGTGGGGCCAACAGTCGCCGCTGATGTGGGCTTCGGCGCAGAAGCAACCCGCCATGGTGAAGTTCCTCGTTGCGCACGGCGCGAATGTGAACGCCCGCGGCGCGGTGCGCGACTGGCAGCGCAAAGTCATCCGCGAGCCGCGGCCGAAGGACATGAACCAGGGCGGCTTCACGCCGCTGTTGTACGCGGCGCGCGAAGGGTGCATCGAGTGCGCGCGCGAGCTCGTGGCGGCGCATGTCGATTTGAATCTGCCGGATCCGCATCGCGTCACGCCACTAGTAATGGCGCTGCTGAACTTGCACTTCGATCTCGCGGCGTACCTGATCGACGCTGGCGCCGACGTCAACAAGTGGGACCTCTACGGCCGTACGCCGATCTACATGACGGCTGATACGGAGACGCTACCCACTCAAGGCAACGGCTCGATGACCGTGCTGCCGAGCATGGACAAGCTCACGGCCGTGGACGTCGCGAAGCAGCTGCTCGCGAAGGGCGCGGATCCGAACATTCAGTTGAAGCGCCGGCCGCCGTATCGCAACGTGCCGCAGGACCGCGGCGGCGACACCATCCTGTCGTTCGGTGCCACGCCGCTGCTGCGCGCCGCTCGCGCCGGCGATGCTGCCATGACCCAATTGCTGCTTGAGCACGGCGCGCTCGTCGACTTGCCGAGCAATCAGGGGGTCACGCCGTTAATGGCGGCGGCCGGTCTCGAGTACGGTCTGCGCGTGACGCGCGGTCGCAACCGCACCGAAGAGGGCGTGTTGAAGACCCTGCAGCTGCTGCTCGACGCAGGTGCCGACGTCAATGCACGCGAAGTCACCGAGCCGAAGGGCGGCGCGCTGGCGTCGCAGCTACTCGTCATCGATCAGAAGCTCGGCGACTTCAGCTACGACTATCGCGGCCGGCAAGTGCCGAGTGCGCGCGCGATCCCGCATCGCACGGCTCTGCACGGCGCCGCCATGAAAGGCTTCACGCCGGTCGTGAAGTTCCTGGTCGAGCACGGCGCCGACCTCTACGCGAAGGATGCAAACGGCCGCACGGCGCTCGACCTCGCGAATGGCGACTACAACGAGCCGTTCTTGCGCCAGGCTGCGGAGCCGCACGCCGACACTGTCGCGCTGCTGAAGCAGTTCATGGCCGAACGTCCGCCCGCGCAGGCACGCAACTGATCGATCTCTTCGATCAGATGCGCGCCAGGCGGGCGGCCTGGCGCCCATAGTTCCTTAGGATCAGTGAGGCGAGTTGGCGTTTTAGCTCGCCTAGGGCCAGTTTCGTTTCCGTTTCTTGAACGGCTTCATGGTCTGTCGTGGTGCGGCCCGGCAAAGTGGGCGTGCAGGTCCACGGGAAGACGTTATGTCCAAGTTGCCCAAAAACGATTTTGCCATAGACGCAAAGGTGCAAAGCCGCACCTACCGCGGACCGGACCGGCGTGACCCCGACGCGACCGACGACTCCCAGGTCTCGCGCCAGATCAAGTTCGACGCCAAGGGCAATCCGGTTCTCGAAGTCCGCGTGGACGTCCCGCGCCGGCGCGAGGACGACAACACGATCGATCTTTTGAAATGCCTCGACGCCGACGGGCTGAAGCTGCAGCTCGAAGACGATCCGAAGAAGCCCGCGAACAAACGCCGCTAGCGCTCGAGTCGAGCGCGTCTGGCCCCCAACGTCCCGTCCACGGTCGCCCGCGTGCGAGGCGCGGCTGCGGCGCGTAAGATCGCAGCCGACCGAAACTCGAGGGGGCGGCTGTCATGTGGCATCGATTTGGGATGGCTGTTGCGGTAGTGATCGCAGCGCCGGTGTCGGCACAGCTGTCGAACCTGGCGGCACCCGTGGTCATCAGTCACTACGAGCTGAACGTCACCAGCGTCGCGGAGCACCAGCGGTTCTGGGTCGACACGCTCGGCGGCAAAGCGACGAAGATCGGCAAAGTCGACGCGGTCGAGTTCCCGGATGCGCTGATTCTCTTGCGCGAGCGAAAGCCCACGGGCCCGACGCGCGGCACCACCTTCGATCACATCGGTATGGCCGTGCCCGACGTGCCGGCGGTGACGACGAAGGTCGTCGCGAACGGCTACAAGCTCACGGTCGGGCGTGAGCCCGCGCCCGGTGAAACGGCGAGCCCGCCGACCGCCGGCAACTACGGCCGCTTTTCGTACCTCGTGGGCCCCGACGGCGTGAAGGTAGAGCTCGTGACCAACATGGACGCGGGCGCGCCGCCGATCAAAGGCCACCACGTGCATTTCGTGAACAAAGAGTTCGTCGCGATGCAACAGTGGTTCATGAAGGCGTTCGACGCGACGCTGCGCGACGGGCAAACGGATTTCTTCATCGGCGCGGACTTGCCGGGCGTGGGCTACAGCCTGAACTTCTTCAGCTGGTTGCCGAACGAGAAGCTGACCGGTACGCACGGTCGCGTGGTCGAGAGCGCCGGCTTCGACGTGCATGATCTGAAAGCATTCTGCGATCGGTTGAAAGCCAAAGGCATTGCGCTGACGAAACCGTATGCGCGCGACAAGGCGCTCGGCCTTTACACCGCCACCATCACCGATCCGTGGGGCACCGTGATCGAGCTGACGGAAGGGCTGCGACCCGCGCCTAAGCGGTAGTCGTTTGGCAAGCCGCAAAGATCTCGAGCGGCGACAACGGCGCTGGGCGGACGCAGCGGGTGTCGACTACGACGCGCGGGGCTACGTGCGCGAGCTCACCGCAAACCTACGCGTGCCGCTCGACGCCGGCGCGCGCGCGGAGATCGAGCGCGGCTCGGAGCTCGAGCCGACCAGCACTCGGCCGGGGCGCCTCCTGTCGCTGATGTCGTCTGCCGCGCTCGTCGTGAACGTCTTCGACTACTGGCGCAGCCGCGACACGGCACCGCTCGTCGCGGCGCTCGGGTTGCCCGCAGGCTCGCCGCGGCTCCGATTCGAGGAGCCGCTGCCGACCGGGCTCGAAGGCGATCCACCCGCGTCGGACGTGACGTTGTATTGGCCGTCCGGTCGAGTCGCCGCTATCGAGAGCAAGTTCGGCGAGTGGCTCGTGCGCCGGCCGCGCAACAAGGCTGTTTTCAAGCGCAAGTACTTTCCGCCGGGTGGCGAGGTGTGGTTGGCTGCCGGCTTGCCGCGCTGCCAGAAGCTCGCTGCCGACATCGATTCTGGCCGCGAGCGGTTCCGGTTCCTGCACGCAGCGCAACTGCTGAAGCACGCGCTGGGCTTAAAGCGCCTGAGCGCGCCGGGCACGACGCTCGTGTACCTCTACTACGACTGGCCAAGCCGCGAGGCGACGGAGCACGCGGCCGAGCTCGCAGGATTTGCCGGGCGGATCGCGGCCGATTTCGACTTCCGCGTGCTCACGTACCAGGCGCTGCAGGCTGCCCTCGTGGCCGGCGGTACGCTCGACGCGCCCTACAGCGCTTACCTCACGCAGCGCTACTTCCGTTAGAGCCCCGCGGCGCCTAGGCGCGGCGTGCGTTTGCGGAGGCGGGCGGTTACGATGGCTGCGGGTTTGCGACCGCGACCAACAACAACGACGACGAGGTCCCCGCCATGCCATTCGAATATGGCTCACAACAAGTCGATATCCCGAATCCGTTCAAGTTCGAGGGTATGGCGTACACGGCGCGCGCGGCGGTGCTGATCGTCCTGGGCCTGGTCTCGCTATTCACGGTGCGCGGCTTGGTGGCGGATGGCGAGCGTGCCGCCGGAATTGCCGTTGCGTTCGGCGGGCTCGCGCTGCTCGGATTTGGGGCCTACGCAGCGTATGTGGGCCTATACAAGGTGTTCCGGTTCTATGTGGGCCGTGGCCAGCCGGCGGATCTCGCGGCCACGCTGTCGTCGGAGCAGACCGTCATGCCGGGCACGCGGACGGGTGGCACCACAGGCTACAGCGGCATCTATCAGCCGAACGTGCTGGCAGACATGCTGCTCGGCCGTAAGAACCCCACGTTCCAGGAACCGCAAGGCTGGCTGCCGCGGTTGCTGCACAGCTTGGCGCCGACGCTGATCTTCCTGCCTTACGCTCTGCGCAACGACTCCGGGCTACGGTTCACCGCCGCGGCGCATAGTGTGGTGTTGCTGATCCTGCTCGGTCTCTCGTGGTTCTCCGGCGTCACAGGCATCGTGCCGATGGCGGGCACGAGCATCATGGCGTGGCTCGTGTCCGTCGTTACGCTGATGCTGCTTGCCATCTGGCTGAAACAAGCCTTGGGGCTCAAACCCTCGAATCGCGTGGCGATGTTGCGCTTTTCGCCGCTCGGGCTCGCGTTCTGGGCCACGGTGGCCGTGCTCGCGCCCGTCGTGCTCGTGGGGCTGAACCGCGTGCAGCCGTTGCCGGCGCCGCCCATCTCGCCGTACCCGTGGTTCGCATTGATGTTGCTGGTGGCTGTCGCGGCCACAGGCTTCAGCATCTTTTTGAGCCTGCGCCGCGCGCCGAAGACGCCGCCGCCCACGGCCGTAACCGAATACCGCGAGCACTGGCAGGAGTCGGTGCACCCCATGGACATCTTCCGCGCCATCGAGATCACGCTCGCGAAGCACCGGTTCCAGGAAATTCCGAACCGCGTGTATGTGAACGACGTGCCGCAGCTCGTGGCGCAAGGTTCGCAGAACAAGGGCGAGTTCGAAGGCCGTACGTTGCAGGAAGTGCAGCCGAGGCCCATCGCCGACCGGCGCGGCGACACGCTGCTACAGATCGCAATTGTCGTAGGCCAAGCGTTGCTCGCGACGGGCGGCATTGCGGTGTTCACCGTGCTGATCCGGTTGCCCGATATTTCCACGGCGTCGATCGTGCAAACATTGCTCGGCGCCGCAATCCTGTGGACGCTCGGCATGCTGGTCGCGCATACGGCCAACCTATACGTGTCCGAGATCGAGTTCGAGTCCGACCTGATCGTGTTCCAGGCCACGGGCACGTTCGCAGAGTCGCGGCTTGCAACAGGCATGAGCATCTACGATTCCACGCGCTCGGAGAACACGATCGTGCGTTCGAGCCTCACGCCCTGGCTGCTCGTGAGCAAGATCCACAGCAGCACCTTGGCCGTCAGCGGCTCGGACAACCTCGAGCAGCCGCGTCTCGTGCTCGGCATGAGCCCGGACGACGATCTGTGCCGCGACCTCGTGACGGACGCGCGGGCGTTCCTGCACGATCGGCAGATCATGGCGACCGTCGCGTCGGAGTCGGATCTGCAAGCTGCGTCGAACATCTACCAGATGAACGAGCGCACGCGCGCCAACGCGCAGCCGGGGCAGACCGGCGCACCGCAGATCAGCCAAGACATGCGCGACGACAAGCGCCTGCCCGGCGGCGGCAATACTCCTAGTAGCTGAGTCGTTCGAGCGAGAGCGCTGCGCTGAGTACCTTCCACCGTCTCTTCATTACCGCGCCGGTCGGCACGGCCGACCTCGCGGCTGCCGAGCTCACCGCGTTTGGCGCCACCGAGGTCAAGGCGTTGCGCGCTGGTGTGGAGTGCGCCGGCACGCTCGAGCATGCGTATCGCGCGTGCCTGTGGTCGCGCGTCGCGAATCGCGTGCTATTGCCGATCGCGAATTTTCCGGCGCCCACGCCGGAAGCGTTGTACGAAGGTGCGCACGGCGTGGACTGGAGCGCGCATCTCGCCGCCGACGGCACGCTGGCCGTTGACTGCACGACCGGCCGGTCCGCCATCACGCACACGCAGTACGCGGCGCTCAAAGTCAAAGACGCCGTTGTCGATCAGTTCCGCGAACGCACTGGCGGGCGGCCGTCCGTCGACGTTGCAACGCCGCACGTGCGGTTGAACCTGCACATCGACCGCGACGTTGCGACGCTGGCCATCGATCTCTCCGGCGATAGCTTGCACCGGCGCGGCTATCGCGGCCCGCAGGGCGCCGCGCCGCTGAAGGAGAATCTCGCAGCCGCGATCCTGCTGCGCGCCGGTTGGCCAGAGATAGCGAAAGCGGAGCACGGGGCCGTGGGGCTCGTCGATCCGATGTGCGGCGCCGGTAGTCTCGTGATCGAGGCCGCATTGATCGCGGCCGACGTGGCGCCGGGGCTGTTGCGTACTTACTTCGGCTTCCTGCGCTGGCGTGGCCACGATGCAGCGCTGTGGCAGAGGCTGATCGACGAGGCCAACGCGCGCCGCGCCGCAGGCAGCCTCGAGCACGTCGCGTTGCGCGCCTACGACCGCGATCCCGCGGCCGTGCGCTCGACGCTCGACAATGCCGCGCGCGCGGGGTTCGCGAAGCTCGTGCACGCCGAGCGGCGCGACCTCGCCGATTTGCCGCCGGCGCCCGCGCCGCGCGGTCTCGTGGTCGTGAACCCGCCGTACGGTGAGCGCATCGGCGAAGTGACTGGGCTCGCCGAGACGTATGCGCTGCTCGGCCGCAAGTTGCGCGAGACGTTTCTCGGCTGGCAGGCGGCCGTTTTCACGGGCAATCCGCCGCTCGGCCGCGAGCTGGGTTTGAAGGCCAGACGCACGCACACGATGTACAACGGCCCGATCGAATGCCGGCTGCTACGGATCGACATCGACGCGAAGCACTTCGAGACGAAGCGCACGCCGGGGGCCATGCCGGAGCCGAACGAAGCCGCGCGCGCGCGACCGGGCGCCGACATGTTCGCGAATCGCCTGCGCAAGAACGCGTCCACGCTCGGCGCATGGGCGCGCCGCGAAGGCGTGGCTTGCTACCGCGTATACGACGCGGACATGCCGGAGTACGCATTCTCGATCGACGTGTATTCGGATTCGGCAGAAGCGGATGCGCCCCGTTGGCTCTACGTGCAGGAGTACGCGCCCCCGGCGACGATCGACCCCGCCAAAGCGCGCGCCCGGCGCGACGAGGCGTTCTCGGTGATCCCGGAGACGCTTGGCGTGCCGCGCGAGCGTGTGCACCTGCGCGTGCGTCGCAGGCAGAAGGGTGGCACGCAGTACTCGAAGTTGAGCGAACGCGGTGAGTTCGATCTCGTGAAGGAAGGCGACCTGTCGCTGTACGTGAATTTCACGGACTACCTCGATACGGGCCTGTTCCTCGATCACCGGCCTACGCGCGCGCGGATTCGCGAGCTCGCCGACGGCAAACGGTTTCTGAACTTGTTCGCCTACACGGGCACGGCTTCGGTGTTCGCGGCCGCGGGCGGCGCGCGCTCCACGACCACGATCGATATGTCACATACCTATCTCGACTGGGCGCGACGCAATCTCGACGAGAACGGTTTCACCGATGCGCGCAAACACGATCTCGTTCAGGCCGACGTGCTGCAGTGGCTAGAGGAGCGGTCGGCCGATCGTTACGACCTGATATTTCTCGATCCGCCGACGTTGTCGCGTTCGAAACGCATGGACACCGAGTTCGATCTGCAGCGCGACCACGTGAAGCTGATCCGGAACACGTTAGCGAGGTTGGCGCCGGGCGGGCTGCTGATCTTCTCGAACAACTTCCGCAAGTTTAGACTCGACGCGGAAGCGCTCGCGGAGTTCGCGGTGGAAGACGTCACGGCGAAGACCATCCCGCACGACTTCGCGCGCAATCAGCGCATTCACCAGTGCTTCGAGATCCGTGTGCCGGCCAGCGCCACGAAGAGCGTGTGGCCGCTAATCTCGCTTGGGCGCAAACCGTCCGCAAAAAAGTAGCGCGAGCTCGAACAGCGCGTACATCGGCAGCGCGATCATCGTCTGCGAGAGCACGTCGGGCGGCGTGAGCAGCATGCCGACGATGAACGCCCCGAGGAACACGTAGGCCCGCGACTTCGCGAGCGTTTCGCGCGTCACGAGACCCGTCCAGACGCTGATGACGATGGCAACAGGCACCTGAAACGCGAAGCCGAACGCCAGGGACATGCCGATCGTGAAGTCCAGGAACGAATTGATGTCCGTCATGATCTTCACGCCCTTCGGCGCCTGGGTTGCGAAGAACCCGAACGCCATAGGCAGCACGAGGAAGTAAGCGAAAGCGACTCCGACGTAAAACAGCCCCATGCTCGCGAACACGAACGGCAGCGCAATCTTGCGCGCTCGCGCCGGCAGCCACTGATCGATGAGCTTCCACAGCTGATACAGCATGGCGGGCATCGCGATGAACACCGCGAGCCAGAACACTGTCTTGAGCGGAGTCGTGAACGACCCCGAGACGTGCATGCTGATCAGCGAGGAGCCGATCGGCAGACGCGTGATGATCGGCGTGGCGACCTTGGTGAAGATGTCGTTCTGCCAGGGCGTCATGATCGCGAAGACGCCGAGCAGCGACAGGATGGCCTTGAACAGCCGTGAACGCAGCTCGTACGCGGCGGCCAGCAGGCGGGTGCCGAGGCGCTTAATCTCGGGATCGATTTGGGGGGCGGCCACGGGCGCATTCTAAACGAAGAGTTTCCGCGGAAACCCGCTAGACTTCGGAAATTCGGATGGAGGACGCCCCATGACGACGATCGTCGGAATCGCCGGCAGCCTGCGCAAAGGATCGCTCAACGCGGCGTTGCTGCGCGCGGCCGCGCGTTCGATGCCACCTGGCAGCATGCTCGAGCAGGCGACCATCGCCGGCATTCCGCTGTACGACGGCGACGTCGAGGCCGCACAGGGCATTCCCTCGCTGGTCGCGAGCCTGAAGGACCGCATCGCTGCCGCGGATGGCCTGTTGCTCGTGACACCCGAGTACAACAACTCGATCCCCGGCGTGCTGAAGAACGCGATCGATTGGCTGTCGCGGCCGGACTCCGACATCGCGCGCGTATTCGGCGGCAAGCGCGTGGCACTGATCGGCGCCTCGCCGGGCGGCTTCGGCACCATCCTGTCGCAGAACGCCTGGCTGCCGGTCCTGAAAACGCTCGGCACGGACTTATGGGCTGGCAAGAGGCTCCTCGTGTCACGCGCGCGGACAGTGTTCGACGAGGCCGGCAACCTGACCGACGCGAAGGTCGCCGAGCAGCTGACCGCGTTCCTGCAGGGCTTCGTGACGTTCGTCGGGCAGCGCTGAAGAGAAGGCCCAAGAAACTCTTAATCTTCCGAGCTGTAGTACCATTCGGCATCGCACGGGGAATCCTTTTGGAGGCGTTTCGCTATGAATAAGCAGCTATGGCTCGGTGTCGTAGGTGTCGTGGTCGGGTGCTTCGCATTGCCAGCGGCGCAGGCGCAGTTCGGTGACAAGCCCTCCAAGCTCTCGCTCGTCAAGGTGCAGGACGACCTGTACGTGATTCACAACGATGCGGTGCCGGGCAACACCACGGCGCTGATCACGAACCAGGGCGTGATCCTGGTCGACGACAAGTTCGAGATCGATCACGACAACATCATCGCAATGCTGAAGACCGTCACGACTCAGCCCGTGAAGTACGTGATCAACACGCACTTCCACGGTGACCACAGCGGCGGTAACGCCAAGATGCAGGCCGGCGGAACGTTGGCCGTGGCTTCAGCGCAGGCTCGTGAGCGCATGGTCGCGGGCAAGATGAGCGGCCTGCCGGACATCACGATCGCGCCGCGTGGCGCTCTGTACCTCGGTGGCAAAACGGCTGAGATCTACTGGCTCGGACGCTCGCACACCGACGGTGACGTGGTGGTGCTGTTCCCGCAGAACCGCACGATCGCCATGGGCGACATGTACACGAACGGCGAAGGCACGCCGCAGCTCATCGACTACGCCGGCGGCGGCAGCGCCAAAGAGTGGACGGCCACGGTCGAAAATGCGCTGAAGCTCGATTTCGACACGGTGGTTCCGGGCCACGGCAATGTCGTGAAGAAAGCGGACCTCGTGAAGTTTCGCGATAGCACGAAGCACCTCACCGAACTCATCACGCAAGAGGTCAAGGCGAACAAATCGAAGGCCGATGTCGAAGCCACTATGCGCAAGGAGTTCGGCTGGCAGGACTTCCACGTGCAGATGGCGCTCGATGGCCTGATCAAAGAGATGCACTAGACGAAGCGCGGCCTCACGGGCTGCTCGTTCACAGTAGCGGGGCAAGGCCGCGCGTCTGCCCACGAGGGTAACTCCACGGTGAGACGCGGGTCGCGAGTTCTCGTCACAGTGCTGGCGCTGCTCGCGACCAGCATCGCGTGCGCGCAATTCGGCCGCAGGTTCGGGCGCCCGATCCAGGATAATGTCGCGCCGCCCACCGAGTTCGTCGCGATGCGCTGGCACTTCGGCACGAACGGCGCGATCGGCCACATGGGCTGGTCGCACAACTACCCGGAATCCGAGATCAATCTGAACGGCTTCATCGGCCGCACGACGCGTGTTGACGTCGAGGACAGCTCGTACCGGCTCATCGAGCTCGGCAGCCCCGAGATCTTCAACTACCCCTTCGCCTACATCTCCGAGCCCGGCGAGATGGAGATGACGGAAACCGAGGTGGCGAACATCCGCGAGTACATCCTGCGTGGCGGCTTCATCCTGATCGACGACTTCGACACCTGGCACATGAACAACCTGCGCGAGGAGATGCATCGCGCGTTTCCCGAGCGCGACTTCGAGCGGCTCGACGGCGCGAACCCGATCTGGGACCTCGTGTTCAAGGTCGAGGATCTCGAAAGCATGGCGCCGTACGTGGAGGGCGACGACCCCGTGTACTACGGTCTCGTGAACGACGCGCGCCAGATCGCGATCATGGCGCTGCACAATAACGACCTCGCAAACTTCTGGGAGTGGTACGGCAGCCCGGCCTATCCGCTCAAGCCCGCGACGGACGCGTTTCGCATGGGCACGAACTTCGTCGTGCACGCCATGACGCATTGATAGGGGGATAGGCAATGACACTGAACGAACAATCGACGCGGCGCGAATTCCTGCGCCGCAGTGCTCTGGCAACTGCGGCCGCAAGCGTCGCTGGCTCGCTGCCGCTAGGCGCGTTCGCGCAGCGCGGCGTGCCGCAACGGCCAATCCCGAGCACGGGCGAGATGCTACCCGTCATTGGATTAGGGTCGAGCAAGGTGGTGGAGGAGATTGCGGCGAAGGGCAGCGACCCCGTGCTCGGCGTGCTGCGCGCCCTCGTGGCGAACGGCGGCAAGCTCGTCGACACGTGGCCGCGCAATGCGGACAACGATGCGGCGCTCGGCCGCGTGATGGCGATGTCGGAATTCAACGGCAAGCTCTTTGTGACGACGAAGGTTGATCAAGTCGGCAAAGACGCCGGCATCGCGCAGTTCAAACAGGCGCAGAAGCTTTACGGCCGACAGACGCTCGACCTCGTGCAGATTTTCAGCCTGGTGGACCTCGACACGCACTGGCCGAGCCTGAAGCAATGGAAGGTCGAAGGCGCGGCGCGCTACATCGGTGTCACCGTGTCACAACCTTCGAAGTATGCGGATCTCGAACGCTTCCTCGCGCGCGAGAAGCCGGACTTCGTGCAGATGAACTACTCGATTACGGAGCGCGATGTCGAGCAGCGGTTGCTCCAAGTCGCCCACGATCGCGGAGTGGCTATCGTGATCAACCGGCCGTTCATGAACGGCGCGTACTTCGATAAGTTGAACGGCAAACCGCTGCCGGTGTGGGCGGCGGAGTTCGAGTGCCGCACGTGGGCGCAGTTCTCACTGAAGTACATTCTGGCAAATCCGCTCTTGACCTGTGTGCTGACAGAGACGGCCAATCCGCAGCACATGGTGGACAACCTCGTCACGGCGCTCGGGCCGCTGCCCGATGCCGCAGCGCGCCAGCGGATGCGCGAAGTCATTGATGGAGTATGAAGCACTAAGGAGTCAACATGCGTTCGATTCTGCTGCTCGGCGTCGTCGTCTCAGTCGTCATCGCCTTTGCCATCGGCCGATTGTCCGCGCAGGAGTCCGCGGCGTCGTGTCGGAGGTGCCCGTCCACGTACATTCCGGCCAGCGAGATCGCGGAGTTCACGGCATTCGGCCGCGCCGATCTGTCGCTGATCGATCAGCAGATGCGCGCGATCGACATCGGCAAGTCGCGGGTGGACGTCGCGCTCGTGCATCGTGGCAAGCTCGACAAGCTGGGCGGGCGCTCGGTCGCCGAGCATGATCTCGTGAGCGAGGTCTATTACATCCTGAGTGGCTCCGGAACGAACCGCACAGGGCCGGATCTCGTTGACCCGAAGCCGCGACCGGCCACGGATCGCACCGTGCGGCTTCTGAACGGCCCGGGCGGTGACGCCACCGACATTCGCAACGCGGCCGAGCACGAGCTCAAGGCCGGCGACGTGCTCGTCATCCCCGCCGGCACTGGCCACCAGTTCACGAAGATCGACGATCACATCACCTACCTCATGGTCCGTATCGACCCGGACAAGGTAGTTCCCCTCATGGACGAAGCGGCTTCGCAGGCTTATCGTGCCGCCCATCGGCAGAAGTAGAGTGGTGGCATGAGAATCGATTTCGTTGCGGACGTGGCTTGCCCCTGGTGTGCGATCGGCTTGGCGGCTCTCGACAAGGCCATCGAGCGCGTTGGACCTTCCGTCGAGGTCGAGCTGCACATGCAGCCGTTCGAGCTGAATCCCGGCATGCCGCCGGAAGGCGACGAGGTCGCGAATTACCTGAAGACCAAGTACGGCATGTCGGACGAGCAGCTCGCGGCTGGCCAGGCACAGCTAAAGGCGCGCGGTGCGCAGGAAGGGTTCGCATTCGGCGAGCGCAAGTACGTGTGGAATACGTTCGACGCGCATCGCATGGTGCGGTGGGCAGCCACCGAGTGCGCCCCGGATGCGCAGCACGCGTTGAAACGCGCAATGTTCGTGGCGTATCACGGTGAAGGGCGCAATCCGTCGGATCCCGGCGTGCTGATCGAGCTCGTCACGGCGGTGGGTCTCGACGTCGATCGCGCGCGCGAGGTGCTGGCCTCGGACGCGTTCGCCGATGAGGTGCGCGCCGCCGAGCAGTTCTGGCAGGAGATCGGCATCCATGCCGTGCCCGCCGTCGTCATCAACCGTAAGCATCTGATCTCCGGCGGTCAGCCAAGTGAAGTGTTCGAGCGCGCACTGCGCGAGCTGGCCGCGGAAAAAGAGTAGAAAGGAGAGACTTATGTTTCGAGTAATGGCGATTGTCTTGCTGGCGCTGCAGCTCACGGGCTGCGGCTACAACCGGTTTCAGACGCAGGACGAGCAGACGAAGGCGGCGTGGTCCGAGGTGCTGAACCAGTATCAGCGCCGCGCCGACCTGATCCCGAATCTNNGAGACCGTGCGCGGCTTCGCGCAGCAGGAGCAAACTGTGCTGCTCGGCGTGACGGAAGCGCGCTCGAAGGTGGGCTCGATCAAAGCCACGCCAGAGCTCGTCAACGATCCGAAAGCGTTTCAGCAGTTCCAGGCCGCGCAGGGCGAGCTCTCGGGCGCATTGTCGCGCCTCATGGTCGTGGTCGAGATGTATCCCGACTTGAAGTCCGACCAGAATTTCCGCGACCTGCAGGCGCA
>PMCP01000115.1 GCA_003155415.1 Gammaproteobacteria bacterium | reverse complement strand
GCCTCGCAGATGAAGTCGGCGGGAAAGCTCTTCGCAAACTTCTCGCGATTCTCGAAGGGATAGTGCAGCTGCGCGTAAGGCATGGCGCCGGAATCGAACCAGCAGTCGATGACCTCGGTCACGCGCCGGTACTCGCGGCCATCATGCTTGAACGTTACGCCGTCGATAGCGGGCCGGTGCAAGTCGAGATCGCCGAGCTTGCGGCCCGCACGTTGCTCGAGCTCTGCCACCGAGCCGATGCAGACGTAGTCGCCTTTGCCGTCAGTCCACAGCGGCAACGGCGTGCCCCAGAACCGCTCGCGCGACAGAGCCCAGTCGATGTTGTTCTCGAGCCAGTTACCGAATCGCCCCTCGCGGATATGCTCAGGCACCCATTTGATCGTTTCGTTCAGCGCGACCATGCGCTGCCGGTAGTCCGTGGTGCGGATGTACCACGCGTTCTTGGCGTAGTAGATGAGAGGGTCGCCCGTGCGCCAGCCAAAAGGATAGTTGTGCAGATACTTCTGCACGCGGAACAGCAGACCACGCTCGCGCAGGATCTCGATGATGATCGGGTCGGCTTCTTTGAAGAACTTGCCGGCCACGGGCTTCACTGCAGCCAGGAAATAGCCGTCCTCGCCCACGCCGTGCAGCACTGGCAAACCATGCCGCTGCCCGAGCTTCAAGTCGTCCTCGCCGTAAGCCGGCGCTATGTGCACGATGCCAGTGCCATCCTCGGTCGTGACGAACTCCGCCGGTCGCACGCGACACACATCGGCGGTCACCGGTAGATAGTCGAACAGGCGTTCATAGCGCATGCCGTCGAGCTCGCGGCCAAGCGCTGTGCGGACGATCTCGTGCGGCTCGTCCTTCAGCACGGCGGGCACGAGCTTGAGCGCGAGGATCAGCGTTTCACCGCCACGCTTGACCCACGCGTACTCGACGTCGGGATGTACCGCGAGCAACAGGTTCGACGGCAGCGTCCATGGCGTCGTGGTCCACACCAGGAAGGACGTGTTGGGCTCCCCCTGCACTCGGAATCGCACGTAGACCGAAGGGTCCTCGACCTCGCGATACCCCTGCGCCACCTCGTGCGACGACAGCGTGGCACCGATGCGCGGGTCGTACGGCACCACCTTGTAGCCCTGGTACAGCAGCTTCTTGTCCCACAACTGCTTCAGGAGTTGCCACACGCTCTCGATGTAGTCGTTGTGCAGCGTGAAATACGCGTCCTTGAAATCAACCCAGAAGCCCATGCGTTCCGTCATGGCTTCCCATTCGGCTACGTGGCGCATGACCGACGCGCGACATTGCGCCGTGAAGCTCGCGATACCGACTTCCTGCTCGATGCGCTTCTTATCGAAGATGCCGAGCTCTTTCTCGATCTCGTGCTCCACGGGCAATCCGTGGGTGTCCCAGCCGGCCTTACGCGGGCAGTAGAAACCGCGCATCGTCTTGTAGCGCGGGAACAGGTCCTTGAAGGTGCGCGCGAGCACGTGATGGATGCCGGGCCGGCCGTTCGCGGTGGGCGGCCCCTCGTAGAACACGAACTGCGGCCGCGCCGCACCTTCAGCCATGAGGCGGCCAAACACGTTCTCGCGACGCCAGAAGTCGAGGGTGCGTTTCTCGATCTCCGGCCCGTCATAGCGGGCGCCGACTGGTTCGAACATAGGTGTCTTTAAGGCAGGCGGGACTGCGAAATTTGCGCGCCCAAGTGTACGCGATTCAATCGGTTAGCACAGCCCGCGCAGCCGCCACGTCAACATGCATCTGGCGCTGCATCGCCGGCAGATCGGCGAAGTGCCGCTCCTCTCGCAGGCGCTTCACGAAGTGCACCGTGATGTACTCGCCGTAGATGTCACCATCGAAATCGAAGATCAGCACTTCGAGTAGAGGCTCGCGACCACCGATGGTCGGCCGGGTCCCGACGCTCGCGACCCCCGCGAGCGCCCGCGAACCAAGACCCGTTACGCGCGCCGCGAAGATACCGTCGATCGGCGCCTGCAGCCGCTTGAGATTCACGTTAGCCGTTGGGAAGCCGAGCTTGCGGCCGAGCCCCAAGCCGCGCACGACGCGCCCCGAGATCGAGTAGTCGCGGCCAAGCATTCCGCGGGCGCCCTCGAGATCGCCGAGCTTCAGCGCCTGGCGAATCGCCGTGCTGCTGACGCGCACGCCCTGCCAGAACACGGGCGCCACCTCGCTCACCGCGAAACCATGGCGCGCGCCCGCTGCACGCAAATCGGCCAAGGTGCCCTGCCGATTCGCACCGAAGCGAAAATCATCGCCAATCACGACGTGGCGAGCGTCGAGCGCGCCGACGAGCAGCGTTTCGATGAACCGCTCCGGCGCCAGGCTGCGGACGAGGCCAAAGCTCGGGCAGAACAAGTCGTCGATGCCGAACTCCGAAAGAAGCTCGAAGCGCTCGCGAAACCGCGTGAGCCGCGGCGGCGGATTCGTCGG
The DNA here is from genome assembly GCA_003155415.1 of Gammaproteobacteria bacterium. Lineage (GTDB taxonomy): Bacteria > Pseudomonadota > Gammaproteobacteria > Steroidobacterales > Rariloculaceae > FEN-1219. The sequence goes on along the minus strand of PMCP01000115.1, from coordinate 24,041 downwards.
CGAGAAGAACTCTTTCGGCGTGGGCTCGAACGTGAACACCAGCGTGCGGCAACGCGCGGCGGCAGCTTCGCGCTGTGTGCGCTCGAGAATCGCGCGATGGCCGACGTGCAACCCATCGAACACGCCAATGGTCACGACGCGCGGCGCGGCCGAACCCGGCCGGCGAAGCGCTTCAAGCGTGCGATACAGTTGCATGGTGAGTCTCAATCTGCCACGCGCAGCGTGAAATCTCGGAGCCGCAGGCCACACAGGTAGCAGGTGCCGAAGTATACGGTCGCGCCCGCGGCGACGAGTTTTGCCAGCGCCGTGACGCGCGCGGCGCCGTTCATTTCGAGCCAGTCGCCCCACCCCGCGAGGGTCAGCACCAGCAACCCCGTCATCAAGGCGCTCGGCACGAGAACGCGCAGAGCGAGCAACAGCCAGCCCGCGCCCGCGCGATACACCCCGCTACGCATCAATCCGTGCAGCAGGAGGCCGGCGTTGAGCAACGCTGCGAACGCTGTCGCCGCTGCGATCCCGGTGTGTGCGGGCGCCCAGGACGTCTTCGCTAGCACGACGACGAATACAACGCTCAAGACCATGCCCAGGACGAGCGACTGAATGCCAGCCCGGACGGGAGTTCGCGTGTCCTGCCGCGCGAAATAGCCCGGCGCGAGCACTTTCACCAGGATGAAACCGAGCAGCCCCGGCGCGTAAGCACGCAAGCTGGCCGACGACATCGCAACGTCGCGCGCCGTGAACTCGCCGCGATGAAACAGCGTCGCCATCAACGGCTCGGCGAGCACCGCGAGCGCGAGCGCCGCCGGCACGCCGATCACGAGCACGAGCCTGAGCGCCCAATCGAGCGTAGCGGAGAACGTGTCCTTCGACTGCGTCGCGTGGTGCTCCGACAATCGAGGCAGGATCACCGTGGCGAGCGCGATGCCGAACACGCCGAGCGGAAACTCGACGAGTCTGTCGGAGAAATACAGCCAGCTGATGCTGCCAGTCGCGAGAAACGAAGCGATCAGCGTGTCGAGCAGAATGCTGATCTGCGCCACCGATGAGCCGAAGACCGCGGGCAGCATCAATTTTCCGATCCGGCGCACGCCCTCGTGTGCCGTGTCCCACCGCGGCCGCGGCAACATGCCGAGCGAGCGCAGAAACGGCACCTGAAACCCGAGCTGCACGACGCCGGCCACGAACACGCCCGCTGCAAGCCCGAGCCCCGGCCGGCCGAGACGCGGGTCCACCCAACCGGCGAACAGGATCATCACCACGTTCAGGATCACGGGCGTAAACGCAGCCACCGCGAATCGTCGGTATGCGTTCAGGATGCTGCCAGCCAGAGCCGTCAAGGATACGAATAGCACGTACGGGAAGGTCAGCCGAAGCATGTCGACGGCCAGGGGGTAACGCCCGTCGCCGCCGCGGAAACCCGGCGCGAACGCGAGAATCAGCAGCGGCGCCGCAATCACGCCCACCAGCGTAACCACGAACAGCGCAATCCCGAGTGTGCCGGCCACCCGATCGACGAGCTCGCGGGTCGCGGCTTGACTGCGATGGGTCCGGTATTCGGAGATTACGGGTACGAAGGCCTGCGAAAACGCGCCCTCGGCAAAGAACCGCCGCATTAGGTTCGGAATCTTGAACGCCACGGTAAACGCGTCCATGACGGCGCCCGACCCGAACCAGGACGACAACGCGATGTCGCGCGCGAGGCCCGTGACGCGCGACATCAGCGTCATGAATCCGACGACAGACGTGCTGGTCAAAAGACGATCGGGCGGCGCAGGTGGCTGCACCTCGTGGGCTTCAACGGTCATTGCAGAGAAGGGCGAAACTTCGGCTTTGCTTGACTTGCCAGCGGTGGCTCCAAATAATACCGCCCTTTTCCGGGACTCGTCCCCGCGCGGAAAATTACATTGGCCAACATTAAGTCAGCGAAGAAGCGTGCCCGCCAGGCGATCAAGCGTCGCGCGCACAACGTCGCCCTGCGATCACGTGTGCGAACGGCTGTGCGCAACGTCGTCAAGGCGGTCGAATCCGGCAACAAGGATGCAGCCAAGGCGAGTTTCGCCGCGGTCGTCCCCGAGATCGACAAGATGGCGGGCAAAGGCATCCTCACCAAGAGCCGCGCCGCGCACTACAAGAGCCAGCTGAACGCCAAGCTACGCGCCATGCCCTGACGGCTCCGCCGTCGCGGCCTCTCGCTGCTCTTCCAAGTACGTCATCACGTCCTGTGCAAGGCGCTTCGTTCCGTCGGCCGCCAAAGCGCTGATCCCATACACCGGTCCGCGCCAGCGGAGCTTCTTCACAATGGCTTTGACCCTCTTGTCCCGCTGCTCTGGCGGCAGGAGATCGAGCTTGTTCAGCACGAGCCAGCGCGGGCGGTCGGCCAACGCGTCTGAGTATTCTCCAAGCTCACCTTCCACGGCGCGATAAGTCACGGCGGGATCGCCCCCCGCTACATCCTCGCAGGCATCCACGACGTGTAGCAGCAGCCGCGTACGCTCGAGGTGCTTCAAGAACCGGATTCCAAGCCCAGCCCCCGCCGCGGCCCCCTCTATGAGCCCCGGAATGTCCGCCACGACGAAACTACGGTCCATGCCGACGTGCACCACCCCGAGCTGCGGGTGCAGCGTCGTGAACGGGTAATCGGCCACTTTGGGCCGTGCAGCGGATATAGCGCGGGTCAGCGTCGACTTGCCCGCGTTCGGCGCGCCTAGCAGCCCCACGTCGGCCAGCAGTTTCAGCGCGAGCCCGAGCTTGCGCTTCTCGCCGGGCTCCCCGGGATCAGACTGCCGCGGCGCGCGATTGACGCTTGTCTTGAAGCGCGTATTACCGCGCCCGCCCTGGCCGCCCTTCGCTACGAGCAGCCGGTCGCCATCGTGCGCCAGATCGCCGAGCATCTCGCCCGTATCGAGGTCCGTGACGACCGTGCCCTTGGCGACTTCGATGATCAGGTCGGGGCCCGCTGCACCCGTCATGTCTTTCCCCGATCCGCCGCCGCCGCTTTTCGCGCGGAACCGCCGCTGCACTCGAAAATCGGCCAGCGTGTTGACGCCCTCGCGTGCGACCAGATAGATGCTGCCGCCATCACCGCCATCGCCGCCATCTGGGCCGCCGCGCGGGACGAACTTCTCGCGACGAAAGCTCACGCAGCCGCGCCCGCCAGAACCGGCTTCGACGCGAACATCCGCTTCGTCAATGAATTTCATGGTCCGCCCGCCTCCAGAACGAAAAAGCCCCGCAGTGCGGGGCTTCTTCCATGGTCGACTCGTTGCAGTGTTATTCGGCGAGCACGCTAACCACGCGGCGGCTCTTCGGCCCCTTGGTGGCGAACGCCACACGCCCTGGGGCGCCGGCGTACAGCGTGTGATCGCGCCCCATCCGCACGTTCGCGCCCGCGTGATACTGCGTGCCGCGCTGCCGGACGAGGATATTACCCGCACCGACCTGCTCGCCGCCAAAGCGCTTCACGCCGAGGCGTTTCGATTCTGAATCGCGGCCGTTCCTGGTACTGCCGCCAGCTTTCTTATGTGCCATGCCCCTACTCCTTGGCTAACTCAGGCGCCGCTGATCGAAGTGATCTCGACTTCAGTGAACGCCTGACGATGACCTTGTGTGCGCCGGTAGTGTTTACGGCGGCGGAACTTGATGATCATGATCTTCTCGTCGCGACCCTGCGAGACGACCTTGGCGGACACCTTGCCGCCCGCGACGAGCGGAGCGCCGACCTTGATGTCTGCACCCTCGCCGACGATCAGTACCTGGTCGAACTCAACGGCGGCGCCTACGTCTGCGGTAAGCTTTTCGATCCGAACACGCTCACCTGCGCTGGCGCGGTATTGCTTACCGCCAGTACGAAAAACGGCATACACGATGAGTACTCCTAGGCGAGAACGGGGAAGAACCCCGCGGAAAGGCTGCGAATTCTAGAGTCTCGGCCGCCATGGGTCAACGAAAACAGCCGCTCTTCTTCATGGCCGGTCGTGCCGTTCGGCGGGGGCGGCGGCCCTGCGCACGCGCCCTCAACACCCCGCGCCGCCAATAGCCCCGCTACGAAGCGCCCCCCTGCTCGTCAATGAGGGTAGAATCGCGCTGATGTCACTGGTCGAAACGAGCTCGACGATACCGTCCCTAGACGCGCTGCGTGCGCTGGTGGGAGAGGATTGGGGCGAGGTCAACCGCACGATCGTCCGCCGGCTTGGCAGCGATGTCGCGCTCGTCAACCAGGTCGCGCACCACATCATCCATAACGGCGGCAAACGCCTGCGGCCGCTCGCCGTGCTGCTCGCCGCTCGGGCCTGTGGCGGCCGCGATCAAAGTCACATCGCCGCGGCCGCCGTCATCGAGTTCATCCATACGGCTACGCTGCTGCACGACGACGTCGTCGACAGCTCGGGCCTTCGCCGCGGCCAGCAGACGGCTAACGCCGTCTTCGGCAACCAAGCCAGTGTGCTCGTCGGCGATTTTCTGTACTCGCGCGCATTTCAGATGATGGTGGAGCTGAAAGGCATCCGCATCATGGACGTGATGGCGAACGCCACGAACACGATTGCCGAGGGCGAGGTATTGCAGCTCATGAACTGCAACAACCCCGACATCAGTGAAGCCGACTACATGGAAGTCGTCTACCGCAAGACGGCGAAGCTGTTCGAAGCAGGCACGCGCATCGGCGCAATTTTGTCCGGGCAGAACGACGAGGTCGAACAGGCCCTCGTGAGCTACGGCCGGCACCTGGGCCAGGCCTTCCAGCTCGTCGACGATGCGCTCGACTACGCAGCTTCACCCGAGGAATTCGGCAAGAACATCGGCGACGATCTGGCCGAAGGCAAGCCGACGCTGCCGCTGATCTACGCGCTCGCGCATGGCACTGCCGCTGAGCGGCACATGATCCGTGAAGCCATCGAGACAGGTGGCACACGGAACCTGACCTCGATCCAGCTCGCGATCGAGACCTCGGGCGGGCTGCGTTACACCGCGGAGCGTGCCCGCGAGGAAGTCGCTGTGGCGGTCAAAGCGTTGGCGCCGCTGCCCGCTTCGAAGTTCCGTGACGGGCTCGTCGATCTCGCGCAGTTCGCGGCTCAGCGCCGCTTCTAACTACCGCTTCTCTTTCGCTTTCTCGGCAGCTTCGAACCGCGCGAGCTGCTCGGGCGTCGCTTGCTGCTGATGCTGCCCCTTCCATTCGGCGTAGGGCATGCCGTAGACCTTTTGGCGAGCACTCTCGATGTCCACCTCGAGCCCGCGCTCTCGACCCTCTTCCACGAGCCACTTGCTGAGGCAATTGCGGCAGAACCCCGCGAGGATCATGAGCTCGATGTTCTGCACGTCTTTGCGCTCGTCGAAGTGCTTCAACAGACGCCGCAGCACGGCCGCCTCGAGCTCGACCTCTTCGCGCTCGCCGAGCTTGTTTCCCTGTTTCGTTGCAATGCTCAAGTTGCCACCTCCGAATTGTTGCCAACCGCCGCGTGTACGAGCCCGGGCCACAGAGATTCTGCGCCGGTGCCTTGCGTTCGAGCCAGCAGCCTCTCGGCTAGCCGGCGCGACTGGGCAGCGGAAAAATGGTTGACCCAATCACCTGCCACGCCTTTGCGCACGAACTCCGGCATATCGGCCGGGCGCGCGCTAGACCAACGGCGCTGGTTCACGCGCATCTTGCCGAAGCTGCTCTGCTCCACCACGCACTCGACCATTTTGGGGTCGGCGGCAACACGCGTCGCGGCGCCGCCGAGAAACCGCGCGATTGTCTGCACGGCCGCAGCCGGATCATCGAGCATGCGTTCGTAGGTAAGGAACAGCACGTTCGGCGCGCTGCGCTTCGGCCACCATGACATGAGATGGTCGAAGTAGTCGCCGAAATCGACTTCGCCACGCACGAAGCACTCGAAGAACACATCCCAGGTGCCGTCCGCAAAGTCGTAGTGCTTCGGGAACCCGCGCGTGTGATGGTAGAAGCTCACCGCGCAATCAAACGGATTGCGCGCCACGTAAAGATACTTCGCCTCGGCGTGCCACGGCGTGCGCTCGAGCACGAGATGCGTCTTGATCAGCCGCGGTGTCGGCAGCGCGCGCACGGCCGCATCACCGATTTCCTCGAGGTGCGGGAATAGCACATCGAGGCGCTGACCCTCTGCCAACGGCTGTCCGCCGTGCAGCAGCAGATACACGATGTACTGCGTCCAGGTGGTGCCGCACTTCGGATACGTGGCGACGAAGATGTCGGTGGCCTCCGGTTTGTAACGCTGGCCGGACTCAAAGCCCTCGACGGGGAACCCCATCGGCATACGAAAGCCGTCGTGGACGGTGTACTTAGGATAGCGTTCAGTCACGTCGGTTCGAGCCGCGCGCTTTGCGTCAGCGGTAGGCCATCCAGCGGCCGGTCGTCACGACACACAGCCACAATGCGAACGACAGCGTGGCGAACACCTTCACGTACGGCGGCGGCCGATCGGCGCTGACCCAGTCCAACGTCGCACGCCGCACAGCGAGATCGAACGCGAGGGCGTTCAATCCCGCAATCACCATGAACGTCATCTTCAGATAGAAGGCTTTGTTCGTGCCAAAGCCCGTGGCGCCATAGATGAACAGCAGAGAACCCGTGGTCGCGTTGATGATGAATCCCACCCACACGAACGGCAGCAGTCCGATCATGCTCTTGAGCGACAGCTGCCGGGCGAACCCGAGCACGCGCAAATCGATGAGCATGATGCCGCCGACCAGCATCGACAGGCCCACGTAGTGAAGCGTCTCGAACGTGGGGTACATCCACGGCGTCGTGCGGATCGCGTTCGCGATGGCGGTGTGCTCGAGCCAGACCAGAAACTCCATCAGCGTGACCCTCGATATGCGGGCGACCGGCAGTTGCGAGCCGCGATCATGGCAAGTACGCGATCAGCCGGCCGGCGCAAATGGCGCCGAACCAGAACACGAGCGAGCTCGCGGCAATCCACTTCAGTCCGCCGGTCGGCACGACCGGCGGAGCGCCCGCCGGCGGCTCCTGAAACACACGCCGACTCAGGATCGCGGCGTTGATGCCGCCCAGGATGATCAAAACCATCTTCAAGCGGAACGTGTAGCTATTCCAGAAGTGTTGGGCGTCCGACGCGAACAGCGAGAGACCGCTGACCAGATTCATCGTGAAGCCGATCCATGCGAGGGGCAGCAGCTTGTGCGTGGCAAAAATGGGTAAATCCGACTTGTACCCCAGCACGCGCAGATTGATGAGACCGAGCGAGCCAATGACCATGGCCATGCCGATGGTGTGCATGGTCTCGAAAAATGGGTACGCCCAGAGAGACTCGCCTACCCAGGTCCCGAAGTCCGTTTGCTCCAGCCACTCGAGGAAACCCATTCAGCCCCCACGCAGTACACGAAACACCGCGCGCCATTCTAGCGCGCCGTTCGCCGACGAAGGTATGTGGTTTCCCGAGAAGATCAGCTACCAGGCGATGCCGTAGTCTTCGCCGAAATCGCTCGAGCCGCCCCAGAGCGAACCCTGCGCGCGATCGATGAACACCGCGTTGATGGGCCCCGAGGTCTTGTTCCAGGTTTCGATGCGATAGCCCATGCGTTCGAGCTCGGCGCGCACCCACGACGGCGTGTCCACGCGAACGATGAGCCGGCCCGGCTCCGACGTGTGATCGCCGAACGAATCGTGCATCTGGTAGCTGTTGACGTTCGCGGCCTCGGCGGCCTGCTGCACGCTCATGCGGAACTCGACCATGTTCAGGAAGAACTGCAGCAGATTCTGATCCTGCGCATCACCGCCCTGCACGGCGAACGACAGGAACGGTTTGCCATCGCGCAACGCAATGCTCGGGCTCAACGTGGCGCGCGGGCGTTTCCCTGGAGCGAGCACGTTGAACGGGTTCTGCGCCTCGTCCATTCCGAACGCCTGCATCCGCTGCGAGAGCCCTACTCCGGTGTGGCCCGCGATGAACGCCGGAACCCACCCGCCGCTCGGCGTGATGGACACGACCCAGCCATTCGCATCGGCTGCTTGCAGCGACGTGGTGCCTGCCATGAACGCCTCGTCGTGCGTCATGATCGTTTCGTCGTCGACCGCTGCGCGCCGGCGCTCGGGCGCGATCTTCGGCCGCCAGCGCTCGAGCTGCTTCGTGTACGGATTCGTCTGACCCTGGAACGGATACGGGTCGCCCGGCTTCACGCCCGTGTCGTTGCGTTCCCAGTTGATCTCCATGAATCGCTTGCGCGCGTATTCTTTCGACAGCAAACCTTTCAGTGGCTCAACCGGCGGCACGTACGGATCGCCGTAATAGAAGTCGCGATCGGCGTACGCGAGGTTCATGGCTTGATACAGCGTGTGAATGTAGCGCGCACTGTTGTATCCCATCGAGCGCAGGTCGACGTTCTCCAGGATGTTCAACGTCTGCAGCAGCACCGGCCCCTGCACCCAGCTCGAGAGCTTGTAAACGTCGATACCCTTGTAGTTCGTGACGACGGGGTCTTCGACGTAGACCTGCCACTTGTCGAGGTCTTCCTTCGTGATCAGGCCTCCGGCCTCCTGCACGGCAGACGCAATCTCGGCGCCGATATCGCCGCGGTAGAAGCGGTCGTACGCGGCCATGATCGCCTGCTTGCGGTTCTTGCCGGAGGCGAGCGCCTTGCGCTCCGTCTCGACGAGCTTCGTGAGCGTTGCGAGTAATTCCGGCTGCTCGAAGATCTGCCCGGGTCGCGGCGCGGCCCAGTGCTGCGGATGCTGGGGATCGAGATTCGGCAACAGCACGCGGCGCGACGACTCCCAGCGAATCAGCAGCTCCTTATTGCTCTCGATGTTGATGGCCTCGGTCTGCTCCATCGGATAACCGGCCGCCATCTCCATGGCCGGCTGCAGCACCTGCTCGAGACTCATCGTGCCGAACTCGGCGAGCATGACCATGAGGCCGCCCGGCGTACCGGGGGTCAGCGCCGCGAGCGGGCCAAGCTCGGGCGGACCCTTCATGCCGCGCGAGCGGAAGAACTCTGGTGTTGCGCCAGTCGGCGCCATACCGAGCGCGTTGATCGCGCGGACCTTGCCGCTGCGCGGATCGTAAATCAGTGCCTGTGTTTCACCACCCCAGGAGAGCGTGTCCCACATGGTCGCGAGCGCACCCAGCATTGCGCACGCCGCGTCGACCGCGTTGCCGCCGCGCTCGAATATCTTCGCACCGGCGGTCGCACCGAGCGGCTTACCGGCGACAGCGACCCAGTGTTTGCCGTGTAGTGTTGGCTTGATGGTGTCGCGCTGCTCCTGCGCCACGATGGGCCGAAGCGCGAACGCGGCGAGCAACGCTCCCGCGACCAGTGGCCAGGCGCGCGTGCGCCGGCGTGAACGGGCGTCTGTCATGACCATGGATCGAGTGTAGCACCGCCCACCCGCCGCAAAACCCGGAATGGCATCACACCCGCGCGGCAATCAGTAGAATGCTATGAGGAGGTGCTAACGCCTTGATCGAAGAGCCGCAGTTGTTTGCCGCCGCGCCCGCGGCCGTCGCCGATACCGCCGCGCCTCTTGCGCACCGGCTGCGCCCGGAGTCGCTCGCGGATTTTCTCGGCCACGAGCAGTTGCTCGGCCCGGGTAAACCCCTGCGCGAGGCTATCGAGGGCGGCACCATCGCCAGCATGGTCCTGTGGGGCCCTCCCGGCTGCGGCAAGACCACGCTCGCACGCTTACTCGCGCACTACACCGCCAAGGAGTTCGTGACTTTCAGCGCTGTGACGGAGGGCGTGCCGCGCGTGCGCGAGATCATTCGCGAGGCCGAGCTCCGGCGGCGTGCGGAGCAGCGCGGCACGATTCTGTTCTGCGACGAGATCCACCGCTTCAACCGCGCGCAGCAGGACGCGTTCCTGCCGTCGGTCGAAGCGGGCGTCATCACGCTCATCGGCGCCACCACGGAAAACCCATCGTTCGAGCTGAACTCGGCTCTTCTTTCACGCCTTCGCGTGTTCGTGCTACAGCCGCTGTCGGCCGAAGCCATCAGCGCAATCATCAGGCGCGCGCTGCGCCAGCTTGCGAACGAGCGCCGCAACGTGCCCGAACTCGCGCCCGAGGCGCTCGACCTGCTCGTCCGCCACTCCGATGGCGACGCGCGCCGCGCTTTAAACGCAACCGAAGCCGTCGTGAGCCATCTCGCGCGCAAAGCGCGTACGGAAGCCGTACCGGCCGCCGAGATCGCCTCGATCCTCGAGCGCAGGCTCGCGCAATACGACAAATCGGGCGAGCAGCACTACAACCTCATGTCGGCGTTACACAAGTCCGTGCGCGGCAGCGATGCGGACGCCGCGCTGTACTGGTTCGCGCGCATGGTCGAAGGCGGCGAAGACATGCTGTACATCGCGCGGCGAGTGGTGCGCATGGCTGTCGAGGACATTGGGCTCGCAGATCCGCGCGGGTTATCGATAGCGCTGGCCGCGAAGGACGCGTTCGACTTCCTTGGCTCGCCCGAGGGCGATCTCGCGATCGCCGAGGCCATCGTCTATCTCGCCACGGCGCCAAAATCCAATCGCGTGTACGCCGCGTGGGGCGAAGCGCAACAAGCGGCGCGCGATCATCCGGCCGAACCCGTTCCGCTGCACATTCGCAACGCGCCGACACGCCTCATGAAAGATATCGGCTACGGCGAAGGCTATCGCTACGATCACGCCGAAGGCGGCCACGCCGCCGGCCAGCAGTATCTGCCGGACGCGCTGCGCGACGCCCACTGGTACGAGGCCAGCGACTCCGGCTACGAGAAGACGGTGGCTGAACGAATCGCGTGGTGGAGAAGGCGCCGCGCGTCGACCCCAGGCGACACGCAGTCATGATCGAACGCAGCACCGAGCGGTTGTTCTTCCTGGCGCTCGTGTGTGCAGTCACGATCGCGTTCTTCTGGCTCATCAACGATCTTCTGCAGCCGATCTTCTGGGCGATTGCGCTCGGCATCGTGGTCTACCCGCTGCACAGACGCATCGCTCGGCGGCTCGCGCCGCGCGAATCGCTCGCCGCATCCCTCAGCGTGGGCGTGGTCGTGATCGTCGTGGTTCTGCCCCTGCTCGGCGTCGCGGCAGCGGTCACGAGCGAAGCAGCGACCCTCTACACGCGGCTCAGTGCGGGCGAGCTCGGGCTCGATGAGCTCTACGCACGGGCCACCGCCGCCCTGCCGCAGGTCGGCGCACTGTTGCAGAGATTCGGCATTGACGCGGCCCGCTTTCAGACCCAGCTCTCGGGAGCCGCCGTCGAGGCCGGCCAGTTCGTCGCGTCGCGCGCGCTGGCGATCGGCCAGAACACCGTGCGCGTGGTCGTGTTCTTCTTCCTGATGCTGTATCTGCTGTTCTTCTTTCTGCGCGACGGCCAGCAACTGCTCGAAGGGCTCGTGCGCGCGTTGCCGCTCGGCGACGAGCGCGAGCGGCATCTGCTCCAGCGATTCACCGAGGTGTCGCGCGCCACGATCAAAGGCACGCTGGTCGTCGGCGCGGCGCAGGGTACGATAGGCGGCATCGCGTTCGCACTGCTCGGCGTCGGCGCGCCCGTGATGTGGGGCGTGGTGATGACGCTGCTGAGCACAGTCCCGGCCGGGCCCGCGCTCGTCTGGCTGCCCGCCGCAATCGTATTGCTCGTGAGCGGCCGGATCGTCGCCGGCGTAACGCTGATTCTGATCGGCGTATTCGTGATCGGGCTCATCGACAATCTGCTACGGCCGATCCTCGTCGGTCGCAACACGCGGATGCCGGATTACCTGATCTTGCTCTCCACACTCGGCGGGCTCGCGGGTTTCGGTCTCGCGGGCGTCGTGATCGGCCCAATCATCGCGGCATTCTTCGTCAGCGTGTGGCACATGGCTCAACACGAGCTCGAGCCCGAGGCAACGACGGAGACCGCGGAAGCAAATGCGCCGGCGGGCCAACGCGACGAGTAACGCGCCTTAATCCCGGCGTTAGGAGCCCGCGGCGACGAGCGCTGNNGCAACGTACAGCGTGTTCTCGATGCCGTACTTGTTGCCGATAAAGCCTGCGATCGATGGCGCGACACCGCCGCCGAAAATCTCGCCCGCTCCTACGACGACGCCGATGGCCGAAGACACGAGGCCGATGGGAGCTGCCTCCGTCGCGATCGGTCCCGTGATCAACGCCACGTTGCCGAGGCAGAAGAACGACACAGCAAACAAGCCGATGAACAGCGCGACGGCGTCTGCACCGGTGTGCGCGAAGATCCAGAGCGAGACGGCCGAGCCGATGAAGCCGATGACCGCCATGAGCCGGCGGCCATAGAGATCCGAAAGCCCCGGCATACCGAACTGGCCGAAGAATCCGCCGAAGCCGAGCGCCGACGCGACCACGCCGGTCTGCGTCGCGTCGAGCTTCAGATAGGCCGCGAGGTACGTGGGTACCAACGCACTCAACACGAACACGCACGACATGGCGCAGAACAGCGCCAACATTCCGAGGACGATGTTGCGGCTCTTCAGCACCTGCCACCAACTGCCCGACGCCTGCGTCGCGCCTATCAGTGCCCCGCCCTGCGTCTGCGCCGGCTCACGCAGCACGGCGTACAGCAGCGCGCCGACGATGAAGCCCGGCAACGCACAAATCCAGAACACCCAATGCCACGACGGCACGACACGCAGTAGCTGCGTCGCGATGATCGGCCCGAGCCCGAGCCCGAGCAGCGCGAACCCGCTTTGCTGCAGCCCCTGGTTGAAGCCGCGTCGTGCCGGTCGCGACGCGGCCGCAACGGCCGTGAAGCTCGTGGGGCAGTACGAGCCTTCCATCGCACCCATGAGGCCGCGCACGAGCACCAAGCCCATGAGGCTCGTGGTCATGCCGGAGAACCCCGACAGCAAAGAAAACAGAAGGATCGCGGGAATCAGTATGCGGCGATGGCCGACCTTGTCGGCGATTCGGCCGCTGAAGATGGCAAATACGCCCCACGCGAGACCGAGGGCGCCGATCACGTTGCCCCCGTCCTGGACGTTGAGCCCGAGATCCGCCGCCATACCAAACGGCAACAGCGAAGCGATGATCCAACGGTCGAGCCCTACGAGCCCGAACCCGACGCCGAGCAGTGCAACCGCTCGCCACTCGTAAGTAGTATCCCAGGAAGCCGAAGCGGCCGAGCCGCCGGTGTTCGCGCGCTGCATTGATCCCCCACCGAGAAACGCTGGACGTGTGTTGTTGTCGTTGTTCTTCTTGGGCCCGCTCGCGGGGCTCGCTGCATGTTGTATAGCAGCGTCCGCCTTCCGGCAAGTGCGGGGCAGCGGGTATGCTACGGCGGCTGCGGCACGACAACACACCACAAAGCCGCGAGGACTTCCCCATGAGCACTGCTTACGACATCGTCACCGTTGGCTCCGGCCACAACGGCCTCGTGGCCGCGGCGTATCTCGCGGCAGCCGGGAAGAAGGTGCTGGTTCTCGAGCGCAACGCGTGGTTTGGCGGCGGCGTGGTGACGCGCGAGCTCACCCAGCCCGGCTACAAGCACGACCAGCACTCGATGGCGCACATCTTCATTCAGGGTAATCCCCTGCTGCGCAACGACGAGCTCGGGCTCAAAGCGAAGCACGGGTTGAAGTACGTGTTCCCCGAGTTGCCGATGATGTCGGTATTCGAGGATGGCACCACGCTCGGCCTGTATCGCGATCGCGAGCGCACCTGTACTGAGATCGCGAAGTTTTCGAAGCATGACGCCGACGCGTACCGCTGGCTCGCCGACAAGGCGGCCGGCTACATGCCGATGTTCCTCGGCGCGTTCTACTCGGCACCCGCCCCGCTCGGCGCGACCTACGCGCTCATGGACCAGAGCCGTGAAGGACGCGAGCTGTGGCGCTACATGCAGATGAGCTCGCACGATTTTCTCTGCAGCGTGTTCGAGCACGACAAGGTGCGCATGCACTTCGCGCGCGTGGCGGGCGAAAACCTCGTTTCGCCGGACGAGAAAGCAACGGGCCTCGGCACGTTCGTGTTCGTCGGCTTCCTCGAGGGCTTCGGCTTCGGCGTGCCGATTGGCGGGTCGGGCGAGCTCACGAACACGTTGATCGCGAGCATCAAGGCGAACGGCGGCGAGGTGCTTGGCGACGTCGACGTCACGGCGATTCGCACGAAAGGCGGCCGCGCCGTCGGCGTCGCAACGAGGGACGGCCGCGAGTTCACGGCGAAGGACGGCGTCGTCGCGGCATTGCACCCGCATGATCTCGGTAAGATGGTGGAAGGCGTTGCGCCCGAGATCGTGAAAGCCGCGTCCGCCACACAGATCTCGGAGATCGGCTGCATCACCGTGCACGCGGCACTCAAATCGCCGTTGAAGTTTCGTGCCGGCGCGAACGTCAAGGCCGTCATGATCGAGCTCTTACCCAACAAGTACGACACGATCCGCAAATCGTTCGACAGCCTGCGTTACGGCGAATTCTCGAACTACCCGCTCGTAGGCTTAGGCTCGCTCACGATGTTCGACCAGTCACGCGCGCCTGCCGGCGGCGCCACCATGCACGCGTGGGATTACGTGCCATACCAACGCGCCGACGGCCGCGACTGGGACGACACGAAGCACCACTACGTGAAGCGCATGCTGAGCCACATGGAGAACTTTCTCGACAACCTTGGCGACAGCGTGCTCGCATATCACAGCGACAGCCCCGTCGACATGGAGCGCACATCGTCGAGCTTCCGTCGCGGCGATCTGCACGGCATTGCAGCCGTTACCTATCAGGCCCAATCGCATCGGCCGACACCGGATCTCGGCTACAACGTCGTGCCGGGTTGCGAACGGCTGTACCTCGTGGGGCCGTTCCAGCACCCCGGCGGCGGCGTGTTCGGCGCCGGCCGCGCGGCGGCGTTCCGCGCATTCGAAGATCTGAAAATTGATTTCTCGAAGGCCGGGAAGCGCTAGATGTTCACTCTGTACTCCGCGGATAACTCCAAGCTCATGGAGATCGAAGCGCTCGAGCGCAGCGGTAACGACCTTCTGATCAAAGGCAAGGTCTTCGGCGCCATGCCGATGACCGCGCGCCTGTCGCCCAACGAAGCACGCAAGGGACTCAAGCTCGTGAGCTTCAAGCTCGCCCTGTTCTTGCTCACGTTCCTGCTGCGCTGACATAACCCGGTTCGTTTTGCGCAGGGAACCGCCTGCTCCGCGCGCCTACCGTGCCTTCAGAAATATCAAGTCTAGGCGCAGCGAAGTTTGCAGGTATCATCGCTGGCCCATGCGCTTTCGCGACCCGAAAAACGGCTACAGCTGGCTATCGATCGCGCTGCACTGGCTCACCGCGATCATCATTTTGACGTTGTGGTTCATCGGCAGCTCGATCAATGCCGATCGCACGAACGGCTCGCTCGCCACGCTGAATCTGCACACGTCGATCGCGATCACGGCGTACGCGCTGCTATGGGCACGGATCATCTGGCGCTTCTGGTACAAGCACCCGGGGCCCATGCCGGCGCAGGCGGGGCTGTTTTACGAGATCGGAAAATACACGCACTACCTGCTCATCGCGTCCATCGCCGCCATGCTGCTATCCGGACCGCTGATGGTGTGGTCGCGTGGTGATGCGATCCACGTGTGGAATTGGTTCGTGATCCCCGGGCCGTTTCCAGACAGCGTGACTGCGTTCGACGTCTTCCACACGATCCACGTGTGGTGCTCGCGAGTCATCATCATCGGCACGATCCTGCATATCGGCGGCGTGTACAAGCACGCGGCGTTCAATCAGGACGGCACGTTCAGCAAGATGCTCATCGCCACACGCGACGAGCACTAGTCGTCGCGTTTTAACTTCGGGTCGAGGTTGGCGCGCGCGCGGAGTGCGCGACTAATTTCCTTCGTGCGAGCTTTGCTGCGGCCCGCGAGGATCGGGTCGCGCTTGCGGTCCGTCGCCGCCGTTTCCGCCAGCAGCTTGCGGTAACTCGCGAAACGCTCGGCCGGCAGCGCGCCGCTCGCCACCGCCGCCGCGATCGCGCAGCCGGGTTCGCCCTTGTGTGCGCAATCACGGAACTTGCACTGCTCGGCGAACGCGAGCACGTCGGTGAAGCTGGTGTCTATCCCACCCGCGTCGTCGAGCAATCCGAGCTCGCGCATGCCGGGCGTATCGATCAACACTCCACCGCCCGGCAACACGATCAGTTGACGCGCCGTGGTCGTGTGCCGGCCACGCTCGTCGCTACGCACTCCGCCCACGGCTTGTGCCTCGCGGCCGAGTAAGCAGTTCATCAAGGACGACTTGCCGACACCCGAAGAACCGACGAAGCCGACGGTCTTGCCCGTCCCGACATACGCGCGCAGCGCGTCCAGCCCCTCGCCGGTCTTCGCACTCGCGTACACCACCGCCACGCCGTTCGCGGCCTCGCCGATGGCCTCGAGCATGGACTCACGCTCGGTTGCGAGATCGACCTTGTTCAGCACCAGCACCGGCGTGGCACCGCTGTTCCACACCGCCGCCAGGTAGCGCTCGAGGCGTCGTTCGTTGAACTCGCGATTCGCGGCAGTCACCACGAAGAACACGTCGACATTCACGGCTACGACCTGCGGCTCGGCCAGCGTGCCCGCGGCGCGGCGTACGAGCGCCGTGCGACGCTCGAAGAGATGCTGGATCGACGCGCGTTCGCNNTGCGTCGAGGTCGGTCAAAGGTTCATGGTGAGCACGCCGTGATGCGCGAGATTATGCAGCGCGCAGGCGCTGCGAGCGCGTGAATCGGCGGCGACACCCGATTGGCCTGCTCTAGGGCTTGCCCTCGCGGGGGGCCGCAGCGTATAACGACGCCCTCTTTTCCGCGGCATGCGATGCGAGCCGCCAGCACTCCCGGTGCCGGCAATGTTAGACTCGCGGCGCCACGTTTCTCGCGGCATTCGGGGTGTAGCTCAGCCTGGTAGAGCACTGCGTTCGGGACGCAGGGGCCGTAGGTTCAAATCCTATCACCCCGACCATAAATCACTCGTTCTTTCAGCTAGTTGAAGGCACACTCGAGAAAAGGGTGCCGCAATATTCACCGTTGGAAGTGCTGTGCAAGTGCCCGTCGCCGTCACGGGTGGGCGAGGCGTTGAAGACGCAGGCAAGCGGGTGCAAGGCATGCATCCATTTGCGACATAGGCGTACGTATTCGTTCCGCCTACAGGCCGCTGAATCACTCTCTGCACAACACGAAAAAACGGCGTTCCTAGCACCCAACCGAAAATGTCGGGCGTAACTCGTCGAATCGCGCGGGCCCGCTTACGAAAAACAGAGCATCGAAGCCGGTGCGTGCACCCGGTGCTAGTATCGCTGCGTCTTTTTTGGCCCTACGACCTCGATGATTTTGGTGGGCTTGGCAGATTGGGCCGGCGGGAGAAAACGGAGTGAGAACGACGATGGCCACCGGCGTCGTGGCGCTACTGGGGGCGGCGATCGCCTTCACTTCCGCCGCAGCTGCCCAAACAGTCGAGAGCAAGGGTCGCGGGGCACCCGTGCTACAGGCCCTTCCCCACCCCGGCGGCAGCCCCGCGCAGCTTTCCGAATATCTCGCCAAATACCCGGTCGTCGGCCCTTTTCGGATCAAACGCGGCGGTAAGACAGTGGAAGTCGGCACGGCATGGGACGGCGCCGCGCCACCCGGTGTAACGCCGCTGCCCGTGGACATTTTCACGAGCAAGGACTTCTACAAAGATCGCGCGCTGTGGAGCGACGCGCGTTACTTTCGTTGCAACAGCAGTCTCGCGGTAGAGCAGCAGCGCGGAGCCAGCAACTTCAGTGTTGGAACGATCCATGGCGGTGCCGAGACGGCGGCCTGGGGTTACTGCGAGCGGGACTACCCCCGCGCAGCGATCGTGAGCCCGTATCAATTCAAAACAGCGCAGGCGCACTACGAAGCACTTCTGGCCGAGACCAAGAAGCACGGCGGCCCGACACAACAGACCCGCGCGAGCTTGCCGCTCGAGTGGGACGGACGCTACGGCAGCGTTTCGATGGAGACCGTCATCGGCACGTGGTACGGCATGGCCTGGAATCAGATCCCGACGATCTTGTCGTTGCTCACCCCCGAGTATCAGACACGCATGGTTCAGCAGGTATATCACGAGGGCAACACGAACGCGGCGCAATGGCCCGGCATGTACTGCTGGCCGGAAGGTTTCATGCGGCGCTTTCACTTTGCGGGCACGGGTGTGCACCAGATCATGGTGGCACCGAAGCTCGTGCAGATCATGACCTCCCTGGCCGGCAACTATGTCACCGACATCCACATCGGTCGCCAGTTCAACATGGACGACACAGTGCCGCGACTCGGCGCGGATGTGTCGCGCTGGTACGGGGAGACGATCGGCTTCTGGGATGACGACGCGCTCATTACCTGGACCTCCAACATTCAAGGCTGGGCATCTCACGGCGTGTTCGAGTTTTCGAGCAAGATGCAGACCATCGAGATCTACACACCAAATCGCGACGCGAACGGCACTCTCGTGGGGCTGCATCACGAAGCAGTCTTCTACGACCCCGAAGCTCTCGTCCAACCCATCCGCATCGTGCGCGACTTCGTCAAGCAGAGCGACTTCGACGAGGGCGAGCCGTATGTGTTCACGCAGTGCCTCGAGACGATCTACCCGATCAACGGGCGCGCAACCCCCGTCGCCCCGCCGGCGGTGATCCCATTCGAGGTGCTCGAGATGTACAACCGGCCGTGGGCCCAGATTTGGGAAAAGTACTGGGAAAAAGGCATGAGCCGCCCCGAGCCGGAGGACATCTTCAAATTCAATTGAAGGCCATGTTCTTGCCCTGAGCGCCACCCGCGATTCATAGTTCGCCGGTCGTATTTTGGGTCCGATGAGTTACCTATGAAAAAGACACTTCTTGTCGCCGCATTCGCAGGCGTCGTCGCTATGGTCGCGGTGCGTGCACAGCAGCAGCCCGAGCACGAGCAGCCGAGCGCAACTGAGGACGCCGTCGCCAGTGGCGGCGATTTTCCGCTCGCCGCGAAAGCCGGCCGGGACAGTAACGCGAGGAACGTGGCGCCTGCCGGTGCGGTGAACCAGGGCCCGTTCGACATGGCGAAGTGGAGGTACGGCACCGCGTGGACAGCGCCCGCCGGCAGCAAGATCTGGAATCCGGTGAAGCTGAAGATGATGGCGGGCCAGAAGGTGACGGGTGGGACGCTGTTCGCGTCGAGCGACGCGTCGACGTACTGCGCGTTTGCGAACGCCGGCTACGACTTCGTCTGGACCGAGATGCAGCACGACGCGCACGACTGGAAGGAAGTCGCCAACATGTGGCGCACCTGCCCCCACGCGAAGGCAGTGCCGGGCGTCCGCGTCGCGTACACCGACGAGCGCGAAGAGCAGCACGCGCTCGACGCCGGCGCGCTCGTGCTCGTTGTCCCCACCGTCGACACGGTGGAAGAAGCCATCGCCGCGCGCGACTGGGCCTACTACCCGCCTCTCGGCAAGCGCAGCAACGGCGGCGGCCAGGCGTTCGACCCGGCGGTATGGGGCGGCGTGCCCGGCGGCTACCGGCAGACGATCAACGATAACCTCGTGCTGATCCTGATGATCGAGACGCTCGAGGGCCTCAAGAACGCTGAAGCGATCGCGAAGATTCCCGGCGTCACCGCCGTGTTCGCGGCCAGCGGTGACCTTGGCAACTTCTCCGGATTCCGCCAGGGCCAGCCCGACTACGAGCGCGCGATCAACATCGTGCACGATGCGGCGCTCAAAGCCGGTGTGCGGCTCTGCGGCCCGCTGGCGTGGCGCGACCGGCCAGACTTCACGTGCTTTCAGGCAGGCAGCGAGATGGCCGCTATCGCTCGTGGCGCTGCCGCCGAGCTTGGCAGTCTGAAGGACACTCAGGGAAAACCCGAGGTCGGGCCGTACGCCGTCAAATAACGTTCAGCGGAGCATGGGACGAGCGCCGCTCACCACGCCGGAAGAACACATGAAGAAGTTGGTCGGCATGCTGGACCTTCTCGTATCGCTATGACGATCGTGACCGAGACCCTTACGGCCGCCGATGCAGTGGCGGCCGCCCGCTCGCTCGGTCCGGCACTCCGCGAGCGCGCGTCGCAGTGCGATGCGCTCCGTAAGATCCCCGACGAGACGATCGAGGACTTGCACCGGTCCGGTCTGTTACAGCTCATGGTTCCGCACACATTCGGCGGAGCCGGTCTCGGGTTCACGGAACTGGTATCGACCGGCGCGGAGATCGCAGCCGCGTGCGGGTCGAGCGGCTGGGTCTACTGCGTACTGGCCGGCCACAACTGGTGCGTGGCGTTGCTGCCGAAAGAGGCGCAGGCCGAGGTATTCGCCGATCCGCGCACGCTGACCGCATCGATCTTCCGCTACCCGGCAGAGGTCAAACCCGTCGCGGGAGGCTACCGCCTGACGAACGGACGCGGCCGCTTTTCGAGCGGCATCGATCACGCCGCCTGGGTCCTGCTCGGCGTGACGGTCGATCATGGGACCGCCCCGCCGGAAGCGCGCATGGTGCTAGTGCCGCGATCAGACATCGAAGTCGTCGACGATTGGCATACCTTCGGCATGCGCGGCACCGGCAGTCGCACGGTGAAGATTGCCGAGGCGTTCATTCCCGAGCATCGATCGTGCTCGATGGCAGATCTCGCGCGCGGCACCTCGCCGGGAGCCGGACTGCATCCCGACATGCGGACTCTCCGAGTGCCGTTCTCGGTTGGTGCCGCGTGGTGCCTCGTGGGCGCGCCGCTCGGTATGGCGCGCGGCGCGTACGCCACGTTCACCGCCGGCAGCGCCGGCAAGCTGCGCGACCTGCGTGCCGAGCAGATCGCGGAGAGAGGACCGCTGTTCGCGCGGATCTCCGGCGCTGCTGCCGAGATCGATGCGAGCGTCGCGCTGATTCTCGCGGACAGCGCCTTGCTCGATGGTCTCGGCGCTGCGGCGGAGCTCGATCTGCCGGCACGCGCCCGACTGCGGCGCGATCTCGCGTTTGCCGTCGGCCGCTGTCGGCATGCCGTGAACAGCCTGTTCGAGGCCGCCGGCGGCAGCGCCATCTACGACGGCGAGGCGCTGCAGCGCGTGTGGCGGGATCTCAACGCCGCCGGCGCCCACGTGGCGTTCGGTTGGGACGACGCCGTCAACGATTTCGCCAGAGCCAGTCTCGGGCTACCACCGAGCCCCTACTCGCGCGTGTAGCCGGCGCTAGCGCAACGCGCGCCCTCGTCAGGACTTCAACATGTGCTCGTAGTGGCCGCCGAGCACCTCGCTGACGCGCGCGCCCGACTTCAACGCACGCGCCATCGCGGCCTCCCGTGCTGCAATGGCGTCGGCGGCGGCGAGCACCGCTTCGATGTCGGCACGGCGGATGAACGCGACGCCGCTGCCGTCGGCGACGACGAAATCCCCGTTCTCGACAGGCACGTCGCCGATGGTCACGGGCACGCCCGTCGCCTTCTCGACGATCCTGCCGCGCGCGGTCCGGGCCGTGAGCCCGCGGGAGAACACGGGAAAGCCGATCGCACGCGCCTCGTCGACATCCCGCAAAAGCCCTTCCGCCACGACACCCGCCACCTGCTTGGCGCGCGCCGCGAGCGTGAGCAGCCCGCCCCAGCATCCGGCCTCGATCCCCGTGCGCTGCTCGATCACGATGACCGTGCCCTCGTCGGCCGCTTCGATCGCCGCAGCGCAGAGATGCCGTGGCGGTCCGGGCGGCGGCTCGCCGGTGCCGAGACGAACCGTGACGACCTTGCCCGCAACGCGCTCGTCGCCCGAACGCTGCGCGAGGCCGGAGACCACACCCTGGAGCTTCAGACGGTCCAGCGCGTCGGAGATCGTGCAGACGTCGAATGCTCGCAGCCGCTCGATCCAACCGCGTTCGCCTGCGTCACTCGACATCGATCGACACTCCCCTGTCGGCACACACCGCCGCGTGCGCAGATTATGGACCTTCGCGGCGAGCGAAGCCCATTTCGCGGATCGCGGCTATTGAGAAACAGCGCCGCCGCTGTAGGTTTCTGCATCCGCGAGGCGCTACCACCTGAGAGTGCTCGATGACGACCAGGCTCACGACGCTGTTGCCGACGACACTCGTAGGCAGCTATCCGCAACCCGAATGGCTCATCGATCGGCAGAAGCTCGCTGGTCGATTTCCACCGCGTGTGCGCGCGAAAGAGCTGTGGCGCATCGCTCCGCAGTTTCTGGCCGAAGCGCAGAACGACGCCACGCTCGTGGCGATCAAGGCGCAGGAAGATGCGGGCGTCGACATCGTCACGGATGGTGAGATCCGGCGCGAGAGCTACTCGAATCACTTTGCCACCGCGCTCGAGGGCGTCGACACCGACAATCCGGGCACGGCTCTCGATCGCAGCGGCCATCCGAATCCGGTGCCGCGCGTCACGGGGCGGATTCGCCGCAAGCATGCGGTGGCCGTGAAGGATCTTCAGTTCCTGAAGCGCCATACCGATCGCAAGATCAAGATCACACTGCCGGGGCCATTCACGATGTCCCAGCAGGCGCAGATCGATGCGTACGGCGGCAGCCGGGAAGCGGCCGCGATGGACTATGCCATTGCAGTCAACCAGGAGATTCGCGATCTCTTTGCCGCCGGCGCGGACATCGTGCAGATCGATGAACCGTACCTGCAGGCGCGGCCGAACGATGCGCGGCAGTACGGAGTGAAAGCGCTCGACGCCGCGCTCGACGGCATCACCGGCACCACGGCCGTGCATCTGTGCTTCGGCTACGCCGCCATCATCCACGAACGGCCCGAGGCGTACTCCTTCCTCGGCGAGCTCGGCCAATGCCGGTGCCGGCAGGTGTCGATCGAAACCGCGCAGTCGAACCTCGATTGCTCGGTGCTTCGACAGCTGCCTGGCAAGAAGGTCATCCTCGGCGTCATCGACTTGAGTGACATGGCCGTCGAAACGCCCGCGACGGTGGCGGCGCGCATTCGCCGCGCTCTACCTTTCGTGGCCGCAGAGGACCTCGTCATCGCACCGG
The DNA here is from genome assembly GCA_003155415.1 of Gammaproteobacteria bacterium. Classification (GTDB taxonomy): domain Bacteria; phylum Pseudomonadota; class Gammaproteobacteria; order Steroidobacterales; family Rariloculaceae; genus FEN-1219. Next base: position 1,162 of record PMCP01000115.1, on the reverse strand, counting down.
ATTGCGGCATGAAGTACCTGCCGCGCGAGGTGGCCGATGCGAAGTTGAAGTCGATGGTGGAAGGCACGAAGATCGTGCGCGGCGAGCTTGGAGCGAATGCATGAAACGCACTGTTACGTTCGCAGTCGTAATGGCGGTGCTCGGCATCGGTGCCACGGGTGTGCGTGCGGACGAAGCCGCCGACGCGCTCGCGAAAGCCAAAACGGAGGAAGCCAATCGCCGCGTCGTCGTGACGATGTACAACCTGCTGATGAACGAGCACAAGGTCGACGCAGCCCTCGAGTACATCGACCCCAAGTACACGCAGCACAACGTGCGAGCCCCCGACGGCAAGGAGTTCATCCGCGGCGCATTCAAAGCGCGCTTCGCGGAGAACCCGAAGTTCCGCTCGGATATCAAACGCACCGTTGCCGACGGCGATCTCGTCGTGGTGCATACGCACGAGCGCTTCCACCCAGACGACCCGAACGACCTCGGCAACATCATCATGGACATCTACCGGGTCAAGAACGGGCTCATCGTCGAGCACTGGGACGCGTACATGCCCGTGCCGCCCAAGGACCAGTGGCTGCACGCGAACGGCTCGTTCTGAAACCAGAACGAGCCGCCGCCGAAACGTCGAGCCGGCTCAGTAACCCCGGATCGGCCCGAGCATCGTGATCTCGATGGGCTTCGAGCTCGACGGCTCGTAGCTCGGGATCACCCACATGTGTAGCTCGTTCTGCGAGATGTTGGCGCGCGCGTCGTTGCTGAACGGCCCCTTGTCGTAGAAGGCCTTCGCGTTGTTCTCGTGCACGATGCTGAAGCGCAGCGTCGTGCCGTCGATCGACATGCGGTCGAGCGGCGCCATGTTGGTCGAGTCATCGCACGGGCCGCACGCGAGGCCGAAGAGCTCCGACCCGTTCGCCTTGAACATGAAGTGCTGCTTACCCGGCCCCTCGCCGAACATCCAGAGCCCCGCCACCTTGGCGGGCGTGAGCTGCTCGGCGGGACCGGGCGACACGTAGGCAGGCTTCGGCGGCGGCGGGCCTCCGGGCGGCGGCGGCGGCGGCACGGCCGGCTTGCCGGTCGAGCGGTGCAGCGCCATCTTCGTGGGTGCCCCGCTCCCGCCCTGGCGCTGCCGCGTGATCTCGAGCTGGTCGCCCACGAGCTTCGCCGTGAC
>PMCP01000023.1 GCA_003155415.1 Gammaproteobacteria bacterium | reverse complement strand
CCGAGCATGCGCGCGACTTGGTCCGCAACCAGAGACAAGACCACGACGACGACGAGGCCGAGCAGCAACGCCCCTGCGCTGCGCAGCCACGGTCGAGGAGAGATCGGCGCAGACACTCGGCGGCCCCTTCCGGCCGTCATGCGGCCAACCAAATCGCTAAGCGAAGGTTAAGGCGCGCTGCTACTTCAGCTCAAGCGGGAGCACCGACTAAATCAAGGTCCGTGTTTGGATTACTGGCGCGGCTCGCCGCTACGATTCACGTAGATGGTCCTGCCCGGAGGCGCCGTCATCTTCACGTAGTGCTCGACGTTCCGATATTCGTAAGTGACGTTCCAATAGTCAGGAGCAGCGTTCGCACGGCCCTCGCAACGGCGCACGTCTCGGTCGTACCGGTCGTAGTCGTCTCGATCGCGACCGACATTCGAGCCAATGACCCCACCGGCCACCGCGCCGCCGACGGTCGCGACATCTCGAGTGCGCCCGTTGCCGACCTGGTGGCCGACGATTGCGCCGATGATGGCNNACCCAGCAATGACGATTCGAGTCACGCAGCACGGCGTGCACCGAGGTCACGCGTGCTTCGAATACGGGTTCATTCGCACGGCGCCGATACTCATACGTGGGCGCCTCGAGTGGAGCCGGCGCTTCGGTGTAATCACCTTTGCGTCGATCGGCCTGACGCACAGAGCTGACGCGATTGTCGAGACCCAACCGTTGCAGCGAGTCGTACGCGCCGCGGCGAAGCAGCATGCAACGGCCCGCGTACTCCGAGTCGTCGCACACGACCCAGTCGCCGCTGTCCACGACCACCGACGACGCGCGGTCGTTGAAGCCGGCGCTCTTGAAGTTCGTAACGGGACGCTTGGTCGTGAACGCGCGCCCGCGGAAGCCCTCGCCTTCGTAGAAAGTGATTTGCGCCGCTTGCACCGCCTGCGCAGCAAGAACCAGCGTGCCGACGCAAAGTGCGGATTGTAGAGATCGCTTCATAGTCGTTTCCCGGATTAAGGGTGAGTAATGCGCGCCACTTTGCAATGAGGCGCGGGCTCACGAGAATAAGTACCGTCCACAACGCTATGACAAGCGTCGAACGTCCTCTGTTCGCTAACGCACACTGCAGCGCCGACGCATACGTATTCCTCACAGTACGCGCACGCGCTCGCACGCGGGAGAATCTCCTCTGCCTCTTGCGTATTGGCGCGTGCAACTAGGCCGAGGGCTTTGATATTTCCTTTGCACTCCTTAGGAGAAGACGACATGAACGCAAGTAAAGTTCTAGGGCTCGCACTGATCGTGGCTGGCGTACTCGGCTTGGCGTACGGCAGTTTCACGTATACGAAGGACACCCATACTGCCAATGTGGGACCGCTCACGCTCTCGGTAAAAGACAAAGAGACAGTCAACGTCCCCATTTGGGCTGGCGTGGTGGCCGTCGTAGCCGGCGGCGCACTCCTGCTCTTTGCGGGCAAGAGAGCCTAGCCACTGAACGCGCCCCGCCGTTACTTCAGCTCGAGCGACATGAACGTGCTGTAGGGATCGAGCTTGTACGAAGCGAACGGTCCGCAATACACGAACCCAAAGCTCTCGTATAACTTCTGCGCGGGCCGGAACGCATCCATGGAGCCCGTCTCGAGACTCAGGCGTCGATAGCCGCGCGCTCTTGCCTCCGCGACGATGTGTGCCAGGATCGCGCGGCCGGCTCCGCGGCGGCGTTGCTGCGAAGGTGTGCGCATCGATTTCACTTCGCCATGTGTGGCATCCAGCTCTTTCAGGGCGCCACACCCCGTCAATAGCGATCCATCCCACACGGTCCAGAACGTGACGTCGGGGCTTTGCAGCCCCGAGACATCCAGCGCGTGGACGCTGTCTGGAGGCGAAAGTTCGTACATGTTCGCGAGGTGTTCGCGAAGCAGAACGCGAACTTCCGGGCGGACCAGATCGTCGCGTTCGATGCGCATGCGGGCGCCGTCTGTCATGGCGCAGAGTCTAAACCTGGGGCGGACGGACGCGTATGCGTTGCAAACGCGGCCGTTTGAAAACACTATCCGCTCCTGAAATACCCGCACCCCGCGAGGAAGCCATGCCTACCCTGCTCTACCGCAAAAAGTCGGCGGAACTGTTCCTGGCGTTGATCGGCTTCGCGCCCCTCGCGCTCGCGCAGACGCCGCAAACGTTCACGCCGAAAGCCATCGTCCAGTTCGCCCCGGGTGGCGATCGGGAGCGCGCCGTACTCTCGCGCATGCCCGGCCTTGCCGAGCTCATCAAAGGTCAGTTCGGACTCGGCAGCGCCGATCTGAACGGCGATGGCAAGAACGAGATCGTGGTGGTATCGCTCACGTGCGACACCGCGGGTTGCCCGGTGGTGGTAATCGAGGACAACGCCGGCCGTGCCGCGCCGATCTTCGCGCGCAAGGTAGCGGGCCGGCTCGCCATCACGAACGAAAAGCTGAATGGCTACTACGCGCTTGCCGCTGCGGATAAAGCCGGCGCCATCATCAAGGACCCCGGCACCGGCAAGCAGCTGGTCTACGTCGTCGGGGCGAACGCGCAAGGTGCGACGGCGGCCAACGCTGCGCCGAACGCTCCGCCAGCCGCCCGCGTTGCGCCGCCGCCTGCGGCGGCCACGCCGCCGCCCGCGCCCGTCGCGACACCGCCACCCGCGGCTGCCGGACAACCCGTCGCGCAAGCCAGTGGTCAGTTTTTGCCGGTGTGTTTATTGGCGCGCTGCTTGAACCCGCGCATTCAGTCGACGACGGGAGTCGGAACCGCGAACGCCATGGCGCAAGCCAAGGTGACGCAAGAGGACGCAACCGCGTGGTGTGCGCAGTTCAATGCGGGCAACAAGAGTTGCGTCGAAGACCAACTCGCGCAGGGCGGCACGGCCGGGGGCGCGAAATTCCGCGCGAATGATTTCAAAGCCGCGGCCAACTGCACAACGGGCAAACTGACTGCGGTTGACGGCCGGTCGTACACGTACGTCGGTACCTGGCCTGCGGGCGGTCCCGGCGCCGGGCGCCCTAAGTTCGTCGGTTCAACCGGCGAAGTGGGCGGCCGCCTGTTCGAGCAACAAGGCGGCCCCCAGGTGGCGAACGGCGCGACGTCGATCTTTCAACTGGCGCTCGAGCCGAATGCCGGCGAGTCGCTGGCGATCCAGTGGCAAGTGCTGTGCGCGGGCGCAGCACCGCCAAAGTAGCGCCGGCTACTGCCGCGGCTCGCCGTTGCGATTGACCAAGATGGTGCGGCCGGGGGGCGCCGTCATCTTCACGTAGTGCTCCGTACCGCGGTAGTCGTACGTCACGTCCCAATAGGCGGGCTCGCTGTCCGCATGGCTCTCGCAGTGGCGCACGTCGCGTTCATCCACATCCGTGTTCCGATCGCGACTCACGTTCGCGCCAACGGCCGCACCGGCCGCCACGCCGCCGATTGTCGCGAGATCCTTACCGCGCCCGCCGCCGATCTGGTGGCCGATGATTCCGCCGATGATGGCGCCCGCGACGGTACCACCGACCTTCGGGGATCCACGCTCCTCGACCTGTTCGCGCTCGACCCAGCATTCGCGATCTGCCTCGCGCATGACGGCACGTACCGAGGTCACGCGCGCTTCATCTACCTGCTCATACGGGCGGCGTCGGTATTCGTAGTCGGCAGACGCAACCGGTTCTGGCCTGTCCATGTCGCGGCGGCCCTGATCGGCTCGCTCCACGGAGCTGACACGATCATTGAGGCCCAACCGCCGCAAGGAGTCATAGGCGCCGGGGCGCAATTCCACGCAGCGGCCTCGATATCCAACGTCGTCGCATACGACCCAGGTGCCGTTATCCACGACCACTGACGACGCACGATCGTTGAAACCATCGGCCCTGAAGTCGCCCACGGATCGCTTCGTGGTGAAGGCGCGCCCGCGAAAGCCTTCGCCTTCGTAAAAGGTTATTTGCGCTGCTTGCACAGCTTGAGTGGTAAGAACCATCGCCCCGATGAAGAGCGCGGATGTTACGTGTCGGTTCATGGTCGTTTCCTCGTACAGCCC
>PMCP01000066.1:195-16116 GCA_003155415.1 Gammaproteobacteria bacterium | reverse complement strand
TGGCTCACGAGCGGGTCCGCGTACAGCATCGGCAGCTCGACGTTCTCTAGCGCGCTCGTGCGCGCCAGCAGATTGAAGCTCTGGAAGACGAAGCCGATCTTGCGATTACGCAGCAGCGCGAGCTCGGCTCGATCGAGATCTGCGATCGTGCGCCCGCTGAGCAGATACTGGCCGCTCGTGGGTCTATCGAGGCAGCCGAGCGTGTTCATCAGCGTCGATTTGCCGGAGCCGCTCGCGCCCATGATCGCGACGAACTCGCCGTGCTCGATCGTCAGCGACACGTCGTCGACAGCGCGCAGCTCGACCTCGTCCGTGCGGTAGACGCGGGACAACGAGCGCAGCTCGATCGCGGGCGCTGCCGAGCTCATAGCTGCGGTGGCGGCCCGCCGCCGGGCGGACGGAAGACGCCGCCACCCTGAGGGGCGCTGGTGATGGAGGTCACGACCGAAATGCCCTCGACCGCGCAGTCCAGCATCTCCGTCTCCACGCCATCGGTGATGCCGGCGCGACACACGATCGGCTTCAGCGAGCCCGGCGTCTTGCCGACGCTATAGATGAGCCGTTCGCCGCGCGCGAGCCGGCTTGGCGGCGCCACCTCGAACGCCGCACCCGCGGGGGGCGCGACGCGCAGCGCCGCGTTCGGCACCTTCAACGCGTCGGTGCGCTCCGCAACGAGCACCGACACGGACGCGGTCATGCCGGGAAACAGCTTCCGCTCCGGGTTCGCGACGTCGATGATCGTTTCGTACGTGACCACGTTCGACGTGGTCGTCGGCGAGCGCCGCACCTGTGACACGGTGCCCGTGAACACCTCGTCCGGAAACGCATCCACGGTGAACTCGACTTTCTGGCCCACGCGCACCTGCCCGATGTCGGCTTCCGACACCGCTGCGCTGATGTGCATTTCCGTGATGTCCTGCGCGATCGTGAACAGGATGGGCGTAGTCATGGCGGCGGCGACGGTCTGGCCGACGTCGACCTTGCGCGAAATCACGGTGCCGTCGACGGGCGACGTGATCTTGCAGTAGTTGAGATTCGCCATCGCGCTTTGCACCGCGGCACGGCGTACGGTGACATTGGCCTCGGCCTGTGCCACCTCCGACGTGGCCGTGTCGAGATCGAGCTGCGAGGCCGCGCGTTGCGGCGCCAGCACCTTCTTGCGCTCGAGGTTCTGCCGCTTCAGCACCGCAGTCGCCTCGGCGCTCGCGAGCTCGCCCTGCGCCTGGCGCAGCGTGGCTTCGTAAACGGTGGGATCGATCTCGGCGATCAGCTGACCTCTCGTCACGGCCGAGTTGAAGTCGGCGTGCAGCGCCGCGATCTTACCCGAGACCTGGCTGCCGACCTCGACGCTGACGACCGCCCCGAGCGTGCCGACGGCCGTGACATGCTGCGCGATCGTGCCGCGTGTGACGGACGTAGTCACGACTCCCGTCGACGGGCCATTTCCGCCTGACCGCGCACAACCGGCGAGCGCCGCCGCCAGTAATGCGCCGGCGAGCGCGCGGGTGATTGGGTCGAGCCGAGTCATGTGGGTTCGCTCCTTCGAGTTCATTTCCAACCGCCGCCGAGCGCGCTGTACAGCGCGATCTGGCTCGACGCGCGATTGCGCTCGGCGCGCAGCCGCCCCTGCTGAGCCGAGTACAGATCCTGCTGCGCCTGCAGCACCGTGAGATAGGAGGTTTCGCCTTGCCGATAGCGAGCGTCGGCCAGCGTGAAGCGCTGCATCTGCGCCTCGATGGCCGCCCGCTGCGCGTCGGTCTCGAGCGCATAGGTGTCGGCGGCGACGAGCGCGTCCGCAACCTCGCGGAACGCCGTCTGGATCGTCTGCTCGTAGTTCGCGACTTCGATTTCCTTCGCCGCCCGCGCGGAATCCAGGTTCGCGCGATTGCTGCCTGCGTTGAACAGCGGCAGCGAGAGCTGCGGCACGAAACTCCAGGTGTTGGTGCCCGAACCGAGCAGCGTGCCGAGCGCGTCGCTGGTGCGGCCGATGGAGCCGGTGAGGCTGATCGATGGAAAGAATGCCGCGCGCGCGACGCCGATGTTCGCATTGGCCGCGAGCAGCGCGTGCTCGGCCGCGAGAATGTCGGGCCGCCGCTCCGCGAGCTCCGCCGGCAGCCCCGCCGGAATGTCGGCGAGCACGTGGGCGCCGAACGGCTCGGCNNGCGTCGAAGGACGCCGTGTTCAGGCGATACGATTCTTCGACGAGCTCGAGCGTCTGCCGTGCGAGCGAAAGTTGCTCCTCGGCCTCGCGCAGCGCGAAGTACTGCGTCGCGACCTCGGCCACGAGTGAGATCTGCGCGCTGCGCTGGGCTTCCTCTGTTTGCAGATATCCCTGGAGTGCTTCCTCGCGGGTACTGCGCACCTTGCCGAAGAAGTCGAGCTCGTAGGCTGTGCTGGCCGCGGAGAGGTTCGCGGCGGTCGTCGTCGCATCGACGCCGGCAACGGTCTCACCCCGGTGCTGGCGCGAGTACGACAGCCCCAAGTCGAGCGAGGGGACGAGGCCCGAACGCGTGCGCCGGTACTGCGCGCGGCTTTGTTCTACGCGCAGCGCCGCGACACGCAGGTCTCGATTGTTGGCGAGCGCGACCGACACGAGCTCTTGGAGCCGCGGGGCCACGATGAAATCTCGCCAGGCCGTGTCGGCCGCGGGCGTCTGGCTCGCGCTTGGGGAGCTGCCGGGGTATTGCCCCGCGACGGGCAGGGTGGGGCGTTCGTACGGCGGAATCAGCGAGCAGCCGGCGGCGAGGAACGCGCCGAACGCGAGCAGCGGCCCGCGAAAGACGCGGTGGCGATACGGATTCGATGGCATATGCGCAGTCTGGGTAGGCGGGCTGCCGCGGACAACCCACGAAGTCTATCCGCTCGTAACGAACCGCGCGGCGGAACGTGACGATTGCTTGCTGCCGACACATTTCGGTACAAAATTAGGCGCGCAAACGCTCGCGCGAACGTAGATCATCTGCGCGTGACGCAGGCACCGGCAACCCAGCGGCTGTTGATAGTCGATGACGACGTCGACATCCGAACGCTGCTCGCGGAGCAGCTCGGTAAAGCGGGCTTCGCCGTGAGCACGGCCGCGAGTGGCGCGGAAATGCGCGCGACGCTCGAACGCGAAGAGATCGATCTCATCGTCCTCGATCTGAATCTGCCGCGCGAAGACGGGCTCACGTTGTGTCGCGACTTGCGCGCGCGTTCCGGCCTGCCCGTGATCATGTTGACCGCGCGCAGCGGCCCCGTCGACCGCATCGTGGGCCTGGAAATGGGCGCCGACGATTACGTGCCGAAACCGTTCGAGCCGCGCGAACTCGTGGCGCGTATTCGCAACGTGCTGCGACGCACGGGCGCCGTGCCATCGCCGCTCGAGCCCACGGGTTCGGGCCGTGCGGCGTTCGGCGGCTGGACGTTCGACCTCGAGAAGCGCCATCTCGTGGACTCGACCGGTCGCGTCGTGTCGCTGTCCGGCGCGGAATACAGGCTGCTGCGCGCGTTCGTCGCCGAGCCGAATCGCGTGCTGACGCGCGAGCACCTCGTCGCCCGCAGCAGCGGCCGGCCCTATTCGTCGCAGCAGCGTGCGATCGATCTGCAGATCAGCCGGCTGCGCCACAAGCTCGGCGACGATCAGACCGAGTCGCCGCTGATCAAAACGGTCCGCAACGAAGGCTACGTGCTGGCCACCACCGTGACGATGTCATGAGTTATCTGCGCGAGTTTTTCCAGTCGATGACCGGCCGTTTGTTCGTGTGGCTGGCATTCGGCATGGCAATGGCCGCGCTGATCGCGACCCTGGTCACGAATCTCTACAGCAGCCGCGAGTTCGAGCAGCAGCTCGCCGAGCGCACGGCGGATCTCTTGGATGGATACAGCCGGTTCCTCGATGCGGCGCCGCTCGAATTGCGCGCGCGCCTGCTGCGCGACGGCGTGACCGGTGTTCGTCTGCTGACGGAAACCGCGGCCGGCACGCCCGATCCGGAGTTCACCGGGGCGCTCGCGGCGCGCGGCGGTGTGATCGCGGGCGCCACGGCCGAGACGGCTGGAATCGACGTCTGCTTTCCGGAGATTCGCAATTTTCCGAACGCCGACATGGCGGAGAGGCTGCAGCGTCTGCGTCCGTTCTTGGTCGCGGGCGGCTCGTCGTTCGTTCCGCCCGAATGTCGCATCGTTTCATTGCGTCTGCGCGACGGCACGGCGCTGAAGCTGAGTTTGAGCACGCCGTGGGTGCAGCGACTGCGGAGCCGGTTGCTCGATCCCGCTTTTCTCGGTCTGTTCGGCGTCGGCATCGTGTTGCTCGCATTCGGCGCAGCGCGGTTCGCAAGCGCGCCGCTGCGGCGCATGGCCGAGGCCTCGGCGGACCTCGGCCGCGATCTCGACCGGCCGCCGCTGGCGTTGAAGGGCCCGCGTGAGGTGCGTCAAGCCGCGGCCGCGTTCAACTCCATGCAGGCGCGGTTGCAGAGTCATTTCGCGGAACGCACGCAGATGCTCGCGGCTATCACTCACGACTTGCAGACGCCCCTTACGCGACTGCGCCTGCGCCTCGAGCGCGTCGAGGACGAGGCACTGCGCGAGCGGTTGGTGGCCGATCTGCAGGCGATGCGCGCCCTGATCGACGAGGGTCTCGAGCTCGCGCGCAGCGCCGATAGCGCAGAGTCGAACGTGATGCTCGATCTCGATTCGCTGCTGGGCAGCCTGGTGGAAGACGCGGCCGACGCTGGCGCCGACGCGCGTTTCTTGGGCGGCTGTGGCGCGGTGCTGCCGCTGCGCGCGCTCGCGACACGGCGCATGTTCGCGAATCTGATCGACAACGCCGTGAAGCACGGTGGCTCGGTCGAGGTGACGGTCGAGCGCACGCTCGCGGGCGTCCGGGTTCTCGTGCGCGATCACGGGCCCGGTTTGCCGGAGGGTATGCTCGAGCGCGCGTTCGAGCCGTTCGTCAGAGCAGAGGATTCACGGTCGCGCGAGACGGGCGGCACGGGGCTCGGGCTCACGATCGCCCGTGCACTGGCCACGAAGAGCGGGGCGCTTCTCACGCTGCACAATGACCCGGAAGGCGGGCTCGAAGCGCAGGTTGCGTGGCCCGCGAGCTGACGCGGCTCGATCAGCTGCGCTTGCCGCCGAATTCGATCGCGAGCTCCACGCGCCGGTTCGCCGCGCGGCCTTGCGCGTTGCCGTTGTCGGCCACGGGTCGCGTGTCGGCGTAGCTCACGGAGTGCAGGCGCTGCGGCGCAAAGTCGAGCGACAGGAGGAACTCGGTCACGGCGTTGGCGCGCGCAGAGGCCAATGCCCAGTTCGAGCGGAACTCGCCGCCGAGCACGGGCCGGTCATCCGTGTGGCCTTCGATGGAAATCTGCGCTTCGCCGACCTCGCGCAGCGTGGCGGCAAGCTCGTTCAGCAGCGGTAGCGCGGACGGGTGCAGCTCCGCACGTGCGGAGTCGAACAGCGCCACCTCCGGGATCGTCAGCACGACGCCTTCTTTACGTTGCTCGGCGGAGATGCGCCCCGCGAACCGTGCCGTGACGAGGGACGCGAGCCGGCTCTCCGGAGAGGGCTCGCTGTTCAACGGCACAGGTGGCTCGGCGACCGGGGTAGCTATCACGACGGGCTCGGGCGCTGCGACGAGCGGCGCCGGCGCTTCGATTTGCGTCGCTGCCACGACCGCTGCGTCCGTTGCCGGCGTCGTCATGGCCGCGTGGCCGAACATGAGCACCACCATCGCGAGCGTCGTACTGATCAAGTCGGCGAACGACACGAGCCACGTGTCGTCGCGGTCTTCCGCCTCCCAACCCATGTCGAGCAGCGCCGGCATGAGCTCAGCATCGTCCTGCTCGTGGCGGTGGGCAAAGATCACTGCGCCATTCCGGCCGCGGGCGCGAAGCCGTGGTGCACCGAAGCGCGCGGCACGCGCACGTCATTGATCACGTCGCGGATGTATTCGGGGTGCTGGCGTTCGTGCAGCAGCATCACGGCTTGCATCGCCACGATGCTCTGCGTGAGGTAGCGGCGGTTGCGTTGTTCGACTTTCGTTGCGAGGGGCTTCAGGACGAGGTTCGCCAGCACGAGCCCGTACACGGTGGTCATCATCGCGAAGCCCATCGCCACGCCCATGTGGCTCGTGTCGCCGCTGCCGGTGCCGAAGAGCATCTGCATCAAACCGAGCAGGGTGCCGAACATGCCGAGTGACGGCGCGTAACCGGCCATCGCCCGCAGCAGCTCCACCGGGCGCACGAGCAGCTCGCGTTGCTCCGCGATCTGCCGTTGCAATGCCATCGAGAGCTGCGGGCGTGGGAAGCCGTCGAGCACGAGCTCGCAGCCGCGGCGCAGCACGGGGTCTGGAATCTGCCGCGCCGCTTCCTCTGCCGGCCGAATGTTGCCGTAGCGGAAGAAGTTTGCCGCTTGCAAGAACCAATGAAGCTGCAGCTCGGTGTCGTTCGCTGACCGGCGTGCGCCGCGCATTTCACGCAGCGTGGCACGCAATGCGCGCAGCCCGGCGGGCGTGTGCGAGAGGCGCGCAACGAGCAGGGTGCCACAGGCCACCAGCACGAAACCGGCTGTTCCGGCCACTATGGCGGAGCCGGGCGCGGCGAGCTGCACGATGATCGAGCCTGCGACCGCGAGCAGTAACGTCCCTGTCCAAATCTTGGTCGGCACGAGATTCCTCCGGCTGTTTGTGAGGAGCCGTGAGCCTGGAGAGCAAGTTCCGCGCCAGGCCCGGCGGCCGCACCGTTGCGTGGCGGCGGACCGGCCCCCCGAGACCACCGTTTCTGCCCGAAGGAGCCAGGTTGGCGGGGTGAATTGGCGGGCATGCCGTGTAGAATGACCTCCCCTGGCCGGCGTCGCGAACGACACGGCCGAAGAGCCCCAAGAGGCTCGTCTAACCAGGAGTTTGCATGGCACGAGGCGTCAACAAGGTCATTCTCGTAGGCAATCTCGGCAAAGACCCCGAGACGCGTTACATGCCGAGCGGCAGTGCGGTCACGAACCTGACTCTTGCGACCTCGGAGTCGTGGAAGGACAAGCAGACCGGCGACCAGCAGGAACGCACGGAGTGGCACAAGATCGCGATGTTCGGCCGCCTGGCCGAGATCGCGGCCGAGTATCTCCGCAAAGGCTCGCAGGTCTACATCGAAGGCAAGCTGCGCACGCGCAAGTGGCAGGACAAGGAAGGCAAGGACCGCTACACCACCGAGATCGTGGCCGACGAGATGCAGATGCTCGGCAGCAAGGGTGGCGGCGCAGGCGCCGGAGCGGGTGCGCCCGCGGCAGCAGGCGGCGCGAGAGAGCGCCCCGCGGCGGCGGTGAACGACAGCGTAGACAGCGGCCCGCCGGGCGATTTCGACGACGACATTCCGTTCTGACACGTGGCCGAGCGGTACTTCATCCAGACCTACGGTTGCCAGATGAACGAGTACGACTCCGCCAAGATGGCGGACGTGCTTGGCAGCTCGTTGTCCGCTAGCAAAGCGGCCGGTGTGGAAGAAGCCGACATCCTGCTCGTGAACACATGCTCCGTGCGCGAGAAGGCCGAAGACAAGGTGTTCTCGCTGCTCGGCCGTTGGCGCGAGCTGAAAGAGCAGAACCCGAACCTCATCATTGGCGTGGGCGGTTGCGTGGCGAGCCAGGAAGGCGCGGCCATTCTGAAGCGCGCACCGTGGGTCGACATCGTGTTCGGCCCGCAGACGCTGCACCGCTTGCCCGAGCTGATCGGCAAGGTTCGCAGCGGAACGCCGCGCGTCGTCGACGTGTCGTTCCCCGAGATCGAGAAGTTCGACCAGATTCCTGCGGCTGCGTCCTCGCAGAGCACGGCATTCCTGTCCGTCATGGAAGGCTGCAGCAAGGCGTGCTCGTATTGCATCGTGCCCACCACGCGCGGCAAGGAAATCAGCCGGCCGCTCACGCACGTGCTCGCGGAAGCGCGGCACCTGGCTGAGCTCGGCGCGCGCGAGATCACGTTGCTCGGCCAGAACGTGAATGCGTATCGCGGCCCCACGGCCGGCGGCGGCAAGAAAGCCGATCTCGCGGCACTGATCCGCGAGGTCGCGAAGATCGACAGCGTCGAGCGCATTCGTTTCACCACGTCGCATCCCGCGCAATTCAACGACGCGCTCGTCGGCGCGTATGCCACGGTGGAAAAGCTCGCGAGCTACCTGCACTTGCCCGTGCAAAGCGGCTCGGACAGAGTGCTGAAGCTCATGAAGCGCGGCTACACGGCCGAGAAGTACGTCGCGAAGATCGACAAGCTGAAGGCTGCGCGCCCGGGCATCTCGATCTCGACGGACTTCATCGTGGGTTACCCGGGCGAGACGGAAGAGGATTTCGAGCAAACGCTCACGCTCATCCGCACCGTGGGCTTCGATCAGTCGTTCAGCTTCATCTACAGCCCGCGGCCCGGCACGCCGGCCGCGAATCTCGAAGACATGCCGTACGAGGTCAAGCAGAAACGGCTCGAGCGGCTGCAGGCCCTCGTGAACGAGCAAGCCGCCGCCATCAGCGCCGGCATGGTTGGCACTGTGCAACGCATCCTCGTCGAGAAAACTTCCGTGAAGAGCGAGCGCGAGCTCGCGGGGCGCACGGAGAATCAGCGTTGGGTCAACTTCATTGGCCCGCCCGAGCTCGTCGGCCATTTCGCCGACGTGGTCATCACCGAGCCGAAGCGCAACAGTTTGAGGGGTCGCCTCGTTTCCAGTGCGATACAGAAGTCCGTTGCCTGAGCAGCATAAGTCCGAACCGTCGCTGACCGTCGTGCTGACGCCGGATGATCCGCGTCGTCTGGCGCGCGTGGGCGGCCAGTTCGACGAGCACTTGCGCCAGATCGAACGCCAGCTCGGCATTCGCATCAACAGTCGCGGCAACCGTTTCGAGCTCGCGGGCGCCGACTCCGCGGCCCAGCGCGGCCGACGCGTGCTCGAAGATTTGTTCGACATTGCCGAGACGGAAGAGGTGGACGCCGAGCGCGTGCACATGGCGCTCGCCGAGCACGTGCGCGCCGATTCCGGGGACGAAGGCAGCGCCGATTCCGGTGTAGTCATCAACACGCGCAGGCGCGCAATACGCGCACGCGGCCCGCACCAGGTGGCGTACACGAAGGCGATGCGCGAGTGCGACCTCACGTTCGGCATCGGGCCGGCTGGCACCGGCAAGACCTATCTCGCGGTAGCCGCCGCCGTCGAAGCGCTCGCGAGCGATTCGGTGCGCAGAATTGTGCTCGTGCGGCCGGCCGTTGAAGCTGGCGAGCGGCTCGGGTTCCTGCCTGGCGATCTCACGCAAAAGATCGATCCGTATTTGCGCCCCATGTACGACGCGCTCTACGAGATGATGGGCTTCGACAAAGTCGGCCGGCTGATCGAACGGCACGTCATCGAGATTGCGCCGCTCGCTTTCATGCGCGGCCGCTCGTTGAACGAATCGTTCGTGATCCTGGACGAAGCTCAGAACACCACGCCCGAGCAGATGAAGATGTTCCTGACGCGCATGGGCTTCGGGTCGCGCGCGGTCGTTACGGGCGACATCACGCAGACGGACCTGCCGCGCGGCAAGGAGTCCGGCCTGAAGCAGGTCGGGCGAATCCTGAACGGCGTCGAAGGCATCGCATTCATCCATTTCGGCGCCGAGGACGTCGTGCGTCACCCGCTCGTGCAGAAAATCGTCACCGCGTACGCGCGCGAAGAGCAGCAAACGCAGAGCCCGCAGCACGAGGGCGAGTGATGGCGCGTGTGCGCCGGCTCTCCGTCACGGTGCAGGATGCCGCGCAGGCGCCGGCGACGCCTTCGGCAGAGATGCTGCGCGCGTGGGCGCGGCATGCGCTCGGTTCCGCCGCACGCGGCGAGTTGACGCTGCGCATCGTCGATGAAGACGAGAGCGCGGCGCTGAATAACAAGTACCGCGGCAAACGCGGCCCCACGAACGTGCTGTCATTTGGCGCGGAACCGCTGCCCGATGCCGTCGGAACGGAGCTGCTGCCGCTCGGCGATCTCGTGATCTGCGCCGCCGTGGTGCAGCGCGAGGCGCGGGAGCAGGGTAAACCTGCCCCTGCGCACTGGGCGCACATGGTTGTGCACGGCGTGCTGCATCTCCAAGGTTTCGATCACGAAACCAGCACCGAGGCCGCGACGATGGAAGCGCGCGAGCGCGAGCTGCTGGCCGCGCTTGGGTTTCCGGACCCCTATTCAGGTTAAAATCCTTCCGATGTCAGACGAATCAACCCCAAGCGACACCGGCGTATCCGGCTGGTGGGCCCGGCTCGTCCAAGGTCGCGGGGACGTCAAAGACCGCGAGCAGATCATCGAGTTCCTGGCGGGGTTCGTCGAGCGCGGAGTGCTGGCGCCCGACGAGCTCACGATGCTGCAGGGCGTGCTCGCAGTCGCGGACGCGCACACGCGCGACATCATGGTGCCGCGCAGCCACATGGTGGTCGTGTCGAAGGATCAATCTCCCGAAGAGATCCTGAAGATCATCAGCGAATCGAATCACTCGCGCTTCCCGGTGATCGGCGACGACCGCGACGAAGTCGTCGGCATCGTGCTCGCGAAGGACCTGCTGAAGCAGTACATCCGCGATCGCGCTGGGTTCAACATCGAGACGCTCATGCGTCCCGCCGTATTCATTCCCGAGAGCAAGCGTCTCAACACGCTGCTCGACGAGTTCCGCGAGAGCCGCAACCACATGGCAATCGTCGTCGACGAGTACGGTGGCGTGGCTGGTCTCGCCACGATCGAAGACGTGCTCGAGCAGATCGTCGGCGAAATTGACGACGAGCACGATGCGGATGCTGCGCCGCCGATCCAGCCGCAGGACGGCGGCAAGTTCATCGTGCAGGCACTCACGCGCATCGAAGAGTTCAACGATTTCTTCAACACCGAAGTCTCCGATGCCGACTACGACACGGTGGGCGGGCTCGTGATGCATGAGCTCGGCCGCTTGCCACGCCGTGGCGAGCAGCTCGACTACTCGGGTTTGCGATTCAAGGTGCTGCGCGGCGACCGCCGGCGCCTGCACACTCTCGAAGTCACGCGGCTGCCGCCGCCCGCCACCGAGTAGCTGCGGGCGCGCGCGGTGAGGGACTACCTGCTCGCTGCGTTGGCCGGAGCAGTGCTGCCCCTCGCGTTCGCGCCTTTCGGGCAATTCTGGATCGCGCCGCTGTCGTTCGCGGTACTCCTTTATCTGTGGCGTGACGGCGCGCCGTGGCGCGCGGCCAAGATCGGCTTCGCCTATGGCGGCGGCGCGTTTGGTTTCGGTACGTACTGGACGTACATCGCGGTGCGCATCATCGGTGGGGCGCCGCTTGCGGTTGCGGGCTTTCTCACGATCGGGCTCACCGCCGTGTGCGCGGCGTTTATCGCGGTCGCAGGCTACGTCGCGGCACGTTGGTTTCGCGCGCGTGGCGCCGTAGCGTGGCTCGGTGTTCTGCCGGCGCTGTTCGTGCTGACGGAGTGGATGCGCGGCTGGATGTTCTCCGGCTTCGGTTGGCTCTCCGCCGGCTACAGCCAAACGGATTCGTGGCTCATGGGGTTGGCGCCCATCGCGGGCTTGCACGCGATGAGCTATGCGGTGCTGTTGACGGCGGGCGCGGTCGTCACGCTCGCGCTCGGCACGAACCGCGAGCGTGCCGCGGCCGTGCTCGTTGTGCTCGCCGTGTGGGGTGCGGGATTCGCGGCGTACGACCGGAGCTTCACGCAGCCGAAGGAGCACGCGCTCACAGTCGCGTTGGTGCAGGGCGCCATCGCGCAGGACTTGAAGTGGAAGCCCGACCAACTGCCGGGTACGCTCACGTTGTACGGCAGCCTCACGCAGCAGAGCGCCGGAACGGATCTCGTCGTGTGGCCAGAAGCTGCGATTCCGACGTTGTACGAGTATGTGGGCGACTACCTGGCCACCATGCGTTCCGCGATGGCGAAGCGCGGAAGCACGGTTCTGCTCGGTACTCTACGGCTGCCGCCGAACGCGAGCCCGGACACCGAATCGTTCCAGAACATTCTCGTGGCGCTCACCGACCCGATGCAGATCTACGTGAAGCGGCACCTCGTGCCGTTCGGCGAGTATTTCCCCGTGCCCGGCTTCATCCGCGACTGGATGCGGTACATGACCCTGCCCACCGGTGACGCCGTGTCCGGCGCGGCCGATCAACCGCCGCTCGATGCGGCCGGCGAGCGCGTGGCGATCACGATTTGCTATGAGGACGTGTTCGGCGCCGAGCAGCTGCACTATTTGCCCGAGGCCACGCTGCTCGTGAACGTGACGAACGACGCATGGTTCGGCAATTCGATCGCGCCGCATCAGCACTTGCAGATCGCGCGCGTGCGCGCGGCGGAAGCCGGCCGCTATCTGCTGCGTGCGGCGAACACGGGCGTCACGGCTGTCATCGATCCGCTGGGTCACGTGACCGCGGTGGTGCCGCAGTTCGAGACGGCGGTGCTCAAACAAACGGTGCGTGGCTATACGGGCTCAACGCCGTATGCGCGCGTGGGCAACTACGCGGTGCTCGTGTTGGTCTTGCTCGTGCTCGCCGCGGGCTACGTGGTGAAGCGCCGCTCAGCGTAGGAGCTGTTCGATTGCGGCCGCGGCTGCATCCGCGCCGCCTTCCTGTCGCACGACGGCCGCCACTTCTTCCGCGCGCTGCCGATAAGGCGCGTCGAGCAGCAACGTGAGCTCGTGTGCGACGCGCGTCGCCGTGTATTCCTTCGGAAACACGGTGCGCGCGACGCCGAGCTTCGTGACGCGCCGCGCGTTGTCGAATTGATCGTGGCCATGCGGCACCGCGAGCATCGGTTTTCCGCTGCGCAGCACCTGCCCGAGCGTGCCAGCGCCCACCTGATGCACAACGGCAAAGGCACGTGGAAACAGCATCTGATGCGGCGCGCGGTCGACGAGCAGAACGCTATCCGGTAGCGGGCCGTCGGGCTTGTTCTGCTCGATGCCGCCGGTCAGAAGCACCGCGCGTAGGCCCAGCTGCTGCACGGCCGCGGCGCTCTCGTGATAGAAACGGCCGGCCGCGCCGACTGCGGATGTGCCGAGCGTGAACACCACGGGCGCTGGGCCAGCCGCGAGAAACGCCTCGAGCTTCGCATCGAGCCCGTCGGGGCCGTTGTAGAACACGCAGCCCGTGCTCATGACGTTCGGCGGCCAATCGCGCTGCGGCTTCGCGAGCACGCGCGAATAGAGCGCGAGCGTCCCGAGCGGCGAGAACTGGCCTTCGAACAACGGATGCGCACCCGGCGGCATGCCGAGTTCGCTGCGCAACGCCGCCACGGGTTTCATCCATTCGCGCGTGACGCCGCGCATCAGCGCCGGCGCTCTGCTCGAAAGCCAGGGCCCGATGAGCGGAACGTCTTGCAGCCGCGGCATCATCGGGATCACCGCGGGGTCGTAGCGCGAGAAGAACAGCATCGGCGCCAGCGTGCTCGACACCCACGGCAAACGCTCGCGCTCGGCGAAGACGGGCGTCGCGTAACAGATCGGGTGGCTCACGATGAAGTCGGCGCCCGCCGCGGCGCGCTGCAGTTGCTCGTACGTCTCACGCAGCTTCGGTAGCAGCATCTCGCGGATGATCACCTCGCTGCCACGGCGGGGATCCATGATCCGCTCGAAGAGGCTCAAGTCGGTCACGTCGACGGTCGGCCCCACGGCCGCGAACTCGAGGCCTTCCTGCTCGACGTTCGGCTGGTACAGCGGCATCGTCGCGAGGACGGGCGCGTGGCCGCGCTTCTTCAGCGCCAGCGCGAGCCCGATGTACGGAAACAGATCGCCGTGCGAACCCCAGCACGTGATGACGATGCGCTTCGACATTCTCCGCGCTGCGGTCTAGGGTGCCGCGACGACGAAATTCACGATGCGGCCGCGCACGTAGATCGCGCGCTTCACGCTTTGGCCCGCGAGATGGCGACCGACGTTCTCGTCTGCCTTGGCGATCTCGATGACCTCGGCCTCGGCCGCTTCGGCTGGCACCTGGATCTTGCCGCGCACCTTACCGTTCACCTGCACCGCGATCTCGAGCACATCGGCTTTGAGCAGCGCGGGGTTGGCTACCGGCCAGGCGTGATACGCGAGCGACTGGGTGTGACCGAGACGCTGCCAGAGTTCCTCGCCGAGATGCGGCGCAAGGGGTGCCAGCAGCAGCACGAATGCTTCGGCGGCCGAACGCGGCACGCTCGGCCATTTGTACGCCGCGTTCGTGAACTCCATGAGCGTGCTGATCGCGGTGTTGAAGCGGAGTGCCTCGATGTCTTCCGTGACTTTGGCAATCGTCTGATGCAGCACGCGTGCTTGGTCACGTGTGAGCTCCACGTCGGCGAGCGGCGGCGCACCGCCGCCTTCGTCGGCGTTGGCTCCCGCCACGAGCCGCCACGCGCGATTCAGGAACCGGTGCGTGCCCTCGACGCCGCGCGTGTTCCAGGGTTTCACCTGCTCGAGCGGCCCCATGAACATCTCGTACAACCGGAAGGCGTCCGCGCCGTAGTGCTTGACGATGTCGTCCGGGTTCACCACGTTGCCGCGGCTCTTGCTCATCTTGAACGCGCGCGCCTCGACCGTGGTCTCGGGCGCGCTCTTCAGCACGAAATGATCGCCGCGCTTCTCTACCAGCTCTTCCGCGACGCGCTTGCCGTCGACGCTGAACTCGAGCTCGCCCAGGATCATGCCCTGATGCACGAGCTTCGCGAACGGCTCGGGCGTCGATGCCACGCCGGCGTCGTACAGCACCTTGTGCCAGAAGCGGGCATACAAGAGGTGCAGCACGCTGTGTTCCGATCCGCCGATGTAAAGATCCACAGGCAGCCAATACTTCTCGAGCTCGGGGTCGATCAGCTGCTCTTTGTTGTCGGGGTCGACGAAGCGCAGGTAATACCAGCACGAGCCCGCCCACTGCGGCATCGTGTTCGTCTCGCGCCGCGCGCGCTTGCCGTCGCGCGTCGTCGTCTCGAGCCACGCGCCTGCCTTCGCGAGCGGGCCTTCCGGCGAGCCGCTCGGTTTGAAATCATCGAGCTCGGGCAACACCACGGGCAAATCGGCGTCTGCCACCGTTTGCGGCTTGCCGTCGACGAACACGATCGGGAACGGCTCCCCCCAATAGCGTTGGCGCGAGAACAGCCAGTCGCGCAGCTTGTAGTTCACGCGGCGCTCGCCTGTGTGCTCGCGCTCGAGCCAGTCGATCATCGCGGCCTTGGCCTCTGCGACGTTCTTGCCGTTCAGGAAGCCGCTGTTGATCGCGACGCCGTCGCCGAGCCACGCGCTGTTGCCGTCGAAGTCGGCCGGTGGCTGCACGGTACGGATCACGGGTAAGCCGTGCGCGGCCGCGAACTCGAAGTCGCGCTGATCCTGCGCCGGCACAGCCATGATGGCGCCAGTGCCGTAGCCTGCGAGCACGTAGTCGGCGATCCAGATCGGAATCTTGCCGCCGGTCGCCGGGTTCATGGCGTACGCGCCTGTGAACACGCCGGATTTCTCTTTCTGCAGCTCGGTGCGCTCGAGCTCGCTCTTGCGCGTGGCCTGCTCGCGATAGGCGTCTACGCGTGAGCGCTGGCCCTGCGAAGTGATCCGAGTGACGAGCTCGTGCTCGGGCGCCAGCACCATGTACGTGGCGCCGAACAAGGTATCGGGCCGCGTCGTGAACACGCGCAGCATGACGCCCGGTTGGCCGTCGACCGCGAAATCGATCTCCGCGCCTTCGCTGCGGCCGATCCAGTTGCGCTGCATTTCCTTCGTGCTGTTCGGCCAGTCGAGACCGTCCAGGCCTTTCAGCAATTCGTCGGCGTACTGCGTGATCTTCAGCACCCACTGGCGCAGCGGTTTGCGCACGCATGGGAAGCCACCGACTTCGGATTTGCCGTCGATGACTTCCTCGTTCGCGAGCGTGGTGCCGAGCTCAGGGCACCACCACACGGGCAGCTCACTCTGGTACGCGAGCCCGCGGTCGAACAGCTGCTTCACGATCCACTG
>PMCP01000066.1:0-127 GCA_003155415.1 Gammaproteobacteria bacterium | reverse complement strand
CCCAGCCCATGGGGTGCAGCACGTTGAAACCGCGCATGCGTTTGTAGCGCGCAACGATGTCCGACGCGGTGTAGCCCTCGGGATGTCCTACGTGCAGGCCTTCGCCCGACGGGTAGGGGAACATGTC
>PMCP01000027.1:302-8635 GCA_003155415.1 Gammaproteobacteria bacterium | reverse complement strand
TGATTCGCGCTACAGCGGTTTCGAGGTGCGCCCGGGTACCGACGTCGCGAAAGAGGCCTTGTACGTGCAGTCCAAGGCGAACACCTTCTTCCCGAGTCTGGCCGCCGACGTGCAGTCCCTGCCGCGTCTTCCCGTGGACGCCGGCGTGCTGAGCATCACCGCTCGCGGCCAACTCTCGCTCGACGGATCCTTGCTCGCGACGCACGACGCGGCTGGCCGCGGCATGGCCGTGGACATCACGGGTGACCGTCTACGCGTGGTCGATGGGGTGGTCGCGGCGCAGCCGGGCGAGGTCCTCGTGCAAGCCTCCGCGCTCAATAACCTCGGCGCTCAGAGCTTGTTACTGGGTGGCACGAGATCGCAACAGAGCGATGGGCTCTTGCTGAACGTCGCTGCAAAAACCGTCACGATCGACGGCGGTGCGGAGCTGCGCGTTCCGGAGTTGTTACTTGCCGGCACCGATCGGGTGGACGTAAATTCTGGCGCTACGCTGACCGCGACGGTGGGTGCCGGAGTCGCGAACGACGCGGTGCTACGCCTGCTCGGCGACGGTGCCTTGCTGCGCGTTACCTCCGGAGCACAGGCCAGCGTCGATCGTTCCGCGGTGAGTGGCGTCACCGGTGTTCTGAACCTCGATGTCGGCTCCAAGTTGAGCGCTGCGAGTGGTGCGGTGCTTCTCGACGCAACGCGCGACACGAACTTCCGGGGCGATCTCGCCGTCAGCGGCGCCTCGTTGAATCTCGCGTCGTCGCGGATCAACCTGGGCGCTTCGTCCGTCGTGCCGAGCGGGCTCGTCCTGGACCCGGCGCAAATTTCGGCGTTCGATCTCAAAGAGCTCGTGTTGACCAGCCGGTCGACGATCGACCTGTATGGCAGCGTCGATCTCGGTGTGCGCGATCTCACGGTGCATGCGGGCGGCATCGTCAATCGCTCCGGCGTGGACGCCGTGCTCAGCGCGACGGCGAATCTGCAGCTCGCCAACCCTAATGGGGTCATCCTGCAGGGTAGCGCTGGCAGCGGCCAGCTCACGCTCACCGCGCAGCAAATTACCTTGGGTGCAGGTGATTTCGTCATCGGCGGCGCGGCCAATGCTCGGCTGATTGCGAGCGGCTCGATTGTGGCCAGCAACGCGGGCAAGACTCAGGTTTTCGGCGACTTCGACTTGTTGGCTCCGCTGATCACGACGGACAGTGGTGCCGATCGATCGCTGATTGCAACGGGCGCGTTGCGGACTGGATTCGGTTCCGCAGCTGCCAGCACCGCTGCCGTAACCGGTCTTGGTGGGTCCCTTGTTCTCCAAGGCAAGAGCGTGTTCCACGGCGGGCGCATCGACCTGCCGGCCGGCGACGTACAGCTCCTTGCGGTGGGCAGCGATCCCGCCGACGGCGTCACGCTTGCTGCGGGCTCGATTCTGTCCGCGGCCGGAGTCCGGCGCGAGTTCGACACGGTGGCGTCGTATGCGCCCGGCGGCAATGTGACTTTGGCTGCGAATTCTGGCGGCGTAACCGTGCAATCGGGCGGGACTGTGAACGTCTCGGGTCATGCCCTCGGTGGCGATGCGGGGTCGATCACGATCACGGCCGCTCATGGCACGGTCGATCTGGACGGCACGTGGCAGGGGGGGGCGGCTGCGGGATTTCGCAGTGCAGCTTTGTCTGTGGATGGCGGCGCACTCGCGCGCTTTGATCAAGTGATCCACAGCTTGAACGCGAGCGGCTTCTCGGGATCGCTGGAGTTTCGTGAGCGTGGGCCCGGCGATCTCAGCCTCGGCGGCTCTAGCGTGGTAGCAGCGAACGTCAGCTTGACGGCGGATCAGGGCAATATCTACGTCGGCAACGTCATCGATGCTCGAGGCGCGTCCGGCGGGTCCATCGAGCTAGCGGCCCGTGACGATGTCGGGATTAGCGGGTCGCTGTTGGCAAGCGCTACCGGAGCGGGTGGGCGCGGGGGGCAGGTGTTCCTGTCCTCCTCGGAACGTGGTGTGAACCTCCAAGCCTCGGCACTCGTCGACGTTTCGGCAGGCGCCGCCATTGGAGCGGAACCGGTGCGCGCCGGCGAGGTCACGGTGCGCGTGCCGCGCAGCTCCGTCGCTACACTTCTAGATACCGAAGCCAGCAACGATCTGGTGGCGCTCGCGGGCAACGTCGTCGGCGCGGGTAAGTACTGGCTCGAAGGCGTGCAGGTGTACAACGATGCGGACGGCGTCATCGATGCGGCCAGTGTTGCGCCGGTTGCTGGAAACTTGCTCTACAACGATGCGCTGACGTTCCTGAGCAACGCCAGCGCCGTAGCGACGGCGCTTGGTCGTAGCAACGACAGCGCTTTCAAGGTGGTGCCGGGCGTCGAGATCCGCTCGAGCGGCGATTTGACGCTCGCCGCCAACTGGAATCTGTACAACTGGCACTTCGCGAACGATACGCCCGGAATACTGACGTTGCGTGCGAGCGGCAACCTGATCTTCCAGCAGAGCTTGTCCGACGGATTCGTGAGCGTGCCGGATCCGAATAGCTTCGACCCAGATATCGATCCGCTTTCGTTCACGCTTCCCACTCAACGCCGGGAATCCTGGTCATACCGGCTCATCGCCGGCGCAGATCTGGCCTCCTCGAACGCGGTCGCGACTCTCTCGCTGGCGGACGCTGCGCCCAACAGCGGTACCGTGCAGATCCTGCCGGGCACGTGTTGCGAGATCGTCGACCCCTTCACCACGCCGGACTATCGGATGGTGCGGACGGGCACGGGGGACATCTTGGTCCGCGCGGCCCGCGATTTCGTCCTCGGCGATCCTGCCAATCCCAGCACGCTCGACCAGACTGCGGTGCTGTACACGGCCGGCGCCTCGGGACCAGGCATCCGGCTGGCGGGCGATTTTGGCGGGCTCAATTCGCTGGGGTATCCCGTGGACGGTGGCGACATCTCGATCGGTGTGGGCGGGCGAGTCCGTGGCGCGCTCAGCAACCAGCTCGTCACCGATTGGCTGTGGCGAGTAGGGAGCGTTCCGGATGCGTTCAACGCCGGCAGTCCTACCGCGTGGACCGTGAACTACCGCAATTTCATGCAGGGGATCGGTGCTCTCGCCGGTGGCAACGTCGACGTCGTTGCGGGTGGGGACATCGAGAACGTGTCGTTGAACCTGCCTACGATCGGCCGTCAAGTCGGCGGACTGAACGCGCGCGATAACCGGGTCGAGGTGGTTGGCGCGGGAAATCTCCGTGTCGTCGCGGGCGGCTCGATCCGGGGTGGCACCTACCTCGTCGGCAATGGCTCGGCGCAGCTGGTGGCGCAAGAGAGCATCGGCGCTCCGATCGTCTCCCAGGTGCCTGGTTTGCCGAGCATGAATCCGTTATTGGGGTTCAGTGGCGCGGGTAGCTACGAGTTGACCGCGCGCCGCGATCTCACGATCGAAGCGGCGTTTGCAGCGACGTTGGTTCGGCAGGGGTTTTCGCAGCAGGTGTTCGACGGGGCCTCGTTCTTCGCGACGTATTCACCCACGAGCGCCTTGGACCTCGTTTCCCTGAGTGGCACCGTGCTCCTCGACAATCGCACTACGACGGCGGAGCGGTTGTTCGAGCCGACGACATCTCTGTCAGCAGAGGATGGCGCAGCGATGCTGACATACCCGGGCACCGTTCGCGCCGTCGCACTGGATGGGAACGTTTCCGTCCCGAGATCCATGTTCATGT
Organism: Gammaproteobacteria bacterium; assembly: GCA_003155415.1. Lineage (GTDB taxonomy): Bacteria > Pseudomonadota > Gammaproteobacteria > Steroidobacterales > Rariloculaceae > FEN-1219. Next base: position 4,952 of record PMCP01000027.1, on the reverse strand, counting down.
TCCCCGCCGAGAAGGGCAATTTGGAGCTGCTGGCCGAGGATTCCGTCATCCTGGGTGGGCAGAGCTCGGCGCTGGTGCTCACGCTTTCGGATGCCGACCCGGCGAGCCTGCCGTCCATCGATCGACCTGCCAGCAACCTGTCGCTGCTCGACACGTTACTGAAATCACCCTTCAGTCCCCGCCAGCACGGCGCCGTGCCGGTTCATTCGTTGGCTGCGCAGACGGATGGTCTCCCCGACGAAATACCGGCCCGCATCGTTGCGAATACCGGCGATGTCTTCATGGATATCGATCCGCAAGCCGGCCTCGCAGGTGTTTACCTCGCGAAGCCCGCGCGTGTGGTCGCAGGCGGAGACGTCAGGAACCTGACATTGACGACAGAACACACATCGGCGGCCGACGTCACCACCGTCAGCGCGGCGGGTGACATCACTTACAAAGTCGGCCGGAACTCGCGCGGTGAACTACAGCCGAACAGCGGCGCCATCGTCGTCGACGGACCGGGCGCGCTGGAGCTGATCGCGGGTCGCACGTTGGATCTGCAGACGTCGGCGGGTATTACTACGCGGGGCAACGTCGTGAATCCTGCGCTTCCGAGCGAAGGCGCATCGGTGAGCGTTCTCGTCGGGCTCGGCGATCAGCAGCCGCGCTACGAGGAGTTCGTCGACAAGTACTTGCGTCAAGGCGCCGTGTACGACGCGTCATTGCTTGCGTATGTGAAAACAGTCACGGGCGAAACGGCGGTCAGCAAGAATCGCGCTCTGGAGCTCTTCGGGTCGCTATCGCCGGGCGCTCAGCATCTGTTCGTCGAAGCGGTGCTGTTCGGCGAGCTGCGCGCGTCCGGTCGAACTGCGGCCGCGAGCGCAAATTCGGACTTCGCTCGAGGTTTCACCGCCCTGGAGACGCTGTTTCCGGGGGCGAACCCGGATTTGGAATCGGGCAAGACGAATCCTTACCTGGGCGACATCAACCTGTACTTCAGCCGCCTCTACACGCTCGACGGCGGGGACATCAATCTGCTTGCGCCGGGTGGAAATGTGAATGCGGGCTTGGCAACGCCGCCTACGGCATTCGGTATTGCCAAGAGCGCGTCGCAGCTCGGCATCGTTGCGCAGAGCACCGGTAGCGTCTCCACGCTGGTCTATGGCGATCTCGCGGTGAACGAGTCGCGTGTATTTGCCGCGGACGGCGGCAACATCCTCGTGTGGTCAACTCGCGGCGATATCGATGCAGGTCGCGGTGCGAAAACTGCGATCTCCGCGCCGGCGCCCGTGGTGAGTTTCGACGCCAACGGCAACGTTCAGGTCACCTTCCCGGCCGCGTTGGCCGGAAGCGGCATTCGCACGCTCGCGACCTCCGCTGGAAGAAAGCCCGGCGACGTGGATCTATTTGCACCACGCGGCGTCGTGAATGCAGGTGACGCCGGCATCGTGGCCGGTAACCTGACGATTGCCGCTACCGCAGTCCTTGGCGCGGACAACATCAGTGTGAGCGGCGTCTCGGTAGGTGTTCCGGTGGACACCGGCGGGTTTGCGGCGGGTTTGACTGGAGTCAGCGCCGTCGCGAGCGGTGCGGCGAATGCGGCGGAGGATACCGTCGCCGGCGCGCGCAAGGCCGAAGAGAGCGCCACGCCGCTTGCCAACCAGGCACTCGGTTTCCTCGATGTATTCGTCACGGGATTCGGCGAGCCCTGCGATCCCGCGAAGGAAGACTGCCGCAACAACAACCAATAGCGGGCGGGCTTCGTAACCGCGCTGTCACGAGACTGCAAAGAAGCTCGCCGAGACTACCTACGCCCGGCTTTGTCGCCAGCCGCCTGCGTGTGCGGCAGGGCACCCGACTCCTTATATATATATGCGGCCGGCTATGCGTGTACTCATATTTTGTCTAATGCTCCTGCTCGTGGTCCCGCTGGCGCCGGCGCGGGCCGCTTCCAAGTGGTGGAACAACGACTGGGCATTCCGGAAGCAGATCACGCTCGATCTGTCCGCCACGGGTGCCGACATCGCCGGCACTCCGGTCGATGTGCCGACGCTGGTCCGGCTGCACCCCGGCAACTTCACGTACTTCAACGACGTCCAGAAAGAGGGCGCGGATCTGCGGTTCGTGGCGGCCGATGACGTCACTGCGCTGAAGTACCACGTCGAGAAGTTCGACCCCGTCAACCAGATTGCGCTCGTGTGGGTGCGCGTGCCGCGGCTCACCGGCGGCACGAAAAGCGATTTCGTCTATCTCTACTATGGCAATCCGAAAGCCGCAGTTGGTGATGATCGGACCGGTACGTACGACACGAATCAAAGCCTGGTCTATCACTTCAGCGATGCGAATGGCATTGCGAGCGACGCGACGGCGTATCGCAACGAGCCCACGCAATTCGGCGCGGCGCTCACGCCGGCCGCGCTGATCGGCGGCGGCGCCAAGTTTGATGGCACCACGGCTGTTCGCATTGGTGCATCGCCGAGCCTGCGTGTGACGCCGGCGAACGGATTCACGGTTTCCGCGTGGCTCAGATTCGAAGCGCCGCAACAGGATGCCAACGTAGTCGCGAGCGACCCGGCCGGCGGATTCGTGCTCGGGCTCGACGGTGCCAAACCCTATGCGCGCGTCGGGGGCACTTCCGTGACGGCGCCGGAACTGCCGCTGAACGAATGGCATCATCTCGCGGTGCGCGTGGGCGGCGGAATGCTCGAGCTGCTCGTCGACGGCGCGGTGGTAGCGTCGACGGCGGCGCAAGCGCCCGAGCTTGCCGGTGCATTGGTGGTCGGCCAATCCGCCGGCGGCACGAACGGTTACGTCGGGGAGATCGACGAGCTCGAGGTGGCGAACACGGCCCGGCCCGCGGAGTGGCTGAAGGCCGCGGCCAAGAGCCAGGGCATCAACGGCGGCATGCTCGTCTACGGTGGTGACGCGCAGCGTGAAGCCGGTGGCGGTAGCGAGTCGTACTTCGCCACAACGATCCGCAACGTCACGGTCGACGGCTGGGTCGTGATCGCGATCTTGGGCGTCATGTTCGCGGTCAGCGTCTGGGTCATCCTCGTCAAAGCCATCGCGCTGTCGCGCATCGAGCGCGAGAACCGCCGGTTCCTGACCACTTACCGCGACCTCGGCACCGGCGATCCGCTCGCGCTCGCGGCGAGCGCCGGCGACGGGACGCAACGCTTTCGCGTATCGACGCTGTTTCCGCTGTACGAAGCGGGCGTCAGGGAAGTGCAGCACCGGCTGGGTTCTCCGGCAGTCGGCGCGCAGCGCAGCGGCTTCAAGTCGGAGACGATCGGCGCTATCCGCGCGACNNGTCATGGTCACGTTCGCGGCGATCGCCGCCAGCGGCGACGTCAACGTCAACGCCATCGCGCCGGGCATCGCGGCCGCGCTCGTGGCCACGGTGGCCGGCCTCGGCGTCGCGATCCCCGCGCTGTTCGCCTACAACTGGCTCGGCTCGCGCATCAAGGATGTCGACGCCGAGACGCACGTGTTTGCAGACGAGTTCGTCAACAAGCTCGCCGAGCACTACGTCTAGCGGAACCGGCGACATGAAAGTTCAGGCAGAGAACGAGCCGTACGACGAGATCAACATCACGCCGATGCTCGACCTCGCGTACGTGCTGCTCGTGATCTTCATCATTCTGACGACGGCGACGGTGCAGGGCATCAAGGTGAACCTGCCGAAAGCCAGCGCACAGCCGAGTCTCGCGGAATCGAAGACGAAAGCCATCACGATCGCGCAGGACGGCACGATCTACCTCGATACGTTCCCCGTCACGATGACGGAGCTCGAAGGGTTGCTGCGCCAGTACAAGGCGGGGACGCCTGACTTGCCGGTGATTCTGAAGGCCGACTCGACGATTCAATATCAGAGCGTGGTCGATGTGCTCGATCTGCTCGGCCGGCTCGAAATTTCTCAGCTCGGACTCGTTACAACGCGGGTGGTCAAATGACGAACAAAACGCGCTGGGCGCGAATGTTGCCGGCCGTGGCCGGCGTGCTCGTGACGGCGACGGCCGGCGGGGCCGCCGTGTACTTCATCCGGCAGTTCATGGATTCGCCGCCGCCGACACCGAAGCAGGTGATCCAGGAAGTGCGGCTGATCCGGCCGCCACCGCCGCCCGAAACTGCGCCGCCGCCTCCGCCGCCGCCGGAAGAGAAGGTCGACGATTTGAAGGAGCCGGAGCAGACGCCCGACGCCCCGACGGATCAGCCGCCGGCCGGCGCTCTTCTCGGGCTCGACACCGAGGGCGTTGCGGGTGGCGACGGATTCGGTCTCGCCGCGCGCCGCGGCGGTCGCGATCTGCTCGCGAGCGGCGGCGACCGTTTCGCGTGGTACGCCGGCATGTTGAAGCAGGATCTGCTGACGCTGCTCGGCGAGAATCGCGACGTCCGCGCTCGCTCGTACTCGATCAACGTGAGGCTGTGGCTCGACGGCAAGGGTGCGGTCACGCGCGTAGCGCTCGCGAGCTCGACGGGCGATCGCTCACTTGATCAGCAGTTGAGCACGTTGTTGGCCGGCATGGAACGCGTCGCCGAGGCACCGCCGGACGGCTTGCCTCAGCCCGTGCAGATTCGCATCGTCTCGCGGCTCTGATGGCCTGGAACGCGAAACGCTAAGAGGATAACGATGAAGCGGTTTCTCTCGGCAGCAGCCGGCGTCGGCCT
>PMCP01000027.1:0-236 GCA_003155415.1 Gammaproteobacteria bacterium | reverse complement strand
ATCGCGGATCTCAAAGCGCGTGAGACACCGGACGAGAACGCCGTGCGCGTGACGTACGTGCCGGAGATCGTCAAAGATGAGATTCGCGCCGCGGTGCGCGAAGACGTGCAAGGCGCCGTCGTCGACGACGTCGTTGAGCGTGCAAAGAAAGAAGGGTGGGGCGTACCGGGTGCGTTGCCCGCGTGGGTGCGCAACTTGGACGTTGACACTCGCCTGCGCGTGCGAGCGGAGGGCGA
>PMCP01000121.1 GCA_003155415.1 Gammaproteobacteria bacterium | reverse complement strand
GCGTGTCACTTTGCGAGTGTCGCCACGTATGTGCCGACGGACGTGGATGCGAAGATTCGTCACGCGCTCTGGTTGGACCAAACGGATGTGAACGAGCTCGCGCGGATGCGCGACCTCGCGCTGTACATCGGAGAATGGGATACGTCCGGAGTGTCGACGCGCGCCGTTACGCTCGAAAGGCAGGGTGCGCGCGGCGAGCGTCACTCGGGCCACGACGGCGAGTGGTTGTCGGTACTGTGTGGTGGGCTCGTCGGCCACTCGAAGGTGGGGGATGAAGCCAACGCGGCTCGTTTCGAGGAAGCGATCGACGCCGAGCTGGCACGCGAAGCGCGCGCGTTCGACGAGTTGGTGCGCGGCAAAGGTCGCGAAACCGCTCTGGCCGGGCTCGCCGCGATTCTCACGCACAACGCGGGCGACGTGATGCAGGTGTTGGGTTCGAAGCACGCGAAATATCTGCCGTCCACCGTCAAGCTGCGCTTCACGGACCTCGCCCGAGAACGCTTCGAACGCTACGGCGGCGCGTTCGGCCGCGCCGCAGCCGTGTATCGCGCCGTGATGGCGCCGGAAGGGCATCGCAATTATCCGCTGCGCGAGCTGAAGGAGCTCCGCCGCTCCGCTGAGCTGCTATTGCCGATCGCGCCGTTTCTCGACGAGTGGGGTGCGCGGCTCGCGCTGTGGCCGGGCTTTAGCTCAGACGAGCGCGCGAACATCGTCGGCGGGCTCATCAATGGCTGCCGCAAGGTCGAAGGGCAGCAAGGCTACTACCGCGCGCTCGCCGGCTTCGATCGCGCGTTTCCGAGCGGGCTCGACTCGCGCGAGATCACAGTGCATCTCGGCGCGCGAGTGCGCGCGGAGCTCAAGGATGCCACGCTGCGCAAGAAGATCGCGGTACGACGCGAGTCGTTCGAGTCGAGCTGCGCGAAGGCCGCGCGCGCGGCGCTCACTCGCTGAGCGATAGTTTCCGCGGCGCCTGCTGTTAAACGAGCAAGAGGACGACGATTTTGACCGAGAGCGAACGAGCGACGACGAACGGCCCGGCCCAGGAGCCCGCGGCAGGACCGCGTGAATCGCGTTCGGCGCAAATCGATCACCAGGCAATAGTTCACCGCATCGCGTGCTTCGAGTTTCCCTTCGACTTCACGCGCTCGCTCGAATTCGCCTTGTTCCGGACCTTTTGCGTGCCGAGCATCTCGCGTTTGCTTCAGCACTCCGGCGAGTTCGAGGCTCGTCCCCAGAAGCGCTACGACGACACCGACCTGTTGATCAGCGAGATCGTCGAGCACGGCTACGACAGCGAGCGAGCCGTGGCTGCCATCGCGCGCATGAACGCGCTGCATGGCCGCTTCAAGATCTCGAATCGCGACTTCCTGTACGTATTGTCGAGCTTCGTCTACGAGCCGATTCGCTGGATTGATCGCTACGCACGCCGACCCTTGTCCGAGATCGAGAAAGAGTCGTTGTTCCAGTTCTGGCGCGAAGTGGGTCTGCGCATGAACATCGCAGACATCCCTGCCGACTACGAAGCGTTTCTGAATTTCAACGTGGACTACGAGCGCACCTATTTCCGTTATAGCGATAGCAACAAACGGATCGGCGTCGCCACGCGCGAGATGTTCGTCAGCTGGTACCCCCGCTTGCTCGCGCCCTTTGTGCGGCAGGCGATCCACGCGCTCATGGATGCGCCGCTGCGGCGTAGCTTCGGCTTTGACGCGCCGACCCCGTGGATCGGACGCCTCGTGCCGGCGCTCCTGCGCTTGCGTGGCCGGTTGGCCGGGCTGCTGCCGGTGCGCCGCCGTCCGCGGCTGCGGACGAGATTGCGCCACCGCAGCTATCGCGACGGTTATGACATCGGGCGGCTCGGGCCGACGTAGCTGTTTCGATCTATCTAGTCTAGCTGGCGACTGCGGCCGTCACGACGAGTTCGATCGTCGAAGATCTTTCGGGACCGGCCCGGCAGGCTTAGAAGCGCAGCCTTAGGCCCGCGTACAGCTGACGGCCGCCCGTGTTGAAGCCGACGACTTCGCGGTAGTTCTCATCCGTCGCGTTCAGTACTCGGCCGAAAAACTCGAAGGTCTTGTTGAAAGCATAAGACAAGGAGAGATCGAGTACCTCGTAGTCGCCGATGTCGATGAAGGTGCTGGTGTTGAAATCGAAATCGACCGCATCCTTCGACAACCGGTAGTTCGCGAGGAATTTGAACGCACCGTCCGTCGAGAGACGCTGCACGCCGAGGTTGCCGATGTTCTTCGGCCGCCGCACGCGCGGTTGGCCGTCTGCCGTTTTCGTGTCGTTGTTCGTCCAGTTGCCGATGAACGCCCAGCCGCTGCCGATAGGCACTTCGGCGCCGAGCTCGAAGCCCTTCGACGGGCTCGTGCCCGGTGACTTCACGTAGCCGTCGTCGAACGTGTTCGAATCGAACGTGTAGATGATCGCGTCTTGGATTTTTTGATCGAAATAGGTGGCCTCTAAGTGCAGGCCCCTCGCGCTGTCGAATTCGACGCCAAAGTCGTAGCCCTTACTGGTTTCTTCCGTCAGCGCGCTGGTCGCTGCGGCGGGGAGAACGCCGAAGGGCCGCTGGTTGTAAGACACCTCGAGCAAGCTCGGAGCCCTGAAGCCGGTTCCGACACTCGCGCGATACTTCAGCGAGCTGCCGCCGGAAAGCGGCTGCGAGTAGGCAATGCTGACGCGGCTGCTCAGGTGCGTGCCGAAGTCGTCGTTGTCGTCGTAGCGCGTGCCGGCGGTGAAGAAGAGGTTCTTGCCGAACGCGCCTTGGTACTCGAAGTAGTAGCCGGTCTGGCCCTGGGTACGCATGGCTCCGTTGGAGAACGCGTCCTCGTCCTCGGAATCGACGCCGTACACCAGTGTTGCTGCCGCCGACGCCTCGAAGCTGCCCGTGTACTCGAGGCGTTTGATGCCGCCTGTAGTTCCGAACGATGGCGCGCCATTGGTGAAGTCTTGCCGATCGATGTCGATGTTGCTGTAGCCAAACGAATTCGAGACCCGGCCGCTCTTGTGGTCCGCGGACAACCGATAGGCTTTCTGGTGGGTCGTGTTCGTGCAGTCATGGCTGGTCGCGAAGGTGTTCGAATCGAAGCAGCCGTCATACAGCGACGATGCATTCACGTCGCGCGCCACGAGCTGCAGGCGCAGGTTTTCGGTGGGATTGAAACCGAACTTCATATGGGCGGTGGTGTTCTTGGCGCCGTCGTTGTCGCGCAGCACGGTGTCCGCGGTGCTGGCGTTGAAACCGTCGGTCCTGAAGTCCGTGGCCGACACGTAGTAGTCACCCTTGTCGCTGCCCCCGGAAATGCTGCCGTCGATTTTTCGGCTATCGAAGTCGCCTGCTTCAAGGCCCACTCTGCCGCCGATGCTGTCTTTACCCCGGCCCGTGATGACGTTGACCACGCCGCCTGCGTCGGCGCCGTACATGAAGCCTTGCGGGCCGCGCAATATCTCGACTCGCTCGAGGTCGCCCGTCGACATCAGGGCACTGAAATCGGGTGCGACTTGCGTAGCGGCTACGTCGAGCACCCTGAGCCCGTCGATAATGAGCAGGGTCCGATAGCCTTCCTCGCCGCGAATACGCAGGGCCGTGGACTTGCCGGGGCCGCCACTGTTGCTGACGGCGATGCCCGTTTGCGTGCGCAGGATGTCGGCTAGCGAGGTATCGCCCTTCAGCTCGATCGAGGGACCGTCGAGCACGTCGATGGCGGTGCCGAGCTGCCGTCTTGGCGTCGGCAGCTGGCTCGACGTGACGATGATCTCGTCGGGGCGCGATTGGGCGGCTTTTTCCTGGCCGAAAGCGACACCTGGCACGCTCGCGATGCAGGCGCAGAGCGTTCCCGTCAAGGCTATNNCCGGTGGCGCAGGGCGCGACGGCCATCGTCACTGAAAATGCTGGACGTCCTTTTCGTTGTCGGCGCAGAAATACTCGAGCAAGTCCTCGTCGGGGCGCAGCGTCGATTGGATGGTGTAGACGATGGGCTTCGTGTAGGCCGTCGGATCGTCGACAGTCACCTGAGTTTCGAGATGTCCCGCGTCCTTGCGCCGGATCCGCTCCGTCAGACGCAGCTTGTCGGAGTGCGAATGGCCGATCGCGTCCAGGAATCCGCGATCGTTGAAACCGATAGTCTCGACGACGAGCTCGTTGCCTTCCCATTTGCCCGACGAGTAGCCGAGCCAGCGCGGCTCAGCGTCTTCGACGGGCTTGCGGCCGTCGAGAAAGATCTGCCTGAAGACCGTGTTCTCTTCGTAGAGGATCAGAATTTCGCTCTCGGCCTGCACGATCTTGAACGGCAGGATGCCCGTCGCGAGCACCGGCATGCCGGTCGGGAGGCAATGAGCGGCCGGTTCGCCGGCGCCGCCGAGTGCCATCTTCCGTTGCAGCGCGGCTGCCGTCTCGGGCCGCATCTGGCCATCGCCTTCCTTCACATCCGCCATGAAGTTGAAGAAGAAGTGAGGGAACGGAATGTTGCCTTCGACGGTGACCATGCGCGCGGGCACCGGCTCCCGATCGGGAAGCCAGATTCCGCTGAGGTCGGGCTTACCACGTTTCATCGGTGCCCGCCCTGCGAGATCGACTTCGCCGGTCGCCGTCCGTTTCAGCGATGGGTTCGGGACGTTGGCCCATTGCGCCGAGGCGTGCTGAGTGACGATGATGGCCGCCGCGGCCGCCATCGCGATTGCGACGAGAGAGAAGAGCTTCATGGCGCGTTGCCCGCCCCGCCGCTCGAGCCGGCCAGCAGACTCTTGCCCGTAGCACTCAGTGTCACGGCACGGGCGTTGGCATTGCGCGTCCCGTTCTTCGCCTGAAACGCTTCGACGGTCACGAGGTCGCCCACCTTCAAGGTCGATTTCGTCCAGCCGTTACGCAACAGCACGTTTGGACTCGCGAGCTCGAACCCCCAACTTGTCAGCTCGCCCTTGTCGTCCTTCACGTCCACGTAGAACCACGTGTGCGGGTTCTGCCATTCGAGCTTCGTGACGGCGCCCGTCACCTTCAGCGGCTTGTGGGCGTCGAATTCGGCAGAGAAGGAGTGGTGTGCGAACGTCGATGGCGAGACCATGACGAGGAGCAGGGCGATCGAAACAACGATCGTCGCAAGCCTTTTCATGCCGAGGCTCCGTTGAATTCTTGTGGGGTTTGGGCGAGGTGCGATTCTGGACCAACGTGCCGCTGGAAGCTAACGGTTCACGGGCCTGACGGACCGCCGGGCTGCGCGAATCCGAGCCGGCCGACGAACGGCCCCGCCACCACGATCGCATCGCCTGCGAGCTTCAGCGGCAGTGCGGCCAGCTGCCATGGCGCCGGCCCGCTGATCACTCGCGCGGCGTCGCTCGGGTCGAACTCCGATTCGTGGCACGGGCACTTGAAGTGCAGCTTGTCGTTGAACCAGTCCGTGACATCGCAGCCGGTGTGCGAGCACACGCCGGAATAGGCGACCACGCCATCGGCCGCGCGCGCGAGCGTGTCGCCGGCGAGTTGTGCCGGGTCGAGGCGCACGACAGCCAGCTGGTTCAGCCGCGAGCCGTCGCGCACGCGCATCGTCGTCGGGTTCATCGGGAACGCGAGCACCTGCTTCGAGCCGACCTTAAGATCCGCCAGCGCGATCACCTGGCCTGCTCGCTTGCCGAACGCGAACACAAGGGCGTCGCCCGCTTGCGGTGGTGCGCTGGCTTCGTCGGTCTCGTCGCCGCGCGCGGCCACGGCCGGAGCCGTGAGCGCGAACGCGCAGCAGGCTTTCAGGATCGTGCGGCGCTTCGTGCCCCACGCCGTCTCGTTGGAATCGCGCCCTTTGCTCATGCCCACCCCCGCGGGCGCCGATGATGCGCAGCATTGTGCTGGCCGGAACCCGTCCATACAACCTGACAAACCGGCCGCAGCCCCGTATGGTTGGGGCTTGCGAGACGGCGGGGGCGCCATGGCACAACAACTATTAACGGCGGTCGTCGGGAGCTATCCACAGCCCGATTGGCTGATCGACCGGGCGCTGCTCACCAAAATGATGGCGCCGCGCGTGCGCGTGCATGAGGTCTGGCGCATTCCGCCCGAACGTCTCGAGCAGGCGCAGGACGACGCGACGCTCGTTGCGATCCGCGAGCAGGAGCGTGCGGGCGTCGACATCATCACCGACGGCGAGATCCGCCGCGAAAGTTATTCGAACCGCTTCGCCAACGCGCTCGACGGCGTCGACAGGCTGCGAGTGGGCGAGATCATGGGGCGCACCGGGGTCAAGATTCCCGTGCCGATCGTGTCGGGGCCGATCAAGCGGCGTGCACCCGTCGAAGTGCGCGACGTGAAGTTCCTCCGCGCGAATACCGATCGCACGATCAAGATCACTCTGCCGGGGCCGTTCACGATGGCACAGCAGGTCGTCAACGAGCATTACAAGGACGAGGAGAGCGTCGCTCTCGCGTTTGCCGACGCCGTCAACGAGGAAGTCCGGGATCTTTTCGCCGCAGGCGCCGACGTCGTACAGCTTGACGAACCGTGGCTGCAGGCGCGTGCGGACGCCGCGCGACGTTACGGCGTGAAAGCCATCAATCGTGCGCTGGCAGGAGTCACGGGCACCACGGCGCTGCACGTATGCTTTGGTTATGCGGCGCTCGTGAAGGACAAGCCTGCGAGCGGCTACTCGTTCCTGGCCGAGCTCGAGGATTCCGCGGTAGGGCAGGTGTCGATCGAGGCCGCGCAGCCTCGGCTCGATCTCGGCGTGCTGCGCGCCCTGAAGACCAAGACCGTGCAGGTGGGCGTGCTCGACCTGAACGACCGCAACGTCGAAAGCGCGCACCAGGTCGCAATGAGGATTCGGTCCGCACTCGACGTCGTGCCGGCTGATCGGTTGATCGTCACGCCCGATTGCGGCATGAAGTATCTTCCGCGCGACGTGGCAGCCGGCAAGCTGCGCGCGCTGGTGGCCGGCGCCGCGCTGGTTCGCGCCGAGCTGTAATTCGCGGAGCGCCGCGTCAGCGGATCGCGAGCGGATTACCGGGCGAGCCCGTGGCGCCCTTCAGCTTCAACGGCGCGAAGAAGAACGCGAACTCGTACACGCGATCGCGCGCGAGATCTTCCGTCACGAGGTTCTCGAAGATATAGGTGCCGTTGCGCGGGATCAGCAGCTGGTGCACGGGGAACTGCAGATCCTTGTTCGGGTTCGGGATGACTTCCATCGACCAGGTGTCCGAGCCGACCATCACGACGTGGTGATCGATGAGGTACTGCGCTGCGGCGAGCCCCGGTCCGGGGGCGCCGGCGTTGAACTTGGCGTTGTCCTTGTTCCACAGCGAGCTCCAGCCCGTGTGGAAAATCACGACGTCACCTGCGTGGATCTCGACCTTCTGTCGCGCGAGCGCGCCCGTGATGTCGGCCACACTGATTTCGTAGCCGCCCTCGAGTTGTGCCACGCCCTTGAGCGCTGGCACGTCGATGAGCACGCCCCGCGTCGCGATGGCGCCGACGTTCTCGACGCCGAGCTTCACCAGGCCTTCGGCCTTCGCGAAGTCCTTGCGATCGTTGCCGTTGTAGAAGAGATCGCCGATGCCGATGTGGCCGAGCCCGTCGAACTGCGTTCCGATCTGGCCGAGCTCGCCGCTGATAACCTCGTCGTGGTACATCATATTGTTCGTCCCCATGGGCCCGAACGTTTGCGGGATGCGCAGGCTGAAGTGCCGCGTGCCGAATAGAGGCATCGAGGATTCATAGACGTGACCGAGCTGGTACACCGTGCCCGTCTTGATCAGGTTCTTCGCCTCGAGCACCTTGGCCGGCGTGAGCTCGTTGGCCGCGCCGCGTTGATCGGCTGCGCCCCAGCGCGAGGGGAACCACTTGTCGGCCTGGCCCAGTGCCGCGGTGGCGGCTACAGCGGCAACGGCCGCGGCTGCGAGCAGCCAACGCGAGCGGGTGATCGGTGAGAGCTTCGGCATCGGCGCTCCTCTTTGAGTTTTGAGTCGGCAAGCGAGTACGCGGGGCACTATAACTCCGGCGTGCGCGTCCCGCAGCCGAAAGCGGCGGTGTACAGTATCGGCCGGGGATCGGCCAGGCCGGGGGGATTGCGTGTCGTCGAAAGTGGGTTTGATCGTGGCTGCGCTGTTCGGCGCAGTGTTGCTTGCAGCGTGTTCGCGTTCGCCGGAGTCCTCGAAGCCGCCTGCCGCGGCTATGGCCGCGCCGGCGCCAACTGCGGCGGCACCGTCCGCCGCACCCCGTGTCGACTGGCCCTACTACCGCGGGAATCTTGCGTCGCAGCACTACTCGCCGCTCGACCAGATCAACGCGTCGAACGTGAGCAAGCTCGAAGTCGCGTGGCGGTTCGCCACCGCGAACTACGGCCCAAAGCCAGAGGCGCGTAACGAGACCACGCCGCTGATGATCAACGGCGTGCTGTACACGACCGTCGGCACCACCCGCAACGTCGTCGCGGTCGATCCGAAGGGTGGTGAGCTGCTATGGGTGTGGCGGCCGAATGACGGCGAGGCACGGTACAAAGCTGCGCCACGCAAGACTTCGGGTCGCGGCGTCGCGCGCTGGTCCGACGGCGCCGGCCACGACCGACTGTTCGTCGTGACGCCGGGTTTCTATCTCGCGGCGCTCGATCCCGACACGGGCCGCCCGGTGCCGGGCTTCGGCGAGAACGGCGTTGTCGATCTCATGATTGGCGTGCGCGGCGAGGTGACGGCGAAAACGAGCATAGGCAACAGCTCTCCCGCGCTCGTGATCGGTGATGTCGTGATCGTCGGTCCTGCGCACGACGTCGGAATGCGGCCGCCGTCGAAGAAGAACCTGAAGGGCGACGTGCGTGGCTATGACGTGCGCAGCGGCAAGCTGCTGTGGACGTTCCACACGATCCCGGCCAAGGGCGAGCCCGGCTACGAGACGTGGCTCGACGGCTCCGCCGAGACCGCCAGCAACGCCGGCGTCTGGGCGCCGATGTCGGCCGACGCCGAGCTCGGGTTTGTGTACCTGCCGGTCGAAGCGCCGCTCGCCGATACCTTTGGCGGAATGCGCCCGGGCAACAACCTCTACGGCAACAGCCTCGTGTGCCTCGACGCGAAGACAGGGCAGGTGGTGTGGCACTACCAGATCATCCATCACGACATCTGGGACTGGGACAACCCTACGTCGCCGATCCTGATGGACATCGTTGTCGACGGTAAGCCGATCAAAGCCGTCGCGCAGATCACGAAGCAGGCGTTCGTCTATACGTTCGATCGCACGAACGGCAAGCCTGTGTGGCCGATCGAGGAGCGGCCCGTCGCCAAGTCCGACGTGCCAGGTGAAATCACTTCGCCGACACAGCCGTTTCCGACGAAGCCGCCCGCGTTCGATCGCCAGGGGTTCACGGACGACGACCTCATCGATTTCACGCCGGCCTTGCGCGCCGAAGCCATCGAAGGCACCAAGACGTTCCGCAAGGGGCCGATCTTTACGCCTGGGTCGCTGGCGAACGCCGTTGACGGCACGAGCGGCACGCTGATGCTGCCGAGCTTCACAGGGGGTGCAAACTGGGAAGGCGGATCGTTCGATCCCGAAACCGGTGTGCTGTACATCGGCTCGTACACGCAGCCGAGCATCGCCGTGCTTCATCCGGAGCCGGAGTTCTCGGACATGAAGTACATCGCCGGGGGTGGCGCGACGTTGCCGTGGCTCAATGGGCTGCCGGTGGTGAAACCGCCGTACGGCCGCATCACGGCCATCGACATGAACAAGGGCGAGATCAAGTTCCAGATCGCGAACGGGCCGACGCCGAAGGAAATCGCCGAGAACACGGCGCTCAAAGGCCTGACGATTCCACCGACGGGCCGGACGACGCGCGCGGTCACGCTCGTGACGAAGACGCTGCTGTTCACGGCCGAAGGCTGGGGCGGCAGGCCGCTGCTAACCGCGCGCGACAAAGCCACCGGCGACGTCATCGCCGAGCTTCCGTTGCCGGGTCCCGTGGGTGGCCTGCCGATGACGTACATGGTCGACGGCAAACAGTACGTCGTCGTCTCCGTCGGCGGCCCGAACGGCGCGGAGCTCGTGGCCTTCGCGTTCCCCTAACCGACGAAGCAGGTTTCGCGCTGAACGCTCGTCGGGCCCGCTCCTGCCGCCGGCGCCACGGTTGGCACCGGACTCGAATCGCGGGCCCGACGTCGTTACCAGCCGAGGCCGAGGCGGAGTGCGAGGAGCACGGCGACGCCGGCGAGAATCATGCCGAGGATGTCGCGGCGCCACACGAAGTAAGCGCTGCCGACCGCAACTGCGAACAGGCGCGCGTCGCGCCACGTGTCAATCAGCACGCCGTTCGTCATGACGATCTCCGGTGCGATCGCGGCCACGAGTGCTGCCAGCGGCGCGTAACGCAGACCCTGCATGAGCCAATGCGGCAGCGGCAGCTCGCGGTTCGACATCAGGAAGAAGCCGCGCGTGATTACGCTGACGACGGTCATGCCGATGATCGCGATGACGAGCTGCGCGGTCGTCACGTGCTCGGCTCCGCTTTGGCATCCGGAATCCAGCGATCGAGCACCATGCCGACAGCAACGCCCGCCGCGATGGCAACCACGATGTTCAACTTGAGCGGGAAGCCAAACGCGGCCACGGCTGCGATGGCAGCGACGCCGCCCGCGACCCACGTCTTGCGTCCGGCTAGCAGCGAGTAGGCGACGCCGAGCAGCGCCAGCACGCCCGCGAACCCGAGGCCCCACTCGGTCGGTATGCGATCCGCCAGCGCTATTCCGAGTAGCGAAGGCGCTTGCCAGCTGAGCCAGTTCCATACGATGCCGCCCCAAAAGTACGGCCACTGCTCGGGTGCGGGTTTCGGCTTCGGGAAGCGCCGAACGAACAGCACGTAGTTCAGGTCGACGGCGAGATAGCCGAGTAGTAGCCGCTGCCAGCGTGGCCGATGACCGAAGTACTTGCGCCACTGCGCGCTGAAGATCACGAACCGTAGGTTCACGCAGAACGCTGTGGTCAGAATCACCCAGAGCGGTGCGCCCGCGGCGAGCAGCGGAAGGGCTGCGAGCTGTGCACTGCCGGCGTATACGAACAATGTCATGGCGACGGCCACGGGTACGGGCAGGCCGGCTTTGACCATGGCGACGCCTGTGACGAGTGCCCAGGCCGACATTCCGAGCGACGGCCCGAGCATGTCGCGCAGGCCGCGCCAGAACTCTTCTCGATGGGTCAGTGGATCCACGGTTTCCCGGTTCTGAAAACACGCGCGCCGGGCAGGGGCCCGGCGCGGTGACGAGAACGCAAGCAACGAGCCTCTTTAGGCTTCGGCCTCCATGAGCTTCTGCACGAGACCCGCCGGCACCTCGGAGTAGTGGTCGAACTCCATCGTGAACGTACCGCGGCCGCTGGTCGCGGAACGCAGGAAGTTGATGTAGCCGAACATCTCGGACAGCGGCACGAAACCCAGCACCGTCGCCTGGTTGCCCTTCTGGCCCTGGTCGGTGACCTGACCGCGGCGGCGGTTCACGTCGCCGATGATCGTGCCGAGATAGTCGCCTTCGGTCACGACCTCGATCTTCATGATCGGCTCGAGCAGCTTCGGCTTGCTCGCTCTGTGCGCTTCGCGGAATGCGGCACGGCCGGCGATCTCGAACGCCAGTGCCGACGAGTCGACGTCGTGGTACTTGCCGTCGAGGAGTCGCGCCTTGAAGTCGACCACCTCGTAGCCGGCGACCTGGCCGCGCTTGCACTCGGTCTCGATCGCGAACTCTACCGATGGAATGAACTCGCGCGGGATGCGGCCGCCGACGACTTCGTCAGAGAACTCGACACCGGTGCCGGCCGCTGCCGGCTCGAAGACCATCTTCACTTCGGCGTACTGGCCCGAGCCGCCCGACTGTTTCTTGTGCGTGTAGACGAGCTCGACCGGCACTCCGAACGCCTCGCGGAAGCTCACACGCGGCCGGCCCATGTTGGCCTCGACGCCGAGCTCCGTGCGCATGCGGTCGATCGTGACTTCGAGGTGCAGCTCGCCCATGCCCTTCAGCACGGTCTGGCCGGTTTCCTGGTCCACCTGAAGACGCAGCGACGGATCCGCCTTGACCATCTTGTAGAGCGCGGTCGACATCTTGTCGACGTCGGCGCGGGTCTTCGGTTCCACGGACACGCTGATGACCGGGTCCGGGAAACGCATGCGCTCGAGCAGCGCCGGATGATCCGGATCCGACAGCGAGTCGCCGGTTTCCGTTTCCTTCATCGACACGAACGCGCAGATGTCACCCGCGCGGCATTCATCGATGTCTTTCGTCGCCGAGGCCTGAACCTCGACGATACGGCCGATGCGCTCTTTTTTGCCGCGTGTGACATTGGCGAGCGTGTCGCCCTTTTTGATCACGCCGGAGTACACGCGCACGAACGTCAGCGTGCCGAACTGGTCGTTGATGACCTTGAACGCAAGCGCGCGCGCCGGGGCGTCATCTTTGACTTCCTGCATGCCGATGACCTTACCGTCCGGGTCCACCATGCCAATACCGCCGTTCTCGCCGGGGTAGGGCAGGTAATCGATGACGCCGTCGAGCAGCTGCTGCACGCCTTTGTTCTTGAACGACGAGCCGCAGAAGATCGGCACGAACTCGCCGCTGACGGTGCCCTTGCGGATGCAGGACTTCAGCATCTCCGGGTCGAACTTGCCGTTCTCGACGAACTCCATGAACGCGTCTTCGTTCAGCCCGAGCGCCTGCTCGAGCAGCTCCTGGCGCAGTTCCGGAATGCGTTTGATCCACTCGTTGTCCGCCGCCGACGCGAATTTGAATCGGTCCGCCAGTGTCTCGAGCGCTACGGTTTCCCATGCGCTGTCCTTGTCGTCGGACTGCCAGACGTAGGCCACGCCGGCGACGAGGTCGGCCATGCCGGTGAACTCGTCGTGGCTGCCGATCGGCACGTGGCATACCACGGCCTTCGGGTTCAAGCGTTCCTTGATGCCCTTCACGCAGTGCGTGAAGTTCGCGCCCATGCGGTCCATCTTGTTGACGTAGCACATGCGCGGAACGTTGTACTGGTTCGCGAGGCGCCAGTTCGTTTCCGTTTGCGGCTCCACACCGGCCACGCCGTCGAATACGACGACCGCGCCGTCGAGCACGCGCAAGGAGCGGTTCACTTCGATCGTGAAGTCGACGTGTCCCGGGGTATCGATCAGGTTGATCTGATAGCCCTTCCACTCGGCCGAGACCGCGGCGCTCTGAATCGTGATTCCGCGCTTGCGCTCCTGCTCGAGGTAGTCGGTCGTGGTGCTGGCCTTGCCGTCCTTGGTGTCGTGCACCTCGATGATCTGGTGCTTCTTACCGGTGTAATAGAGCACGCGCTCGGTAGTCGTGGTCTTACCGGCATCGATGTGCGCGATGATGCCGATGTTGCGATAGAGCTTCAGGGGCTTTTGCCTGGCCATAGTGTCGTCCGCAAACTTAAGAGGAGTTTAGGCAGCCCTGTCGGCCGCCAAAGGGTGGCTACTATATAGTTTTATGGCCATTTTGGGAGCCGTGGCCGAGTAGAAAGGCCTCCGTCCGCTCAAGCTTGGCGAATGTTGGGGTTTCTACCGCTGGTTTGCGGCGCGGCTGTCGCGCGATAATTCGCCAAATTCCTAGGTGTTTGCGATGAACCCACTCGTCCTCCGCATCGCCCTGCCATTGGCCGCCGCCCTCGTTGTGGCGGGTTGCGGGCCGTCGCCGGACAAGCTCGCCGCCCAGTACACGGACGTCGTGAAGGGCTATTGCGTGGAGTGTCACGACTCCGCCGGCAAGGAGGGCGGGCTTTCGCTCGAGGGCGTGGACCTGAACAAGGTCGCGGAGCACGCGGNNGCGGCTCGACGAAGCCGCAGCCGCTACGCCGAATCCGGGTCCCGCTTCGATTCATCGCTTGAACCGCACGGAGTATGGAAACGCCGTGCGCGATCTGCTGGCACTCGACGTCGACGCGGCGGAGTTCCTGCCGGCGGACGACGAAGGCTACGGCTTCGATAACATCGCCGACGTCCTGCGCGTCTCGCCGTCGCTGCTCGAGCAATACCTCGCCAGTTCGGCCAAGATCGCCGCGCTGGCGGTAGGCGACCCGCAGACGCCGCCGGTGACCACGGTCTACCACGCGCCCTCGGATCTCGCGCAGGCTTCGCACATCGAAGGTCTCCCGCTCGGCACGCGCGGCGGCATCCTGATCCACCACAATTTCCCGCTCGACGCGGAATACGACTTCAACGTGTTCCTGTTGCGGAACATCGTGGGCTATATGACGGGGCTCGAGTGGCCCCACGAGATCGAGATCGCCATCGACGGCGAGCGCGTGTTCATCGCGCAAGTCGGCGGCAAGGAAGACAACATCAAGTCCGATGAGAACATGTCGGCGACGGCCAACGAGATCGACGCCCGGTTGCGCAAACGCGCGTTCGTGACGGCGGGCCCGCACGACGTCAGTATCGCGTTCCTGGAACGCAGCGCCGCTGAAACACATGAGCCGCTCGAGCTGCACACGCGCAACCTCGACCTGCAGGACATGAACGGGCTGCCCACCCTCGACTACGTGAACGTGACGGGGCCATTGAAAGCGCAGGGCCCGGGTAACACGCCGAGCCGCGAGCGAATCTTCTCGTGCAAGCCGGCCGATCAGGCGACGGCGAGGGTGTGCGCCACCGAGATCCTGTCGAAGCTCGCGCGCCGCGGCTATCGGCGCCAGCCGAGCGAAGACGACGTCGCGCAGCTCATGACCTTCTACGATTCGGGCGCGGCGCGCGCCGGCTTCGAGGCNNGCGTTTTTCCTGTGGAGCTCGCTGCCTGACGACGAACTGCTCGACGTAGCGACGAAAGGCAAGCTCGGCGACGCGGACGTGTTCCACAAACAGGTCGCGCGCATGCTGGCCGATCCGCGCGCCGAGGCGCTCGTGAAAAATTTCGCGGGGCAGTGGCTTTACCTGCGCAACCTGACCACCGTGCGGCCGTCGACGGAGGAATTCCCGGACTTCGACGACAACGTACGGCAGGCCATGCGCCGAGAGACGGAGCTGCTGTTCGGAAATGTGATGCGCGAGGATCACAGCGTGCTCGAGCTACTGACGGCCGACTACACGTTCGTCAACGACCGGCTCGCGAAGCACTACGGGATCGAAGGTGTGTACGGTAGCCAGTTCCGCAAGGTGCCCGTCACGGATCCGAATCGCCGCGGCTTGCTCGGTCAGGCCAGCATTCTCACGATCACCTCGTACCCGAACCGCACGTCGCCGGTGCTGCGTGGCAAGTGGGTGCTCGAGAACGTGCTCGGCACGCCGGCGCCAGCGCCGCCGCCGAATGTGCCGACGCTCGCGGAGAACGAAGTCGGGAAAGCCGCGCGCACGTTGCGCGAACGCCTGGCGGCGCACCGTAACAATCCCGTGTGCTCCACGTGCCACGACATCATGGATCCGATCGGGCTCGGTCTCGAGAATTTCGATGCGGTGGGCCGGTGGCGCACGCGTGAGGTTGGCGGCCCGATCGATGCGCATGGCCAGCTGGCCGACGGCCGGCAGATCGACGGCGCGGCCGCGTTACGCGAGGCAGTGACATCGGATCCGGAGCAGTTTGCGCGCGTGTTCACGGCGAAGCTCATGACGTATGCGCTCGGCCGTGGCGTCGATACCTACGACATGCCCACCGTGCGCAAGATCGTGCGCGACGCGGCGCCCGAGCACTACAAGTTCGGCGCGATCGTGAACGGCATCGTCAACAGCCCCGCCTTCCGCACCCGCCGCGCCCAGTCGCCCGCGGCCCCATCGCCGGCCACCGTCGCACGCAACTCCCGCCAATAAGAAGAAGATTTTCTCGCCAAGAGCGCCAAGAGCGCCAAGTAAGACAAGAAGAAATAGGCTAGTTAAGTCCGCGGCCACCCGCTTAGCCTTCTCACTCTTTCGGTTTCTTCTCTTCCTTGGCGTGCTTGGCGCTCTTGGCGAGAGAATCTTCTTCTTTTCTGTTTCGGCGGTGGTTAGCCGGCGAAGCGGTGCATGCCGCCGTCGACGTGGATGACTTCGCCCGTGATATAGCGCGCGAGAGGCGACGCCAAGAACGCGATTAGATTCGCGAGATCCTCGGGTTCGCCGAAGTAGCCGATCGGAATGTTCGCGTCGATGAACGCCTTGCGGTTCTCGGGCGTGGGATGCAGACGTTCCAGGATCTGCTCGCTGTTGATGCGGCCCGGCGGTATGCAGTTCACCGTGATGCCGTCGCGCGCGAGCTCGCGCGAAAGACCCTTGGCCCAGTTGTGCAATCCGGCTTTTGCAACGGACGCGATGTTCACGCCGAACGGCTCGTTCGCGCCCGTCACGTTGATGATGCGGCCGAAGCGCTGCTTGCGCATCGTCGGCACGAACTGATTCGTGAGGCGGCGCACCAGCTCGAAGTTCAGACGCATGCCTTCATGCCACTGCTCTTCGGTGGCGTCCCAGGTTACGGGCCGGGAGCTGCCGGCGTTGTTCACGAGGATGTCGAGCCCGCCGAACGCCCCGAGCACGCGGTCGCGCACGCGCTCGATGCCGCCGTCGCTCGTCAGGTCTTCGGCGATGATGAGTGGCCGCGCGCCGCCCGCGTGCACGATCTCGTCGGCGAGCTCGTCGAGCAGAGCCTCGCGGCGCGCGACGATCGCTACGCGGCTGCCTTCGGCGGCCATGACTTTTGCCGCGCCGCGGCCGATGCCGCGGCTTGCGCCCGTCACGAGGCACGTCTTGTTCTTCAGTTGCAGGTCCATGGTCCGCTCACTGTAAACGCAGGTACACTCGCGATCCATGGGGGGAGCTACGACAATCGGGGCGAGCGCCGCGAGCTCGGCGCCGTGGTCGTTGCGCCGCGTCGTAACGGCCGGCGTGATCGGCAACGTGCTCGAGTGGTACGACTTCGCCGTATACGGCTTCTTCGCGCCGATCCTTGCGGCAAAGTTCTTTCCGGCCGCAGACCCGCGTGTGTCTTTGCTCGCGGCCTTCGGCGCATTCGCCGTCGGCTTCCTGATGCGGCCCGTGGGCGCTGCGATTTTCGGCCACATCGGCGATCGCTATGGTCGCGCGCGTGCGCTCTTGTTCTCCGTTGCGATGATGGCCGTGCCGACCGTGCTGATGGGCCTGCTGCCGACGTACGACACCATCGGAATTGCCGCGTCGGTGCTGATCGTCGTGCTGCGCATGTGTCAGGGTATCGCCGTGGGCGGGGAGTTCACGGCCTCGATCGTGTTCCTGGCGGAGAACGCACCCGCGCGTAGGCGCGGATTCTTCGCGAGCTTCTCGATGTTCGGTGCGACCACCGGCACGATGTTGGGTGCTGCTGTTGGTGCGCTGTTGACCAATGCTATGAGCCCCGAAGCGCTCGCGAGCTGGGGCTGGCGCGCGGCGTTCGTCTCCGGAATCGTCGTGGCCGTCATCGGCATCATCATTCGCCGCGGCATGTTCGATTCGCCGGGCAAGGCCGTCGTCGCTTCGCCCTTGACCGTCGCGTTTCGCGAGCACCGCTGGCAAGTGCTGCGCGTGCTCGGGCTGAACATGGCATCGGCGGCGACGTACTACACGCTGTTCGTCTACGCGGCGACGTGGCTGTCGCAGACGACGAAGATCGAGCGTGCAGTGGCGCTCGACGTCCAGACCGTCACGATCCTGACCTTCCTCGTCGTATTGCCTATCGCGGCCTGGGTGTCGGACCGCGCCGGCAGGAAGCTCGTGCTCACGGTTGGCATGGCGGGGTGCCTG
Organism: Gammaproteobacteria bacterium; assembly: GCA_003155415.1. Classification (GTDB taxonomy): domain Bacteria; phylum Pseudomonadota; class Gammaproteobacteria; order Steroidobacterales; family Rariloculaceae; genus FEN-1219. The sequence continues at coordinate 19,982 of PMCP01000121.1, read as the reverse complement.
CTCGCAGCCTATCCGCTGCTGAACGCGATGCACGCAGGTGCGATCTGGACGACGGCTGCCGCCCAGATGGCGTTCGGCGCGCTGCTCGCGATGCAGATGGCGGCGATTCCCGCTGCGATGACGGAGATGTTTCCGCACGGCGTGCGCGTGAGCGCCGTCAGCGTCGGCTATGGGCTCGCGTATGCACTGTTCGGCGGCACGGCGCCCGCCGTCGCCGTATGGTTGATCAGCCGCACCGGGAACGACACGGCGTTCGCCTGGTACCTGATGGGGCTCACGGCGATCTCGCTCGTGCTCGCTCTAGGCGTCCGCGACCGGCGCGGCGAGCCGCTCTCCTGACCCGCCGCACGTCGGTTTTTTGACGGGCGGGTCGCGCCCAGCGCCCTTGCCGCGCCGACAACCCGCCATCCTTCTGCCCCGGCACGGAAGTTGCTTTATATGCGCCAGGTGCCCTGTTAAGGGCTCTGCTGGAGTACGGCAACGTGAACGATCATCCCGTGGATCCGTGGGAGAAAGCGCTCAAGGTCAACCTCGACCCGCGTTTCTACGGCGCTTTCGCCGAGATCGGCGCGGGGCAGGAAGTGGTGCGGTGGTTTTTCCGCGCCGGCGGCGCAGCGGGCACCATTGCCAAGAGCATCTCCGCGTACGACATGAAGGTCAGCGATGCGATCTACGGCGCGTGCGCGCGTTACGTGTGCCGCGAGCGTCTCGAGGCGATGCTCGAGCACGAGCAGCGCCTGAATCTCGAACGATTGAGCGGTGCGCGCGGTAGTAGCACCGCGTTCTTCGCCTTTGCCGACACGGTCTCGGCGCGCAGCTTCCGCGGCAACAACGAGTGCCACGGCTGGATGGGCATCAAGTTCCAGTCGCGACCCGGCGGTAACAATCAGCAGATCGTGATTCACGTGCGGATGCTCGATCACGACAACGCGGCCCAGCAGGAAGCGCTCGGCATTGTTGGCCTGAACCTGATCTATGGCGCGTGCTACTACTGCGAGCAGCCCGAGAAACTCCTCGAATCATTGCTCGACGGACTCAGTACGAACCGAATCGAGATCGATCTCATCGATTTCTCTGGCGAAGAATTCGCCACCGTCGACAATCGCGTTTTGAGCCTGCGTCTCGTGCAGCTCGGCCTTACGGGCGCGGCTATGTTCTCGGCGCGAGGCAAAGTGCTGCAGCCTTCCGAGGTGTTGTACAAGAAGCCCGTGCTCGTGGCGCGTGGCAGGTTTCGCCCGGTGACTCATGTGAACCTGGATCTTGCAGCGGCCGCACTGCGTCGGTTCGAGCAGGTGACGACGGACATCGAGCCTGCCGAGACCGTGTCGATCATGGAAATCACGATGCGCAATCTGATGGCGCAAGGCGAGGTCGATCTCACTGACTTCTTGAGCCGCGCCGACGTGCTCGCGACGACGGGCCATACCGTCATGGTCTCGGACTACGTGGAGTACTACCGGCTGGCGGCGTATCTGTTTCGCTATACGAATCGCCCAATAGGGCTCGCGATGGGCGCCTTGAATCTACGGGATATCTTCGACGAGCAGTACTACTCGAAGCTCGAGGGCGGCATCCTCGAGAGCTTCGGGCGCCTGTTCAAGAACAACCTGAAGCTGTTCGTCTACCCATACATCGACGAGCAGACGCACGAGCTCATCACCCTCGACAACCTGCAGGTGCCGCCCGCTCTGCGGCAGCTATTCGGTTATCTCGTCGATCGCGGCTGCATCGTGCAGCTCACCGACTTCAACCGCGAGTATCTCGGCATCTACTCACACGACGTGCTGAGCAAGATCGGTCCGCACAATACGGAGTGGGAGTCGATGGTGCCGCCGGCCGTCGCGGCCGTCATCAAAGCGCGCGGCCTGTTTGGCTTCGCGCAGAGCCCACCGAAGAAACTTCAGCGCACGGCCGTCTGACGCTGGCGGCCGGGCCCGATTCTGACACCCCAAACGACAGCGGCGCGGTGCTTCAGGCACCGCGCCGCGTCGTGTCATGACTGACGGTAAGGGCTACTTCGCTTCCGCAGCCGGCGGGGGACCAGCGCCGAGCGGCGGCAGCGAACGCAAATACGCGACGATTGCATTCAGATCGCTCGGCTCCATCTTCGCGTACAGGCCATACGGCATGAACGGCAGAAGAGGCCGGCCGTTGCGACTGACGCCTGTCGTGATTGCCTTCTTGATCTCGTCGTCGCTCCAGTCGCCCAAGCCCGCAGCCTTGTCCGACGTGATGTTGGCCGACACGGCCGCCCAGTCGTAGATGAACGGCTTCGTGTACACGTTGCCGCCGTGGCCGAGCTGCTTCATGTCGATGACGCCCATGACGTACGTCGTGTGGCAGTCCATGCAGTGGCCGACCGGGCCGGCGAGGTACTCGCCGTACTTCACCTGATCGGTCTTCGGCACGTCGGCGACGCTCGTGATCTTCGGGCCGTAGCCGGTCAGCGGGAACGAATACGTGCTCTTCGGTACCTCGTTGCGAATGGCCGGCACGCTCTTGATGTACGCCGCGATGGCGTGTGCGTCGGTGTCGGACATGCCCCGGTACCAGCCGAACGACATCGGCGGGCCCATGAACGCTCCGTCGGGCCGCTGAGCGTTATGAAGTGCGTTCACGATGTCGTCTTCCGACCAAGCGCCGATGCCGGTCTCCATGTCGGGAGTGATATTCCGGGCGTACGCCTCGAACACGGGTTCTTTGATGACGAATGCGCCGGCAAATTTCTTGCTCGGATCGAGCGAGCCATCCGCCAGGTGGGGGGTATGGCAGTTGCCGCAACCCGCGACAGTCTCGACCAGATAGCGGCCATGCGTGAGCTTGTCCGGACCATCAAGAACCGGCTCTACGGCTGCGGCCGCAGGTGCGGGTGCCGCCGCCGGCGCGGCGGGTGCCGCTGCCTTGGGCGCCGGCGCTTCTTGGCGCGCGCAGCCTGTGGCACCGAAAACCAGAACCAATGCCGCTCCGATCGCTAGGGTCGGGCGGATTCCCCCGTGGCCGATTCTCACTTGTTGTTCTCCCATTGTTTGGCGCAAGAAAGCGCCAAGCATACGAAAAAACGAGACCCCAGCGTAGAACTTGCGCGCGTTTGGCGTCGGTGCGGCGGGTGTGCAGCACTCCGGTGCGCGCCGGCTCGAGCGGGCGCGCAAAGCCGGCGGCCGGGCTTTCTTCAGAAAAAACGAGCAGTTATCTGCCGTATATTAACGGTTAAAGATCGGCTACCGTGGCGCTCCCGTGGTCCGGCCGTCGATGGCCGTCGCCCCCTATGCAGGTAGAAGCACAGTCATTACGCGAGCAGGCGCAGAAGATTGCGTCGAGCGGTGCGCTCGGTCGGTCGCGTTCGTACACACGGCTGCTCGAATTTCTCGTCGACTGTGCCGCCGAGGGTCGCGCTCCTAAAGAACTCGAGATTGCGATGGAAGTATTCGGCAAGGGCGCCGACTTCGATCCAAGCCAGGACTCGATGGTGCGCGTGTACGCGCACAACTTGCGGCAGAAGCTCGAGCACTACTACGCCGCCGACGGGCGTGCAGAGCCGCAGCAGATCGCGTTGGCGCGTGGCGAGTACCGCGTTTCGCTAACGCCGGGCACGCCGGCTATCCAGCCCGTCGCTGCGGCGGTCGTCACCGCGCCAGACAGCCCCGCGCAGACGGCACCGGTGGCTGCTGCGCCTGAGGTCGTCGCGGTGGCGCGTGCGGCCCGCCCGCGTTGGGTAGCTGTGGGCGCGATGCTCGGCATTCTGGTGCTGGGCGTTCTCATCGGGCTCGGTGTTGCGGTGAGCCGCGAGCACGCACCGCCCAGCGCCGCCGCAATCGCTGCTTCGCCCATCTGGAAACCCCTGCTCGACGACGACATGCCGATTCTCGTCGTCGTCGGTGACTATTACATCTTCGGCGAGCGCGACGAGCACGGCGACGTCGAGCGCCTCGTCCGCGACTTCAACGTCGGCTCGCGGGCCGAGCTAGACGAGCTCATGAAGCACGATCCGAAGCTCGCGACGAAGTACATGAATCTCGATCTGACGTATCTGCCGACGGGCAGCGCGTTCGCGCTCGTGGACGTGCTGCGCGTGCTGTACACGGCCACGAAGCCCGTGCACGTCGTGTCGATGTCCGATATGAGCGATGCCGATCTGAAGTCGAGTCACATCGTGTATCTCGGCTACATCAGCGGCCTGGGTAAGCTCGAAGACTTCGTGTTCGCTTCATCGAGCCTCGCCATTGGCTACACGTACGATGAGCTGCGTAACACTGAGACGAACGAGATGTATGCGAGCGAGGCCGGCATGCCGGAAGCCAATCGCAATTACCGCGACTACGCCTTGATCTCCACGTTTCCGGGCCCCGGCGGCAACCAGTTCGTGATTGTGACCGGCACGCGCGATGCGGGCATGATGCAGGCCGCGCACGCGCTATCGGACCCCATGTTCATGAAGAGCATTGAGCAGGCCCGGCCCGACGCCAAGAGCACGGAGCCGCCTTCGTTCGAAATGCTGTACGAAGTCACGGGCTACGGCCGCACCAACTTGGACGCGCGGCTCGTGCATGCCGGCAAGCTGAGCTACCAGGAGATCTGGGGCGGCAACCTCCTGCACGCCCGCGAGTAGTCGAAGAGAAGATCTCTCTTGATTTAGCGCGCGCTCGGTAACGCGACTTCGGCAAGCATGCAGCGCACGCTGCCGCCGCCGATGCGCTCGATCGTTGCGACGTCGGCCACTACCAGCTCGCCGTTCCTTTCCAGGATGTGCCGCGCGCCAGCGTTCAACGAGCGGAGTGCCGTCGCCGAGAGCGCGATGACCGGGCCGTGGCTACCGCTGAGCTCGAGCAGATTGCCTGCGAATGCTTCGAGCTGATCGAAGCTCAAATCCAATATTTCGTGGCCCGTATCTTCCAAACGTGCCACCACCGCGCGGCGCTCGGTTGTATCCGCAATCGCGGCGGTGCACAGCGCCGCGAAGCGCGTGCCGATCGCGAGCAGCACATTCGTGTGATAGATCGGCCGCCCCGCGCGATCGACCGCGCGGAATGGGACCGTCTCGTAGTTCAGCGCGCGACCGAGCTCCATGAGCGGAGCAGCGTGCGTGCGCGGTGAGAGGCACGCGTAAGCGATGTGTCGTGGCCGGTCCAACACGAGGCTGCCTGTGCCTTCGAGGAATTCGCCGCGGTTCTCGAAGTGCGTGAGGTCCACCACGCGGTCGATGCGGTAGCCGCGTTGCTCGCGAAGGGCCGCGAGCACGTCCGTGCGGCGCTCGCGGCGGCGGATCGGTGCGAGTATCGGATACAGCACGGCCGTGCCATCCGCGTGCAGGCTCAGCCAGTTGTTCGGGAAGACTTCGTCCGGCAACGCGGCGTCGCGTTGGCCGGCGAACTGAAGTACGTGCACGCCGGTGCGTGCCAGTGCGAGCGCTAGCGCGTCGAACTCGCGCAGCGCATTTGCCGCGTCATCGGCGAGCCGCTCCGCGGTGCGCTGAAAGAAGTTCGAGCCGGCGGTTTCTGCGTTGGGGCCGAATCGGGCCGGCCGCACCATCAGCACGGCCGGCGCGGCTTGCGACTCGTGCAGCGTCAGTCCTCGGTCCACCACGCCACGAACTCGCCGAAATCGATCAGGCCGTCGTCATTCGTGTCGATGTCCTGGAAGCCGATCTTCGCTTCCTTCGCCGACATGTTGGCCTCGAGCTCGTCGAGCATGGTCACGAACTCTTCCGGCTCGATCCGTCCGTCGTTGTCGCGGTCGTTATAGTCGAAGGCCTCGCGCAGCTCATCGAGCCGATCTTCGCTCTGGTTCTTGTCGGCCATCTGTCGTTCCGTGCGTACTCAGGGCGCATTGTCGCCGCTGCGAGGCGGTTGCGATACGTCCTCGGCGGCCGTCTCGTCGCGTTCTTCGGCTTCCGAGGCCGGCCGGCCGATGAAGTCGTAGATGACACCGAGCATAGCGTTGAAGCCAGTGATCCGCATCACGAGCGCATGCGGCGTGATTTCCCTGCGCGGCTTACGCAACTCGCGCACGCGGCCGCGCAGGAAAAGCGCGACCAGGCCACGCAACGCGCCTGAGATCACGAAGATGTACAGCAGGTTGCTGCGGGCGCGCGGCTCGTCGAGCAACACCGTGCCTTGCGGCAGCACTTGCTCGAGCGCCGCGCCGAGCATGGCGCCCGTAAACACACCAGCCGCAGTGCCAACGTTGTGAAATGCCACGTAGGCGGCCCGCCGCGTGCGCGGTACCACTTCGTAGAGAAGATTGCCCGTCGCCAACGTGAATCCGGACCAGCTCAAGCCCGAGAGCGCCTGAAACAGCAGAAGAGCCCAGAAGTCGTCGGACAGAATCCAGACTGCAGGCACGATCGGCAACGAGATGCTCGTGACGATCAGCACTAGCCTGTTTCCATACACGTCTGCGATGCGCCCCCATGTGCCGAGCATCAGGAATTGCACAAATACGCTTGCGCCGGACAGCACCGTGAACTCGAGGTATGAGAGATGAAGGTCGCGCAGCATGTATACCGTGAAGAAGGGTGACGATAGGCCGACAGCCGCGTTCATCAACGCTACGTACGTCGAGAAGCCGATTGCCCCCGTGGATTTCAGACTGCGCCACCACTTCTCGATGTGCATGTCCGGGCCGGGGCCGTGCGAGGGCGGCTCGTGCAGAAACGTGAGGTGGTACGCCGAGGTCATTCGAGCGGCGAACGCGATCAGGAAGATCAGCACGAACCCGAAGTATGTGTGCCCGGCCGCGTCGAGCTCGTGCAGGAGCACGCCGCAGGCGACGAGGCTCATGAACGTCGCGATCGTCGTGAGCCTCGTGCGGTGGCCGAAATACCGGCCGCGTCGCCGCTCCGACACGAGATCGCGCATGATGCTGGTCCACTGCGGCGTGGTGAGGTTGTTTGCGCTGTAGTACAGGGCGAACAGCACCAGGAGTGCGGCGATCGCGTGGCCCGGTGCGAGCACAGGCACGAGCAGAATCGGCAACCACAGCAGCGCCTGCAACAGACAGCCGACGATGACGATGCGTCGCCTGCTGAAATGTTGCCCGGCCCACGCCGAGAAAACGTGCGCGGACGACGCCAACAGCTGCGGCAACGTGCTGATCAACGCGACTTGCGGTGCGGTGGCTCGCAGGAAAAGCGCGAACGCAGAGAAGTAGGTTTCGCCGGCGCCGACCTGCACCGAGTACGCCATGCCGTCGCGCACGGAGTGGCGTAGTGCGCGATCGACGACGGGATCCTTCGAGAACTGCGTTCGCGCCATTCGAACGGGCGCGGCGCGTCAGCGCGCGGTCGCCGCCTGGAGCAGGCGCTGGGCGCGCGCGGAGACGGTGCTGTTCGTGCCGACGAGCGACAGCGCCTTGCGCGCCATCGTGCCAGCCTGTGCCGCATTGCCGGTCTGAAGCGCGAGCTCGCCGCGCTCGACCCAGAGCTCCGCGTTGTTCGGATCGAGCCGCAGCGCGCGCTCTATCGAGGCCGTGGCCTGCGTGAGGCTACCCGCGGCACGCTCGTCGCGAGCCTGCGCCAGCAGTGCGCCGCTTGCGCCGCTCGCATCGCTTTGCGGCCGCGATGGCGCAGTGGAGCTGCGCGACGCTGGCGGCACCGACTGCGGTACGTTCGGCGGCGGAAGAGGTTGCGAGTTCGGCGGCGAAGCCGGCGCCGGGCTCGGGCTCGGCGCTGATGGTGCGGTAACGGGCGGCAGACTCGGCCGCGAAGCGGTCGGCTGCAACGACGTGCACGCGGCGCCTGCGACGCACAACGACGCGACGAAAAGATTACGCGCGCTCGCGAACGATATTGTGCTCATCGGCCGTCGCCCCGGAACCAGCTTTTGATTCGCGCACCGAAACCGGTCTCGCCGTTGCAACCGAACGGATGCTCGATCGGCTGGTCCGCCGGCACGGGAATGGCGAGCGCGTTCTCGCAATGCTCCGCCACTGGCTGGCCGGTGAGGTAGTCGATCCATTCATCGGCCACCGTATCGGGCGCGGGGGCCGTGTACGACGACGCTTCGAGCGCGTGCACCACGCCGCCCCAGATTCTGGCGGCGCCGGATGACCCCGTAAGGCCCGTCGGTTTGTTGTCGTCGGTGCCGATCCACGTGACGATGAGGTGATCGTTCGTGAAGCCGGCGAACCAGCTGTCACGCAAGTCGTCGGAGGTGCCGGTCTTGCCGGCCACGACCATGTCGGCGGGCAACTGCATGCGCACCGTGCGGCCCGTGCCGCGCTCCATGACCTGTACGAGCGCCTGATTCAGCGCATACACGTACGCGGGGTCGCTCGCCTGCGAGATCTCGATGTCGTAGCGCTGCAGCAGTTTGCCGTCGTCGCCAATCACGCTGCGCACGGCGCGCAGCGGAACGCGGAAACCGCCGTTCGCGAGCGTGTTGTACATCTGTGCCACTTCGAGCGGTGTGAGGGCGAGCGCGCCGAGCAGCATCGAAGGATACAGCTTCGGTTTTTGCGAGAGCCCGAGCCGTTGCAGCACATCGGCAATCGGCTCGAGCCCCACGTCGAGCCCAAGCCGCACCGTGGCCATGTTCAGCGATTCGGCCAGCGCGCGCACGAGCGGCACTTCGCCATGCGCGCGGTCGTCGAAGTTGGCGGGCAGCCAGGTGGTGCCGTTCTGGAGTTTCACCTCGATCGGCGCGTCATCGATGACGCTCGCGAGCGTGTAGCGGCCGGACTCGAGCGCAGCCAGATACACGGCGGGCTTGATCAGTGAGCCGATCGGGCGGCGGGCATCCAGTGCACGATTGAAACCTTCGTAGTCGGCCTTCCGGCCGCCGACGATGGCCTGCACTTCGCCCGTCTGCGGGTTCGTGACTACGACGGCGCCTTCGAACGCCTCGGCCTTCTTGCCGAGCGCCGTGATGCCGGTGTCGAGTCCGCGCTCGGCCGCGGTCTGCACGCTGGGGTCGAGCGTCGAGAGCACGGTCAGGCCCGTGCGCTCGAGATCGTCGCGCTTGTATTCGCTCGAGAGTTGGCGGCGCACCAATCCCAGGAACGCCGACTGCGTTGCGCTGCGGCGCGTGCTGTCGACGAGACCCAGATCGTGCTCGGCCGCGGCCTGCACGTCTTTGTTGGTCGCGAGACCTTCGTCCAACATTCGCTGCAGCACGAAGTTGCGGCGTTCGCGCGCGCGATCCGGATGTCGGCGCGGATCGTAGTAGGTGGGCCCGCGAACTTCCGCCACGAGCAGAGCAAGCTCATGCAGCTCGAGCTCGCCGAGCGGCTTGCCGAAATAGAACTGGCTTGCGAGCCCAAACCCATGCACTGCGCGCGCGCCGTCCTGACCGAGATAGATCTCGTTGACGTACGCGTACATCAGGTCGTCTTTGCTGTAGCGCATCTCGAGCGAGATGCTCATCAGCGCCTCGCGCACCTTGCGTTCCCACGTCCGGTCGTTCGACAGGAAGTAACTGCGCACGAGTTGCTGTGTCAGCGTGCTCGCGCCCTGGCGAATTCCACCCGACGTGACGTTCACGAACATCGCACGCAGCACGGCGAGCGGGTCTACGCCGTGGTGCGTGTCGAAGCGCTGGTCTTCGACGGCCTTCAGCATGGCCGGCAGTTGCGGCGGAATCTGCTGCGGCGGGACGATCAGGCGGTCTTCGCCATGCGCCGCGAACAAGCTGCCTATCAGCAGCGGATTCAAGCGCACGATGGCGGCATCCTTGCCCTGCTTGTCGCGCAAACCCGTGATGCGTCCACCCGCGAACGCGATCGACACGAGCCGCGCAGGCTCCATATCGCCGGCGAAGTCGAAGCCGCGCGTCGAGACTTCCGCGCGGCCCAGGCCGACGCGATACGTGCCGGGTGCGGGCAGTCGCGGGTCTTCGCGGTAGCCGAGTCGCTTCAGTTCTGCCACGAGGTCGTCCTGCGGCAGCGCCCGGCCGGCGTACAGCTCGAGCGGCGCGGCATACACCTGGGCCGGAACATCCCAGCGCCGGCTCTCGAACTGAGCGCCGACTGTCATGGCAGTGAAGCCCGCATACAGCACGGCGAGCACGAAGGCGCCTGCCGCCGCACCGAACAGGAAGTTCCGAAGCCGGTGCGGGCGTGCGGAACGTCGAGCGCTATCTTCCTTGGAGCGGCGAGCCATTCGCCCACGATGCATCAGCGGCCGCCGCGCAGCAAGCCGTCAACTTATCGGCGCAGCAGTCCTATGAGACTACGTGTACGCCCGACGCGCTACAGCAGTTGCGACAGCAGCGTTGCGGTGCCGAGGAACGACATGAACCCCGTCACGTCGGTGATGGTGGTTAGCACGATCGTCGACGACTGCGCCGGGTCTTGCCCGAGGCGCGTCAGCGCAATCGGGATCACGGCGCCGGCGATGCCTGAGATCGCCATGGAAATCACCATCGCAATCGCAATCACGAGCGAGAGCCCCGGGCTCTTGCTCCAGATCATGACGCCGACAGCCGTCGTCGCCGCAATCGCGAAGCCATTCACGATGCCGGTGTACGCTTCCTTGAACACCACGCGGAACCAGTGCCGTGTGGAGATCTCGCGAAGCGCCAGGCCGCGCATCGTCACGGCGAGCGCCTGCGCGCCCGAGTTGCCGGATTGACCGGCGACCACGGGCATGAGCACCGCGAGCGCCGTGAACTTCGCGATCGTGTCCTCGAAGAGGCCGACGACGGCCGCCGCGAGGAACGCCGTCGCGAGGTTGATCTGAAGCCACGGCAGCCGCTTGCGAATCGCGAACTGCGGCGCGGAGAGCGCGCGCTCTTCGCGGCCGGCGCCCACCATCATCTGGATGTCGATCGATGCCGCTTCCTCGAGGGTTTTCAGCAGTGCATCGTGGCGGATACCGCCGATGAGCCGGCCGTGAATATCGATCACGGGCAACATGTCGAGGTGCGAGCTGCGCAGCTTTTCGGCCACTTCGTCGCGATCGTCGAAGGGCGAAACGGCAGCGGTCGGCGGCCGCGCGATTTCCTTCAACGCGTCCGTCGGTTCCGCGATCAAAAGATCCTGGAGCTCGACCGTGCCGAGCAGGCGCCGCTCGGAGTCGACGATGAAGAGCTGCCGCAGGTCTTTCGGCTTGCTCACGCGAAGCTGCTCGAGCGTGACGCCGGCCGGCTGCTCGCCGCGGAAGCTCGGCACGCGCGAGTCCATCACTCGCCCGGCCGAGCCCGGCGGGTAATCCATGAGTCGCCGCACTTCGGCCTGCACACGCTTCGGCAGCAACTCGAGACAACGGTCGCGTGACGCATCGGAAATCCGCAGCAGCGACATCGCGAGCGCCGCGGGGTCGACCGAGTGCAGCACCTGCTTCAGCAGCTTCTCCGGCACCTCGGGCACGATCTCGTCGATGCGCGCGGGCGAGAGGTAACGCCAGATGCGTGCGAGCGCGTCGGGATCGTTCTCCGCCAGTAGCTCCACGGCGGCCGACTTGCCGAACCCGTCGATCACGTCCGCGGCCTGTGCGGGGTGCTCGAGCAGGAACTGCCGGTTCACGCGATCGAGGGCGAATGTGCGGATGGCCTCGTCCATGGCCGTTACCGCCGCCGATCCGTGCGCATGAGCTCGCCGATGCTCTGCCACAGGCTGCCAGCACTGATCGCGATCAACTCCGTGACCTCGGCAATCTCGCGATCGTTTGCCGCGTTGCCCGCGTGCAGGCTGTGGCGGTATGCCTTGCGCAGGTCGGCGTACGAAATCACGCCAATGAATTCCTCGTCGCGATTCACGACCGGCGCTTCCGTGAATCGCTCCCATGCGCGGTGTTCCTGCGCCGTTACGAGCAGCTCGCGCGCCCACAGCGCTTCGGCCGGCTCCAAGATCGATGCGAGCAGTTTCCGGTGCGGCACCTGCAGCAACGTGAGGCCGCGGATGGCGCCGCGGAGGCGTCGCGAACGGTCGAGCACGTAGATGCGCGCCTGATTCACCTGGTCGCTGCGTGCGATGCGCTCGCGCGCTTCGCCAGCGTTGCAGTCGTCGGGCAACGTCAACACACGCGGTTCGACCCATGCGCCGACCGTGTTCGTCGGGTACGAGAGCAGCAGTTTGAATGCCATGAGCCACTGCGCCCCCATGCAACTGAGCACGGATTCGCGCAGCTCGTTCGGCAGATGGCGCAGCACGGCGACGGATTCCTGGCTGCCGAGCTTCTCGAGCAGCAGTGCGCTGTCGTGTGGCAGTTGCAGCTCGACGCAGCGCGCCGCGTGCGTCGGCAGCATGTGGCCCAAGACAGGCGCAGCGGTTGCTATATCGACGGCGGCCAACACCGCGTTGGCCTGTTCCACTGGCAGCGACTCGAGCAACTGGGCCGCGCCTTCGGGGTGCAGCCGCAGGTACGCGTCGACGAGCTGCTCGCGGCCGCTCATGGGGCTTTTCGCAGCTTCACGAACGGCTGTTGAGTGAAGTGCTCACCGGGCACCGAGACGTCGCCCTGCTCGGTTTCGATGAAGACACAGCCGTCGCTGATCTCGAGGACGCGGCCTTCGAACGCGCCGATCTTCACATGGTCGCCGGGTGCGTAGTGCTTACGCGCGTAGTGCGCGCCGATCAGGTTCGCAAGGTGCTGGCGGGTGCCGAGCGCGAACACGAGCGCGATGCCGCCGAACACGGCTGCCGCCGTGACGGTGGTGAGCTGAATAAGGAAATTGACGTTGACGCCGAGCTGATCGATGCCGATCACGATGCCCGCGAGCACGAGCACCGCCTGCGCGAGCCGCCCGAGCAAGCTGCTCTGGCCAACGCCGAGCCCCAGTGATGCCTGCTCGAGGATGTTGCGCGCGAGTGCGCCGCCCGTGAAGCCGAGCACGATGATGATCACGCCGCCGATGGCAGAGGGCAGATAGCCGAGCAGGCTCTTGGTCCAGTCCTCGAACAACGCGCCGCCCAGGATCCGCAGCGCGCTCGCGGCGAACACCAGCAGCACGATCCAGAATACGACGGTGGCGACGGCCTGGCTCGTCGCGCGTGTCAACACCTCCGAACGTCCGCTCGAGCGGGCAAGGAAGTGCGCGAACACCCAGTCCATGCTCTGGAGCGCCCGCCGCACCAGCATGCGAATCAGCAGCGCCGCGACCCAACCGAGCACCATCACGGCGCCGGCCTTCAGCACGACGGGGACGTACATGACGACGTCCGCGAGCGTCTCGCGGAGCACGGTCACGAGCTGTGACCACCAGTCCTGTATACGATCCATCTGGGCTCCGGTCCGCCGAGGTTCGTCATCGCTGCGCCGTGCGATGGTTCTTTTAACCGCATCCTACTCGACTCGTGCGTGGCCCGGGAGACGGACTTCTCAAACCACACACGAGTTGCCGATCGGGTGCGAAGGCAAAGTACTTCGAGTAAGGTCGGCGCATGGTCGGCATCGGAATCGGTGGAGCATTGTTGCTCGGTCTGTTCGCATGGCGGATCGGGTTGCCGCCTCTCGTCGGTTTTCTTGCGTCCGGCTTTTTGTTCGGCGCGCTCGGTGTGGAACGGGCGCCCTGGCTTGCCGACCTGGCACACGCCGGCGTGTTGCTGCTCCTGTTTGCCGTAGGCCTCAAGCTGCGCATCAAGACGTTGCTGCGTCACGAGGTCTGGGGCTCAGCCCTCGTCCATCTGCTCGTGACCGGCATCCTCGGTGCCGGAGTCATCTATTGGACGGCCGGCCAGTCGTGGAGCGTGGCCATCGTCATGGCGCTCGCGCTCGGATTCTCGAGCACGGTGCTCGCGGCGAAGGTGCTCGAGGGCAATCGCGAGTTGCGGTCCGTTCACGGCCGGGTCGCGATCGGCATCCTGATCGTGCAGGACATCGTGGCGGTCGTGCTGCTCGGCGTGGTCAGCATCGAGACGCCGTCCCCCTATGCACTGCTGTTGCTGCTGTTGCCGCTCACGCGGCCCGTGATCGCCAAGGTGCTCGACTACTGTGGCCACGGCGAGCTCCTGGTGCTGTTCGGCGCTGGGCTCGCGCTCGGCGGCGGCGAGCTGTTCGCGCGCTTCGGTTTGAGCGCCGAGCTCGGTGCGTTGCTGCTCGGCGCCATGCTGGCCGATCACCGGCGTGCGGAGGAGCTGACTGGCGTGCTGTGGGGTTTGAAGGAGCTGTTCCTCGTTGGCTTTTTCTTGAGCATAGGGTTCAGCGGGCCGCCGACGTGGGAGGCGCTGGGCACCGCGCTGTGGTTGCTGCTGTTCCTGCCCGTGCAAGGCACCTTGTTCTTCTTGCTGCTGGTAGCCTCCGGGTTGCGGGCACGCACGAGCTTCCTCACCGCCGTGAGTTTGACCACGTACAGCGAGTTTGCGTTGATCGTGGCCGACGTGGAGGTCACGAATCATTTCATCGATCAACAATGGCTCGTCGTTGCGGCGCTGACCGTGGGTCTATCGTTCGTGGCGGCCGCGCCGCTGAACGCATTCGCCCAGGAGCTGTATCGCATGCTCGCGCCGTGGCTCGAGAAACTCGAGCGTGACAAGCGACACCCCGACGATGAGCCGATCTCGCTCGGCAGTGCCGAGATTCTCGTCGTTGGCATGGGCCGCGTCGGTTCGGGCGCTTACGAGTACCTGCGCCAGCAGAACGAGAACATCGTAGGCATCGACAGCGACCCCGCGAAGATCGAGTCGAACATCCGCGAAGGGCGTCGCGTGGCGTACGCCGACACCGAGGACCCGAGCTTCTGGCAGCTGCTGAACTTGGACCGGCTGCGCGCGATCATGCTGGCGGTGCCCGACCTCGAGGCAAAGATCGCGACGGCGCGCGCGTTACGCGCTCGCGGGTTCAAAGGGCTCCTGAGCGCCACGCATTTGTACCCTGAGGAATACGCGCCAATCATCGCGGCCGGTTGCGACGTGAGCTACAACTACTACACCGAGGCGGGTGTTGGCTTCGCGCGTCACACCTACGAAACGTTGCGGGGCAGTGCGCCCTCGGCCGCCCCTATCCCGGACCGCGCTTCGCTCTTATGATGGCGCCCTCATCGCTTGGGGGTTCCCGGCGATGTCCGCTCACTTACAAAGAAACCCTAAGAGGTCAACCCGTGGCTATTTCCATTTACGATATTTTCGTTCCCCCGTTCACCCAAATGCTCGAGAGCCTGGACAAGGTGCTGAGCAAGGCCGAGGCCGATGTCGCGGCCCGCAAGATCGACCCGTCTGTGTTCATCAGTGGCCGGCTTGCGCCGGACATGCTGCCGCTCAAGGTTCAGATTCAGATCATGACGGATCAGGCCAAGGGCGGCGCGAGCCGTCTCGCCGGCATGGATCCGCCGAAGTGGGCGGACGACGAAGCGACCTTCGCCGATCTGCACGCGCGCGTGGCCAAAACCATCGCGCACTTGAAGTCATTCAAGCCGGCGCAGTTCGAGGGCGCCGAGACGCGTGCGATCGAGCTCAAGTTTCCGAACGCCACGTTCAACTTCACGGGCAAGGACTACCTGCTGAAGTTCGTGACGCCGAACTTCTATTTCCACTACACGACGGCGTACGCAATCCTGCGGCACAACGGCGTGCAGATCGGTAAGGGCGATTTCATCGGCGGGCGGTAGCGGGTGATGTCGTCCCGGAGGTGCTGCGCTGAGTGCAGAGAACCCCTCCGGGACGACGTTGAGGGGGGTGGATGGAATATCGGAATCTAGGGCGTACCGGCGTCAAGGTGAGCCAGTTCTGTTTGGGCGCCATGATGTTTGGGCGCCAGACGAATGAAGCGGATTCCGTAGCGATCATTCAGCACGCGCTCGATGCCGGCATCAATTTCATTGATACGGCGAACGCATACTCGGCGGGCGCTAGCGAGAAGTTCGTCGGCAAGGCGCTGGCGAACGGAAAGCGTGCGAACGTCGTGCTTGCTACGAAGGCGTTCTTTCCGGTTGACCAGAAGGATCTCAATGGCCGCGGCTTGAGTCGGCGGCACATCATCGAGGCGTGCAACGCTTCGCTCGAGCGGTTGGGTACGGACTGGATCGATTTGTATCAGTTGCACCGTGCGCAGCCCGACATTCCCATCGACGAAACGTTACGCGCGCTCGACGATCTGATCCGCGCCGGCAAAGTGCGCTACATCGGCACCAGCATGTTTCCGAGCTGGAAGATCGTCGAAGGCCTCTGGGCCGCGAAGGAATTCGGAACGAACCGCTTCGTGTCCGAGCAAATGGCGTACAACCTGCTCGATCGCACGGCCGAGCGCGAGATCGTCCCGATGGCCCAAACATTCGGCATTGCGCTGATGCCGTGGGCGCCGCTCTGCGGCGGGTTGCTCACGGGCAAGTATCGCCGCGACGATCAGAGCGCCGCGGGGCGTTGGAACGGCGGCAAGGACAACTTCGGCAGGCCTGCCACGCCGGCCGCGTTCGACGTGATCGAAGGCGTCGTTGCGCTTGCGAAGGAGAAGGGCTGCACGCCATCGCAGCTCGCCCTCGCGTGGAACGCGGCGCAGCCGGGCATCACGGCGCCGATCGTGGGGCCGCGCACGCTCGAGCAGGTAGTCGACAACTTAGGCGCCGCGAGCGTGCGCGTCACCGACGAGGACCGCAAGCGCCTCGATGAGCTCACGCCGCCGTGGGCTGCCACGCTGCGCTACTACGATGCGGCGCTCGCAATCGACTTTCGGCCAAATCTTCAGCGCTGGTAGCGTTCGGCGGCCTCACGCAGATCTCGCGAACGCGTTGGCAAGCCTATTCGATCGCCGCAGAGCCTGGTGCTGGCGGATGCGCGCCGCGTCGATCAGCATCTTGCCGGCCCAGCGATACACGTTGTTTTCCTTGACGGTGCGTCGCATCAGCTGCATGCGTTCACGGCGTTCGCTGCGCGGCATGTCGACCGCCGCTTGAATTGCATCGGCCGTGTTGCTGACATCGAAGGGATTCACCAGCAGCGCCTCGACGAGCTCGCGCGACGCGCCGGCAAAGCTGCTCAAGATCAACACGCCATCTTCATCGTCACGCGCGGCCACGAACTCCTTTGCCACGAGGTTCATGCCGTCGTGCAAGCTGTTCACCATGCAAAAGTCCGCGGCCCTATAAAGCTCGAACACTCGCGCCGGTTCCTGGTGCGAATCGATCAGCACGATAGGGCGCCACGCATCGGTCGCGAAACGCGTGTTGATCCGCTCGGCTTCCGCGCGTGTTTGCTGCTGCAAGTGTTGATAAGCCGCAAGCTTGCTACGCGAGGGAGCGGCGACTTGGAGCAGCATGATGCGCCCCCGCATTCGCGGATTCGCGTCGAGCAGCGCCTCGATAGCCTGAAACCGTTCCAGAATTCCCTTCGTGAAGTCCCAACGCTCCACGCCGATTCCCACGGTGACGTGCTCGGGAATGCCGTACTCGGCGCGGATGTGCGTGCGTGAAGTCGCCACGTCCGGTACGCGTGCGAGCACGGCCGGCGGCCACTCGATGGAGATCGGATAGGGCGCCACCTGGCAGACATGCCGCCCGGCCGTCACCGTCATGCGCTCGTAGTCGATCTGGCATTCGATGTAGCGATCGACGCTCGCGAGGAAGTTCTGGCAGTGATGCCGAGTATGGAAACCGAGGATGTCCGCGGCCAGCATTTGCTCGAGCATCTCGGTTTTCCACGGGCAGATGCCGAACGCCTCGGCATTTGGCCACGGGATGTGCCAGAACGCTGCGATCGTCGCTCGTGGTTTTTTGTTGCGGATCAACCGCGGCAGCAGCGCGAGGTGGAAATCCTGAACCAGTATCAGCGGGCGCTCGCCGGTGGCCTCGGCGCACACTGCCGCGGCGAACTTGCGATTGACCGATTCGAACGTGCGCCAGTCGCTTTCGCGAAACGCCGGCCGCACGTACGCAAGGTGGCACAGGGGCCATAGCCCTTCGTTCGCGAAGCCGTAGTAGTAGCCTTCCTCTTCCTCCTCCGAGAGCCACACGCGCTTCAACGTATAAGAAGGAGAGTCGGGCGGCACCTGAACGCGGTCGTGCTTGTCGACGACGTCGTGGTCCGCCGAGCCGCTGCCGTGTGCAACCCAGGTTCCGGAGCACGCGCGCATGACGGGCTCGAGCGCCGTGACCATGCCGCTCGCTGGAACCTGCACGCGCACGTTGCCCGCCGCGTCGCGCTCGTGGCTGTAGGGTTCGCGGTTCGAGGCTACGATAATTTGCGGCGATTGCAGGTAATGCTCCACGACATGCCGCAAGGCTTGCGGCGTCCAGTTTTCGGTGTAGTCGAGCTCGAGACGTTGTTTCTGCTCCGCCTCGCGCAGCGCCGCGCGCACCTGCGTCAAAATAGGTATCGAAAAGCGAGGCGATTCGGCATCGTCGAGGTATTTTTTCCCGCGGATATCACGGATCAGAAGCGTCGCCCAACGCCGAACCAATATCCACACCGCGCCGGCGGCCACGAGCGCAATGGCGATCACGGACAGCACGACGAACACCACCAGGAAGTTGCGAGCCACGGTCTGGTCCGCGCCAGGGCTGAACCAGTGCCTGACCAGAGACTCGATTAGCGGCATGCCAAGGATTGCGACGGCGGCGGCGAGCAACGCGATCGGCAAAACAAAGCGCAACATGATGGCTCGTAACATCGGGTCCCTCCGCGCATAAGCGAGATCCATTCTCCCGGGCGCGCGGTTTCAATGCGGTCGTGTTCGCATCCCATGTTGGTTACCCGCCGTGGCTGCCGCGCTACCGCAACGGATTTCGGGCATGGTACTTTCGGACTACGTCGCGTCGTTTTCGCCTCAAACTATGTCTGCAGCACCGAAGTCACGATCACTGTTCGCGTTGCTCGGGCCGGGTCTGCTGCTCGCGGCGACCGGCGTCGGCGGCGGCGATCTCGCGACGGCCAGTTTCGTCGGCGATCTGCTCGGCACCGCGGTGCTGTGGGCCGCGCTCGTGGCAGCGTTCCTGAAATTCGTCGTCACGGAAGGCCTCGCGCGCTGGCAGCTCGCGACCGGCGACACGCTGCTCGAGGGCGTGGCGCATCGCTTCGGCCGCGGTGTGATCGGCGTGTTCCTTCTCTATCTCTTGCTGTGGTCGTTTTTCGTCGGCTCGGCGCAAATGAGCGCGAACGGCGCCACGCTGCACGCGATATTCCCCGTGTTCGCCGATGCGCGCGACGGCAAGATCGCGTTCGGCGTCATCTCGAGCCTCGTCGGCGTGGCGCTCGTGCTGTGGGGCGGCTTCCACGCGTTCGAGATCGTGATGCGGATCTGCATCGGCACGATGTTCGCGATGGTCGTCGTCGCGGCGTTCTTCTTCTGGCCTGGCACCGGCGCCGTGCTCGAAGGCTTGTTCGTGCCGCGCATTCCGCGTGTCGATGCCACGGCGATCACATGGACGGTGGCGCTGATCGGCGGCCTCGGCGGCACGCTGACGGTGCTGTCGTACGGGTACTGGATGCGCGAGGCCGGCCGCAACGGCCGCGAGGATCTGCGCGCGTGCCGCATCGATCTCGGCGCGAGCTACCTGATCACGGCGGTCTTCGGCATCGCGATGATGATCGTGGGCGGCACGATTCACGTGGAGGGCGAGGGCACGGGCTTGCTCGTGTCGCTCTCGAACCAGATCGGCGTGGTGCTCGGCCCGGCCGGTAGGTGGGTATTCCTGATCGGGACGTTCGGCACGGTGTTCAGCAGCCTGCTCGGCGTGTGGCAGGCCGCACCTTATCTATTCGCGGATAGCTGGCGATTGCTGACGACGGAGCGGGGCGCGCCGGTGGCCGTCGATACGCGCGCGAAGCCGTATCGGGCGTTCCTGATCGTGCTCGCGTTCGTGCCGATGATCGGGCTGTTCATGAGCTTCCGCGAGGTTCAGAAGATCTATACCGTCATCGGCGCGTATATTTTTCCTACGTTGGCGCTGACGTTGATCATCATGAACGGGCGGACGGCGTGGGTGGGGGCCCAGTTTCGGAATCGCTGGCCGACCGTCATTGCGCTCGTTGGCGTGCTCGTGTTCTTCACTTGGCTCGCGATCGCGGATATCGATCTGGTTTAGCCGGGCCGGACGGGAGACGTCCTTGTACGGTTTGACCCCGTGACGAGCCGCCGGCGTGAACGCGTGCGCGGAGGGCCCCTCGCGGGACACGCCGGAAAT